>NZ_AJQE01000046.1 GCF_000261685.1 Bradyrhizobium genomosp. I (2014) | reverse complement strand
GTGTGGGGGAGCCGGTCGGACATGTAGCCGCCGACCACCAGGAACAGGACCTGCGATAACCCCATCACGGTCCCGATCACGGCGCCGACTTCCGGCGGCATGTGCTGCACGGCGATAAAAGCGGGCACCACCCAGGTGGCCGTGCCGGCGATTGCGAAGGTACAGGCCACGATGCCGAAACCACCGACCGCGATCCATTTCGAGCGGAAGATTTCGCCAAGAGGCAGGTGCTCCTGAGGCGTCTCATTGCCCCAAGTGAAGTCGGCGATGCCGATCTCGCGAGGGCCATTGCGAACGACGAGGGCGTCAATCGCGGCGACGATCAGGGTGCCGGCGGCCAGTACCGCGAAGAAAGTCCGCCATCCGGCCGCAATGGTCAGAGGAATGCCGAGTGCGAAATCCAGTGTGATGGCGAGGCTGTAGGCCGCAAGGATGATTCCGACCACCGAGCCGCGCCGGCTCTGCGGAAACCAGCCGAAGATCAGCTTCATGTTGCCGATGAAAATGCCGGCATCGAAGAAGCCGATCAGGAGCCGCAGCAGCACAAGCTGGGTGTAGGTTTGGACGAACACCTGAAGCATCATCCCGAGACCGGTGCCGGCAAGCCCGATCAGCAGCATGTTGCGCGCCGTCATCGCGCGGCTCACCGGTGACCACACGACCATGCCGATGCCATAGGTCAGTGCGAAGATGCCCTGCGCCAGACCGGCCTCGGCGGGATTGAGTTTCAGGCTCTCCGAGACGAACGGCAGCACGGCGGCGAAGGCGTACCAGTCGGCCGCGAGGAATATCTCGCAGAAGATGGCGAGCGCCAGCATGCCCTTTTGCCAGCCGGCGATCCGTCGGCGGTCGCTCTCGGAAATGGTGGTCCAGTCGGTCGTCATGATCGATCCTCGCGGTTTGAGCTTTCGGCGGGAGACGAGCATCAGGCCGGGGGCGGCAGGAAATTGACCTCGTGCTCGGCGGCACGCCGAACGACTTCCTGCGGATCGGGCAGGTTGTGGATGCGCTCGAACAGCTCCTTGAGCGATCGTGTCGGCGCGACCCAGAACAGGCTGGTCGCGGTTTCGCCGGACTTGTTGAAGATGCCGTGGGGAATGCCCTTGGGCATGCGCACGAGGTCCCCGGCGGTCGCCACCAGGTCCTTCCCGTCAAGCCAGAGATCGTAACGGCCGCTCAGTACGTAGACGAATTCGTCCTGGGTCGGATGAACGTGCGGCGGCACGAAGGTGCCGTCGGGAAACACGGCATGCCAAGCCATCGACGCCTCGGAGTGCTGCTTCAGCGTGTATGTCTGGCCCAGAATGTTCCAGACGATGTTGCCAAAGCCGTCCTTGGCGGGGGTAACGCCCGGCGGCATCTCGATCATGGTGGGTGTCCTTCTGTCTGAGCTACTCGGCTAGGAAATCGGTGACGTGATGCGCAGCGGAAGGCGTTTCCTCGAACACCAGATGTCCCGCGTCCGGCACCAGCGTCACGCGCGCGTGGGGCAGCCCGGCCTTCCAGGCCTCGGCCTGCGCCGTTGGGCGCAGGCGATCCGCGGCGCCCCACAAGACCAGCGTCGGCATCGTGATCCGGTGCAGCCAGTGCGCGAGCTTTGGATTGCCCTGCGGATCGGTGCGGATCAGCTTGGCGAAGCCCGTCACCTCGCGCCCGAGGCGGGCGTCGAACGCAGGATCTGGCGCCCTGGGAAAGTAACGGAGCGCGTTTGACGGATCGTGCGCGAGATAGGCCGGCAAATCCTGTGGCGCGATCTCGAACAGGCCGGGGGCCGGCGCGCTCGCAACCACGAGGCCGGCGGGCGCGACTAGCACCAGCTTGCGGACGCGATGCGGCTGGCGGATGGCGAGCTCGGCGGCGAGCCACCCACCGAACGAAAATCCGGCAAGATCGAACGTCGCCAGTCCCAGCTTGTCGAGCAAGTCCGTGGTCTGGAGGACATGATCCTCGATCGTATCGATCCAAGCCGCATCGCCGGAATCGCCGAAACCGGCCTGATAGGGAATGATGACGGTGTGCCGCTTCGCCCAGTCGCGCGCCATCTCAAAGCCGGTAAACGTTCCCGTGCCGTGCAGGAACACCAGCGGGGCGCCGCTTCCGATGGTGTGCACGACGGTGCGCACGCCGTTGATGTCGTATTCTGCGCGAGCAAAGCCGGTGAGGTCGGGCGAGGGTTTGACAGTCTCAAGCATGATGGATGTCTCCGGTCGAAGGCAGCCTGTCTGGGCACCGCAGCGGAAGAGGGTTCATGCGGCGTTGGCCCGGCGGTCGCCGACAAGCGCTGCGAATTGTTCCACGGCGTTGGCGAGGCGAGCGGCAATCATCGGCGCCAGCAGGCCGCCCGGCGCCAGTTCGTCGCTGCTCGCATAGATCGCGGTCGACACCGTGCAGGCCTCGAAGAACCCGAACAACGGACGGAGCTGATGCTCGACCACCAGGGAGTGGCGCAGCCCGCCGCCGACCGCTGTCAGCAGCACCGGGCGGTTGCGCAGCACACGGGGCTTGATCAGGTCAAAGACATGCTTGAAGAGGCCGGGATACGAGCCTTGGAATACCGGGCAGCCGATCACCAGGCCATCGGCATGCTCGATCGCCTCGACGAGGTCGCGCGCGCGGTCGTCGAGCCCCTCACGACTGAATGCGGCGATGCCGTGGCCGGCATCGACGAGGTCGAGGATGTCGGTCTTGAGCGCGTGTTGTACCAGGAGATCGGCCGCAACAGCTTCAACAAGCACGCGCGACTTTGCCGGGCGCCAACTGCTGCCGCAGAAGCCAACGATGCGGGATCTGTTCACGCCGACCTCCTGCGTGCTCAGCCGGTCACCCCGAACACCGTCCATTGCGCGCGGGGCCCGGGAAGGCCGAGCAGCGCGCGGCCGCATTCCTCGACGATCTGATCGGCCATCAGGATGTGCTGGGTGCCTGAGTGGATGTCGCGATAGAAGCGCTGCATCGGCGTGTTGTGCAGCGAGGCACCTCGGGCTGCGCGGTGCGCGAAGGTCGAGACGTTGGACAGAACGTCATGGATGTGGCGCAGCGACAGCTTGATCATTGTCATTTGCTCCAGCGAGGGACTTTCGCCGCGGGCGCAGGTCTCGGAGACCTCCTTCCAGGTTTCGCGCACCAGCGCACGTGCCGCGCGAAAGCGAGCCTCGGCCTGCGCGAACTGGAACTTGAAGCTGGCGCTCTCGCACGACTTGCCGAAGGGATCCTGGCGCGGGACGATGACCTTCACGAGTTCGTCGAGCATGCGGCGGCCGACTCCGACTGCCCAGCTCGAGTGCGCCCAGGCGCTATAGCCCGCGAGCCCCAGCGCACCCTGCACGCCGCCGCGACGCGGCGCGCCGATGTCGAAATCGTAGGTCATGTGTGTCGGCACGAACAGCTCGTCGCCCTCGCTGAGCGTGTAGTCGAAGCTTCCGGTGGCGCGCAGGCCGAGCACGTCCCAATTGCCCGTCAGCTTGATGGTCGCCCGCGGATGGTGGGTGACGACGATCTTGGGCTGTCCGTTGGGACCGAACATCATGTCCTTGCCGGAGGCGTCGGTGACGAAGCAGCCGGAATGGACCCATTCGGCATGCTGGATGCCGCTGCCATAGGCCCAGTTGCCGCGGATCATGTAGCCGCCATCGACCGGACGGGCGAAGCCCCGCGGGACGCCGTTGCCTGCGATGGTGATGTCGGCGCCTTTTGCGAAGACCTTCTTGATGCCCTCGTCCTCGACGTAGATGGCGAGCGTCGTGCCTTCCATGTTGTTGCCGATCGCGCACCATCCGGCGGATGCATGCGTGTAGGCGAGGCGCTCGATCACGGTCATGGCATCGTAGGGCAGAAGCTCTGCGCCACCGACCTCGCGGGGAAACAGCATCGTGTAGATGCCTGCCTTGCGAAGCGCGGCGACCACGTCGTCGGTGAGATAGCCCTGCGCCTCGGCCTCGGCCGCGCGGGATTCGACCAGTGGCAGCACGGCGTCGAGGCGCGCGTGGAACTCGGCCACTGATGGCGTCGTGGAAGGCCTGGCGGCGCGTTGCATGGAAAGGCTCATGGTCGGTATCTCCACGTCAGGCTGTTGCTCCGCCGTGCGATCGGCAGGGAGGATCGGGACCGCGGGGACGGCGATCGCCGGCAAAGCTCTGCCGTCGCGTGCCAAGGCTGTTGGCGCGCGGGTGAGCAGGCGGCTCGCGATGATGACGTGACCCCGTCGGAATCGCGTGATGTCGTCACGCGATCACGATGGCGGGATGGTAGGGACGATGCGGGCAGACCGGCAATCCCCCATCATGGGGGGATCGCCGTTGCTGCTGTGCCGCAAAGCTGAGCCGGAGAAGCAGGGTTCTGCCGCTTCTTTTCGCTTGACCGGAGAACAGGCGAAGAAGAAATTTTAAGCCTATAATAAAACGAAATGGCGCACGTCGTGCGAGGAGTGGCGGTGAGGGCCGAGCAGGAGCAGTTTGACCGTCTGCCTGAGGGCCAGCTGGCGGATCGTTTGATGTCCATCGCCGAGAGCCGTTCGGTGCGTGCGCTGGGCGGGGCCTGTTGCTCAGCGATCACCGAACTTACGGGATCGCCGACCGTCGGTCTCTACCTGCTCGACGGTATCGAGCCCGCCCTGGTCTACAGCCGTCACGTCGCCGATGGTCTGCTCGACAACTACAAGGCCGGCTTCTGGAAGCACGACCCCGTGCTCGACTGCATCATGACCCGCGGCTGCGCAGTCGACGGCGAAACCGTGATCGGTCCCCGGCAATGGCGGCACAGCCCGACCTTCGAGATGCTGCATGAATGGGGCTTCGCCTACAATATGGGTGGACCGCTGTGGTGCGGACGGAAGATCATCGGTGTTCTCTTCACCGCGACGACGGAGACAGGCGCGCCCTATACCCCGCGCGCACGACTGCGCATGGAGATGTTGTGCCGCGCCGGCTCGCTGGCGCTGACCAACATGATGAATGCGGGCGAGCTTCAAACCGATCGTAGCCCGGGCCGTCGGCCCGAGACGGCCGGGATGCTGTCGGCATCGCTGCCGCCGCGCTCGGCGGATGTCGCCATCCGGGTTTGCCGTGGCCAGACCAACAAGGAGATTGCCCGCGAAATGGGGATCTCCGACCAGACCGTGAAGGAGCACGTCGCGAATCTGTGCCGCCGCTTCGGCGTGCACAACCGGACCGAACTTGCAGCCTGCCTTCTCGGCGCGCGGCAGTAAAGCGGCCGGTCACAGCACGCGTACGGCGTTCGGGTCGCTAAAATTGTCTGCGATCCGTTCAGCTGCGGCAAACCCTGCGGACAAGAAGCACGTCGCCTTAAACCAGAGCTTTGGAACCGATCTGCATCCTGCCCGCAAAAGGGCAGGGCATCAGCATGTCAATTCTCAGGGAGATCGTTGCAGCGGTCGCGGGAGTCTATGCGCTCCTGTTCGTCTGTGACGCATTGTTCGGCGTTGGCGAGGCACGCTTCGACGACGCATACTACCGCGCCAGCTACTACGCGCCGCAGCCGAAGGAATTCCGGTTCGCAAGCGATACACCGCCGGCCGTGCGCGTCAGCGAAGCGTTCGCGCGGTTTGCGCCGAGCGACGCAAAACCGAGCAGGCGCTACTCGTCTCTCACGACGATCATTCGCTGACGCAGCCTCATTCCCTCTGGATCCATTCCGCGACGCCGCGCCAGAGCGTGTCGCGGTGTTCGGGGCGGAAGAAGCCGAAATGGCCGATCGCCCTGGCGCCGACGTCGGACGGCTTTACCGTCAGCACCTCAGGCATAGTCGCGGTGAATCCGCTCGCGAGCAGCTCGACGGCAGGCCGCGTTGCCCAGGGATCGTCGGAGAAGCACAGCGTGCGCAGCTCACCCTTGAACCTGGCAAAATTCTCCAGCGCCGGCAGGTTTGAATCGAAGAGATAGCGGGGGCTCGAGACCCACTCGGTCCATTGCAGGAAGACGCCCTTGGGCAGATCCTCGCCGACGCCGGCCCAGCCCGGCGCGTAGCCCAGCGCGTGGGCCAGGGGTACCCCAATCAGCTTCATGAAAACGAAGACGCGGTATTTTTCCGGAGAGGTCATCAACCGCCACGTCGCCGCCTGCGAGGCCACGAACGCGGCGCGCGAGACCTCGCTGTTGTTCGCAATCAGTCCGAGCGCCTGGCCGCCGAAGGAATGGCCGACATAGGCAAGCGGCAAGGCGCTATAGCGCTCGCGCATCCAGTCGACCGCGGCGGTGACGTCGAGTGCGGCCCAGTCCGACATCGAGGCCTTGAAGCCGGCCAGCGATTTCGGCCGGTTGTAGCCGACCATCGCCGGCAGCCGGGAGCCGCCGATGCCGCGATAGTCGTAGGTCAGCACCGCGCAACCGCGATGGGCGAGGTAGGAGGCAAAGCCCCGATAGATTTTTCACGGGACGGCGGTGGCCGAATTGATCAGCACGGCATGGCGCTTGGCGCCGCGCGGCAGGAACAGGGTGCCGGCAAGCGCATAGCCGTCGGTCGCCGGGAGGCTGATCTCGTCGATGAAAACGTCGTCCAGTACCGCGTCCATGGGCGGTCGGTATCCCGTCAGTTTCTTTGCCGGCCCAAGCAAATGCGAATTCGGCTTTGCCCGCAAGGGTTTGCAATGCGAAACGGATTTACAACTGGCGGCCGGCAGCCAGCCTGTGTATAAGGCGGCCCTCGCAACCCACAGATCAGGTTGTGCTTTTTGCTTCACGGAGAGATTGCGATGTCCGAGCGGTGGACGCCCGAGTCCTGGCGCAGCAAGCCGGTGCTACAGGTGCCCGATTATCCCGACGCCAAGGCCCTGGCCGACGTCGAGGCGCAGCTTGCGACTTTTCCGCCGCTGGTGTTCGCGGGCGAGGCACGCAATCTGAAGAAGGCGCTGGGCCGCGTTGCGGCCGGCGAGGCATTTCTGCTCCAGGGCGGCGATTGCGCCGAGAGCTTTGCCGAGCACGGCGCCAACAACATCCGCGACTTCTTCCGGGTGCTGCTGCAGATGGCGGTGGTGCTGACCTATGCCGGCGCGGTGCCGGTGGTGAAGGTCGGCCGCATCGCCGGCCAATTCGCAAAACCGCGGTCATCGCCGACCGAGAAGGTGAACGATGTCGAGTTGCCGAGCTATCGCGGCGACATCGTCAACGACATCGCCTTCACCAGGGAAGCGCGCGTGCCGGATCCGCAGCGCCAGCTGATGGCCTATCGCCAGTCGGCGGCCACGCTGAACCTGCTCCGCGCCTTCGCCACCGGCGGCTTCGCCAATCTCGGCAGCGTGCATCAATGGATGCTCGGCTTCCTGAAGGATAGTCCGCAGTCCCGCCGCTACAAGGAGCTGGCCGACCGCATCTCGGACGCGCTCAACTTCATGCGCGCCTGCGGCCTCGATCTCGAGAGCCATCCCGAACTGCGGGCCACCGATTTCTACACCAGCCACGAGGCGCTGCTGCTCGGCTACGAGCAGGCCTTGACCCGCGTCGATTCCACGACCGGCGACTGGTACGCGACCTCGGGCCACATGATCTGGATCGGCGACCGAACCCGCCAGCTCGATCACGGTCATGTCGAATATTTCCGCGGCATCAAGAACCCGATCGGGCTCAAGTGCGGCCCGTCGCTCAAACCGGATGAACTCCTGAAGCTCATCGACGTGCTCAACCCCGACAACGAGCCGGGCCGGTTGACGCTGATCGGCCGCTTCGGCTCGGACAAGGTCGGCGAGCACCTGCCGAACATGATCCGTGCCGTGAAGCGCGAGGGGCGGGTGGTGGTCTGGTCGTGCGATCCCATGCACGGCAACACGATCACCTCCACGTCGGGCTACAAGACGCGGCCGTTCGATCGCATCCTGTCCGAGGTGAAGTCGTTCTTCGCGATCCACGCCGCCGAAGGCACCCATGCCGGCGGCGTGCATCTGGAAATGACGGGCCAGGACGTCACCGAATGCCTCGGCGGGGCCCGCGCGATCACCGACGAGGATCTCAACGACCGTTACCACACGGTCTGCGATCCTCGCCTCAACGCCGAGCAATCGATCGACATGGCTTTCCTGGTCGCGGAGCTCCTCAAGCAGGAACGCGCCGGCAAAGCCCAGCCGATGCCGGTCGCAGCGGGGCTCTAAGACCTTGCTGCGGATCTGGAAGGCCACGATCAATTCCCGTAACGGTCTGGCCTTTGCGTTCCAATCGGAGCAGGCCATCCGCGAGGAGATCTTTGCGCTCCTGCTGTCGGTGCCGCTCGCCTGGTTCATCGGCGCGACCGCGATGCGCGCCGTCGAGCTGATCTGTGCCGTCGCGTTCGTGCTGGTCGTCGAGCTGCTCAATACCGCGATCGAAAAGCTGGCCGACCGCCTGACCATGGACCACGACAAGCAGATCGGCCGGGTCAAGGACATGGGCTCGGCCGCGGTCGGCGTGGCGCTACTGATGGCCGGCGCGTTCTGGATCTTTGCCGTCGTCGAGCGGTTGGGTTTCGTCTAACGCAGATCGAACAGGGGCGGCCATGACCGAACGTCTCAACGCATTCGCGGTCACGCTCGCCCAGCTCAATCCGACCATGGGCGACATCGAGGGCAATGCCGCCAAGGTGCGGGCCGCGCGGGTGCAGGCGATCGCCGACGGCGCCGATCTCGTGCTGTTTCCGGAATTGTTCATCGCCGGCTATCCGCCGGAAGACCTGGTGCAGAAGCCGGCCTTCCAGGCGGCCTGCCGCGCCGCGATCGAAGCGCTGGCGCGCGAGACCGCCGCTGGCGGGCCGGCCATGCTGGTCGGCACGCCCTGGGTCGAGGACGGCAGGCTCTACAATGCCTGCGCACTGCTCGACGGCGGCCGCATCGCGAGCTTGCGCTTCAAGTGCAATCTGCCGAATTACGGCGTGTTCGACGAGAAGCGGCTGTTTTCGCGCGGCCCTGCCGCCGGTCCGGTCACGGTGCGCGGCGTGCGCATCGGCGTGCCGATCTGCGAGGACATCTGGCTGGAGGAATCCGAGGACTACGAGAACGTGGTCGAAACGCTGGCGGAGACCGGCGCCGAGATCATCCTCGTGCCGAACGGCTCGCCCTACGCCCGCGACAAGAACGACGTGCGCCTGTCGGTTGCGGTGGCGCGCGTCACCGAGAGCGGGCTGCCGCTGGTCTATCTGAATCAGGTTTGCGGCCAGGACGAACTGGTGTTCGACGGCGCCTCCTTCGCGCTCAACGGCGATCTTTCGCTCGCGGCGCAACTGCCGGCCTTCGAGGAGAGCATCGCGACGCTGCGCTTCACCAGAAACGGCGACGACTGGCGCTGCGCGGGGCCGATCGCCGAGCAGCCCGAGGGCGACAAGGCAGACTACGCCGCCTGCGTGCTGGGCCTGCGCGACTACGTCGCCAAGAACGGCTTTCCAGGCGTGCTGCTCGGCATTTCCGGCGGCATCGATTCGGCGCTGTGCGCGGCGATCGCGGTCGACGCGCTCGGTGCCGACCAGGTGCATGGCGTGATGCTGCCTTATCGCTACACGGCCGCACACTCGATCGCCGACGCCGGCGAGCTTGCCGGCCATCTCGGCATCCGCTACGAGGTCTTGCCGATCGCGGAGGCCGTGAGCGGCTTCGAGACCATCCTGTCCGGTATCTTCAAGAATCTGCCGCCCGATATCACCGAGGAAAATCTCCAGGCCCGCACGCGCGGCACGCTGCTGATGGCGATCTCCAACAAGACCGGCCTGATGGTGGTGACCACAGGCAACAAGTCGGAGATGTCGGTCGGCTATGCCACGCTCTATGGCGACATGAATGGCGGCTTCAACCCGATCAAGGACATCTACAAGACGCAGGTGTTTCGCTTGGCGCGCTTGCGCAATTCCTGGAAACCGGAAGGCGCGCTCGGCCCAGCCGGCGAGGTCATTCCGCCCGACATCATCGCGCGGCCGCCGACCGCGGAGCTGCGCGAGAACCAGACCGACCAGGATTCGCTGCCGCCCTATGACGTGCTCGATGCCATCCTGGAGCGCCTGGTCGAGCGCGAGCAGCCGCTGGACCAGATCATCGCCGCCGGCTTCGACCGCGAGATCGTCACCCGCATCGATCATCTCGTCAACGTCGCCGAATACAAGCGCCGTCAGGCCGCGCCCGGCGTGAAAGTGACGGCCAGGAATTTCGGCCGCGATCGCCGCTATCCCATCACCAACCGTTTTCGCGACAGGGGCGAGCCGTTCCCTGTGCCTGACGAGACGCTGGTGTCGCGCGGCAGCCGGGCGTCGATCGACGCGTTCGAGGGGTAGGGCAGGCTTGCGGATTATCTCTTTCGTACCCGCGAGCGAGATGGGTGTTATTCTGTCCTCGCCCCTTGCGGGAGAGGGCGGCGCTGCTGTCGAAACGGACTCATTCGGGTGAGGGTTTTATCCGCGTACTCTCATGCACGCATCTGCGTGCGGACAGAACCCCTCATTTGGCGCTTCGCGCCACCTTCTCCCGCAAGGGGAGGAGCAACGCTGGAGCCGATATATCTCATCCTATTTGGGCGAGGACCTACTTCTGCTGTTGCGGCAGGAACGTAGGACCGACCGAGCGGATCGGCTTGTTCTCGGAGCTGGCGGCGGGGCCCGTGTCCGCGGGCGGCGTTGCGGGCGGCGCATTCGCCGTCGTCGGCGCCGGAGCTGCGCCCTTCTTCGCGTTCGCAGGCGTGCCCCTGTTGAGCCGCTGCTGCTGCATCTTCCTGGCGCTCTCCTCGGTGACGATGATGTCACCCTGCTGCTCGGCCGCGGCCTTGTCGTCTACCGATTTCAGCGCGTCCGCCCAGGTCTGTCCCGCCGCCTTGCAGGAGCAGGACGGGTTGAACTCGCTGCGGAATTTGAACGCGGTAGGCAGCGCGGTGTAGGGCTGGCCGCCGATCGAGACCGCCGAGTTCATGTCCTCGCCGGGATTGCGATGGGTATAGAGCACGGCTTCGGCCGCCGGGCACAGCGCCTTGCAGGTCTTCTCGTCGTCGGCGAAGCGCGCCGGCACGGTCGCAAACGAGATCGGGAAATAGGCGCCGTCGCAGGTGCGCACGCACACGGTGCGGTAGGTGCCGGATTGTGGCCCGAGATCGGAGGGCGGCACGCCTTGCGGATTGTTCGGGTTGTTGCCGCCGCCGAACAGATTGCTCAGGAAGTTGCCGCCGCCTTGCGATTGCGCGGCGTTGGCATATTGCGGGCCGCAATTGTTCTGCGCGAGCGCGATCAGCACCGAGCGGCGCTGGTTGTCGTGCTCCGGGCTGAAGCCGCCGCTGCCGGCGCGCAGGCGCTCGAGACTGGCGGTGATCTGGTCCAGATTGGCGCGCATCTGCTGGATCTGGGTGTTGACCGGGCCGCATTGCGCCGACCGGCCGTTGAACAGCGAGAAGAAGCCGGAGGAATCGCAGCCCATGCGCTTGGCCTGCATGGTGACGCGGTCGAGCTCGGCCTGCTGCTTGGCCTGGGAATCCTGATAGCGGCGGATCTGGTCCTCGCGCGCGGGGTCACCGCCACCGCCACGATCGAGCGCGGCGAGCTGGCCTTCCAGTCGCACGCACATCGGGTTCGGTCCGAGCCCGTTCTGGCCGGGCTGAGGCGGCGGCCCGGGCGGGCCCGCCTGCGCGAAGGCGCCATGAGCAAGCACGACCGTGCTCAGGAGCATGGTGCAGGCAAGGAGGAAGCGGGCACGGGGCAGGGACAACAATTCAGGCATATCCGCCATTCTAGCGAGGTCACGGCCCAATGTGACGTTCCCAGTGGCTTTGGGGGGCCGAAGCGCGCCCTCCCATAGCCGCTTCCTGCGGCATCGTCACGTCGTTTCAAGGGCCAAGGATTGGGCCTAAGGTCCGCCAGCTCCGAGCGAATTCAGCGCTGGCAGGTGATTGCGACATATTCGTCGCAACGGCCATGGGAGCAGTTTGCGCCGGTTTTGGGGACAGAACCGGTAATTTCGTCGGGATCGACCCGGCGATAGCTTGATGCCTGGGCAAATTCTCGTGACTGGCAATAGGTGCGCGCGACTGAGGCGCCGCATTTCTCGCCCTTGGCCAGGCACTGGTCGCTGCCATGGCCATCCGCCTGATTGGCAATGATGAAGACGCGGGTCTCGGCGTAAACGCCGGAGGCCGCAAGGATGGAGGCGCAGGAAATGAACGCGAGCAAGGATCGCATGAAAATACCAGGAGGCAAAAATGAAGGAACCGCCGGTTCCAGAATGACCTCAAATGGTTAGGGGATCATGAACCATCAGGGCGAGCCGCCGCGCTTTGCGGAGATAAAACGGCGTTATCGCGGCTCTCTTGACGTGGGGCCGCCTCATAGCCCATATGTCGGCCCATGAACGGTCTCCTCGCCATTTGCATCATTTGCGAGATTACGAGCTAGCGATTCGCTGGCTGGAGCCGTCTTTTCTCAAAATCATTGAGAGCCTTGGACGCCCGGCCGAGAGGGATGGGTTGTCATGGAATTGCGTCTTTACGATACGCTGAGCCGGGAAAAGCGGACCTTTGTGCCGCTCGATGCCAACAACGTCCGCATGTATGTCTGCGGACCGACCGTCTATGACTTCGCCCATATCGGCAATGCGCGGCCGGTCATCGTGTTCGACGTGCTGTTTCGGCTGCTGCGCCATCTCTATGGCGAAGCGCATGTCAAATACGTCCGCAACATCACCGACGTCGACGACAAGATCAACGACCGCGCCGCGCGGGATTTCCCCGGCCTGCCGCTGAACGAGGCGATCCGCAAGGTCACCGAGCAGACCGGCAAGCAGTTTCACGCCGACGTCGACGCGCTTGGTGCACTTCGGCCGAGTGTCGAGCCGCGCGCGACCGAGCATATCGCGGAGATGCGCGAGATCATCGAGAAGCTCATCGCCGGCGGCTTTGCCTACGCCGCCGAGGACCACGTGCTGTTCTCGCCGCAGGCGATGAACGCGGCCAATTCGGTGCTGCCGCACTACGGCGCGCTGTCCAACCGCTCGCTGGACGAGATGATCGCCGGCGCCCGGGTCGATGTCGCGCCTTACAAGAAGGACAACACAGATTTCGTGCTGTGGAAGCCGTCCAAGCCCGGCGAGCCGTCATGGCCCTCGCCGGCCGGCATCGCCGCGCAGGGCCGCCCCGGCTGGCATATCGAGTGCTCGGCCATGGCCTGGAAGCATCTCGGCGAGCATTTCGACATTCACGGCGGCGGCATCGATCTCGTGTTTCCGCACCACGAGAACGAGGTCGCGCAGAGCTGCTGCGCGTTCCACCAGCAGCGCATGGCGAATTATTGGATGCACAACGGCTTCCTCCAGGTCGAGAGCGAGAAGATGTCGAAAAGCCTCGGCAACTTCATTACAATCCATGAGTTGCTGCAGGACTGGCCGGGCGAGGTGCTTCGCCTGAACATGCTGAAGACGCATTACCGCTCGCCGATCGACTGGACCATGAAGTCGCTGGAGGAGAGCGCCAAGACGCTCGATGATTGGTATCGCGTCGCCGCCGATGTCGCGCCCGGCAAGCCGGCCGCACCCGTGATCGAGCCGCTGCTCGATGACCTCAACACGCCGCAGGCGATCGCGGCGCTGCATGGTCTGCGCGGCGGCGACGTGAATGCGTTGGCCGGCTCGTTGCGGCTGCTCGGATTTCTTTCCGAGAGCAATGCGCAGTGGGAGGGGCGCAAGCAGCAGGCAAGCGGCGTCGATGCCAAGGAGGTCGAGCGCCTGATCGCGGAGCGGACGGCCGCGCGTAGCCGCAAGGACTTCAAGGAGTCCGACCGCATCCGCGATCTGCTCGCCGCGATGGGCGTTGCGATCAAGGACTCCAAGGAAGGCACGACCTGGGAGGTCGCGCGATGAAGCGACCCGACACGCCTTTCCCGCGGCACTGGCTCTATTACATCGCGCTGAAGATCGCGCTGCTCGCCGGCGCCGTGGCGCTGGTGCTCAAGCTCTATGGGATGTGGTGAAGACGATGGGACAGAGTTTGCCAAAGCCCGCCCTGCGGCCCTTCCTGCCTGACGACGTGCCGGTGCTGGCCGCGATCTTCGCCGCCAGCATCGAGGAGCTGACCGGCGACGACTACAGCGAGGCGCAGCAGGAAGCCTGGATGGAGGCGGCTGAAGACGAAGAGTTCGGCAAGCGGCTTGCGTCCGACCTGACTCTGATCGCGACGCTCGAGGGCTCGCCGGTCGGCTTCGCCTCGCTGCGCGGCAACGATCACATCCGCATGCTCTATGTCCATCCGGCCGTGGCCGGGCAGGGTATCGCGACCATGCTGGTGGACGCGCTGGAGAAACTCGCCGGCGGCCGCGGCGCGACGAGCCTGTCGGTCGATGCCAGCGATACCGCGGAGGGCTTCTTCGCCAGGCGCGGCTACGCCGCCCAGCAGCGCAACAGCGTCACCATCAACGACGAGTGGCTCGCCAACACCACCATGAAGAAGACGCTGGGAGCGGCGCAATGAGCAAGGAGCGCCTCTATCTGTTCGACACCACGCTGCGCGACGGCGCGCAGACCAACGGCGTCGATTTCACTCTG
Source organism: Bradyrhizobium genomosp. I (2014) (assembly GCF_000261685.1). Taxonomy (GTDB): domain Bacteria; phylum Pseudomonadota; class Alphaproteobacteria; order Rhizobiales; family Xanthobacteraceae; genus Bradyrhizobium. The sequence continues at coordinate 4,936 of NZ_AJQE01000046.1, read as the reverse complement.
GCCGACAAGCAGGTCATCGCGGCGATGCTCGATGATCTCGGCATCGACTATGTCGAGGGCGGCTATCCCGGCGCCAATCCGCTCGACAGCGAATTCTTCGCGACCAGGCCGAAGCTCAATCATGCGCGGTTCACCGCGTTCGGCATGACGCGGCGGGCGGGGCGCTCCGTTTCCAACGATCCTGGCGTCGCCGGGCTGCTGGAGGCGAAGGCGGACGCGATCTGCTTCGTGGCGAAATCCTCGGCCTACCAGGTGCGGGTCGCGCTGGAGACGACGAAGGAGGAGAACCTCGCCTCGATCCGCGACAGCGTCGCGGCCGCAAAGGCTGCCGGCCGCGAAGTGATGCTCGACTGCGAACACTTCTTCGACGGCTACAAGGAAGACCCGGGCTTCGCGCTGGCCTGCGCCAAGGCGGCCTATGAGGCGGGTGCGCGCTGGGTGGTGCTGTGCGACACCAACGGCGGCACCATGCCGAACGAGATCGAGACCGTCGTCACTAAGGTGACGAAGCACATTCCCGGCGATCATGTCGGCATCCACGCCCATAACGACACCGAGCAGGCGGTAGCAAATTCGCTGGCCGCGGTGCGCGCCGGCGCGCGGCAGATCCAGGGCACGCTGAACGGCCTCGGCGAGCGCTGCGGCAATGCCAATCTGTGCTCGCTGATCCCGACGCTGAAATTGAAGAAGGAGTTTTCAGACGCCTTCGAGATCGGTGTTACGTCCGAGAAGCTGGCGACGCTCGTAAAAGTCTCTCGCACGCTCGACGACATGCTCAATCGCGTCCCGAACCGGCACGCAGCCTATGTCGGCGAGAGCGCCTTCGTCACCAAGACCGGCATCCACGCCTCCGCCGTGCTGAAGGATCCGCAGACTTACGAGCACGTGTTGCCGGAGCTGGTCGGCAACCACCGCAAGGTGCTGGTATCCGATCAGGCCGGCCGCTCCAATGTCATCGCCGAGCTCGACCGCGCCGGCATTGCTTACGAGAAGAGCGATCCGAAGCTGACGCGCCTCGTCGAGGAATTGAAGGAACGCGAAGCGGCCGGCTATGCCTATGAATCCGCCAATGCTTCGTTCGAGCTTCTGGCGCGTCGCACGCTCGGCAAGGTGCCGCACTATTTCGAGGTCGAGCAGTTCGACGTCAATGTCGAGCAGCGCTACAACGCGCTGGGGGAGCGAGTCACCGTGGCGCTCGCTGTGGTCAAGGTCGACGTCGCCGGCGAGCATCTGATCTCGGCGGCCGAAGGCAACGGCCCCGTCAATGCGCTCGACGTCGCCCTGCGCAAGGACCTCGGCAAGTACCAGAAATATATCGAGGGCTTGACGCTGATCGACTATCGCGTCCGTATCCTCAATGGCGGTACCGGCGCGGTCACGCGCGTCCTGATCGAGAGCGAGGACGAGAACGGAGACCGCTGGATCACGGTCGGCGTCTCCCCGAACATCATCGACGCCTCGTTCCAGGCGCTGATGGATTCGGTGATCTACAAGCTCGTGAAGTCGGGCGCGCCGGCGTAAGATAAGATGATGGCGTAGGGGACGGCGGCGCCACAAACGCCGTCATTGCGAGCGAAGCGAAGCAATCCAGACTGCCTCGGCGGAAGGACTCTGGATTGCTTCGCTTCGCTCGCAATGACGAGGAGGGGGAGCACGGCACATGATCGACCACATCTCCGTCGGGGTCAGCGATCTCGATCGCTCAGCAAGATTCTACGAAGCGGCCCTCGCCGCGCTCGGCCTCGCGCGCCTCGTCACGCGGCCGCGGACGGTCGGCTTCGGCAAGGCGTATCCGGAGTTCTGGATCAACTTGCGCGAGGGCATGCTGCCCGTAGCCCCGGAGAGCGGCGTGCACATCTGCCTGCGGGCGAAGTCCACCGCCGAGGTCGATTCATTCCATGCTGCGGCGCTGTCCGCTGGCGGCGCCTCCGACGGCGCGCCCGGCATTCGCCCGCACGACCGCGTGCGCTACTACGCGGCCTTCATCACCGATCCCGATGGCAACCGGATCGAGGCGGTGACGTTTCCCGCGGATTAAAGTTTGCGTGCCACTTCGGGCGCGAGCCTCTTCTCGGCCTCGTCGATCTGTGCCGCGGCCGCTTTCAGCTTCGGCAGGATCTCCTCGACGCGATCGGCCTTGAGGATGTCGATCGAAAGGCCCGCGCGAATGAACTCGGTCTGACGCATGTGCGACAGCAGCGAGAACAGCGGCTCCCAGAAATTGTCGATATTGGCGAGCAGCACCGGCTTGGCGTGACGGCCGAGCTGCTTCCAGGTCATCTGCTCGACCAGCTCCTCCAGTGTGCCGACGCCGCCCGGCAGCGCCACGAAGGCGTCGGAGCGCTCGAACATCAAGCGCTTGCGCTCGTGCATATCGGGGGTGACGATCATCTCCTGCACGCGCGTCAGCGCGTTCTCGCGCATCCGCAGGAAGTCGGGGATGATGCCGGTGACGGTGCCGCCATGGTCGAGCACGGAGGTCGCGACGGCGCCCATCAGGCCGAGCGAGCCGCCGCCATAAACCAGGCGGATGTTGTTTTCGGCGAGCGCCTTGCCGAACGCCTTTGCGCCTTCGGTGAAGCGGGGATTTGTTCCAGGGCCGGAGCCGCAATAGACACAGACGGTTTTGATCGTGCTCATTGGTGTCATGATGCATTGCAGCGAACAGGCGTCAAGCCCAATCGGTGATTCGATACTCCCGCAAATCTACCGGTAAATGACGACAAACAATCAAAGATTCGCCATCTGGCGGGGTGCGCTTGCATCGGGAAGGCTCTATATGACGGACGAAAATCGTCAATCGCAGTTGCGCCCGCATCCGGCGGGCTTTCGGGCTTCTTGATGGACCAACCTCAATCGTTCGACGGCGCCGATGTTCCTGGTCCTCCCGCCGGAGGACCTCCGGCCGGGGCCACGCTGATGGGCACGCTAGCGCATCTGTGGCCCTATATCTGGCCGGGCGATCGCGTCGATCTGAAGATGCGGGTGGTCTGGTCGCTGGTGCTGCTGCTCGCCGCCAAGCTGATCACGCTGACCGTACCGTTCAGCTTCAAATGGGCGACGGATGCGCTGACCGGCGCCAACACCGCGCCTGTGCAGGCCGACAACTGGCATCTCTGGGTGATCGCCTCGCCGCTGCTGCTGACCGCGAGCTACGGCGTGATGCGCATCCTGATGGCGGTGCTGACGCAATGGCGCGACGGCCTCTTCGCCCGTGTCGCCATGCACGCGGTACGCAAGCTTGCGACCCTCACCTTCGTCCACATGCACGAGCTGTCGCTGCGCTTCCACCTCGAGCGCAAGACCGGCGGCCTGACGCGCGTGCTCGAGCGCGGCCGCGAGGGCATCGAGGTCATCGTGCGTATGGTGATCCTGCAGCTGATCCCGACCATCGTCGAGGTCTCGCTGCTGCTGGCGGTGCTGCTCTGGCAGTTCGACTGGCGTTACGTGGTCGCCACCCTGATCACGGTCGCGCTCTACATGTACTACACCTACATCGCGACCGAGTGGCGGATCGGCATCCGCCGCAAGATGAACGATTCCGACACCGAGGCGAACACCAAGGCGATCGACTCGCTGCTCAACTACGAGACAGTCAAATACTTCAGTGCGGAGGCGCGCGAGGCGCAGCGCTACGACAGATCGGTGGAGCGCTACGAGGAGGCGAGCGTTCGCACCTATACTTCGCTCGCGGTCCTCAACACCGGCCAGGCCGTGATCTTCACGCTGGGCCTGACCGCGACCATGCTGATGTGCGCGATCGGCGTGCGCAATGGCACCAACACCGTCGGCGATTTCGTGCTGGTCAACGCGATGATGATCCAGCTCTACCAGCCCCTGAACTTCATGGGAATGGTCTATCGCGAAATCAAGCAGGCGATCATCGACATCGAGAAGATGTTCAATGTGCTCGGCCGCGAGGCCGAGATCAAGGATGCGCCGAACGCGAAGCCGCTGGTCATCTCCGCCGGCACGGTGCGCTTCGAGGACGTGCGCTTTGCCTATGAGCCGACACGCGCGATCCTCAAGGGCATCAGCTTCGAGGTGCCGGCCGGCAAGACCGTTGCCATCGTCGGCCCGTCTGGCGCAGGCAAGTCGACCATTTCGCGGCTCCTGTTCCGCCTGTATGACGTCTCCGGCGGCAGGATCCTGATCGACGGCCAGGACATCCGCGATGTCACGCAGGCGAGCCTGCGTGCGTCGATCGGCATGGTGCCGCAGGACACCGTGCTGTTCAACGACACCATCCGCTACAACATCCGCTATGGCCGCTGGGACGCCAGCGATGCCGAAGTCGAGGAGGCAGCGAGGCTGGCGCAGATCGACCATTTCATCCGCATGGCGCCGAAGGGCTACGAGACCCAGGTCGGGGAGCGCGGCCTGAAGCTGTCGGGCGGCGAGAAGCAGCGCGTCGCGATTGCACGCACCGTGCTCAAGGCGCCGCCGATCCTGGTGCTGGACGAGGCGACCTCGGCGCTCGACACCCACACCGAGCACGAGATCCAGGGTGCGCTCGACCGCGTGGCGAAGAACCGTACCTCGCTGGTGATCGCGCACCGGCTTTCGACCGTCGTCGGCGCCGACGAGATCATCGTGCTGGACCAGGGCCGCATCGCCGAGCGCGGCACCCACGCGAAACTGCTCGCGCAGGGCGGCCTCTATGCCAGCATGTGGAACAGGCAGCGCGAGGCCGAGGCGGCGCGGGAGAAACTGGCCAAGATGGCCGACACCAGCGCGGCGCCCAACCGGGAGCCGCCGCCGGTCGATGACATCCTGACGACGCCTGCGGCGGTGGAGTGACCTTGTCTCCAGTCCCAACTCTGGCCTAAACAACCCGCGCGACGACCCGTGCCATTAACCCCGACCGGCAGATAGCGATGTCCATTCTCGATTCGATCCAGCGCCAGATCCCGCCGATCCACAAGGAGGGCTATCC
>NZ_AJQE01000045.1 GCF_000261685.1 Bradyrhizobium genomosp. I (2014) | reverse complement strand
GAAAAAAAGCCTGATCCTGTTCTGGCTGTGGTCGCCGTTGGGGTGGATCGGCACGATCCTGACCGTCTGGTGTGCGCTGTTCTTCCGCGACCCCGTCCGCGTGACACCCGTGCGCGAGGGGCTGGTTGTGTCGCCGGCCGACGGCCGCGTCTCGATGATCACCATGGCGCTGCCCCCGGCCGAACTCGGGCTCGGCGACCGGCCGCTGCCGCGCATCTCGGTGTTCATGAGCGTGTTCAACTGCCACGTGAACCGCGCGCCGGTAGCGGGCAGGGTGGATCGCATCGCCTATCGGCCCGGCCTCTTCATCAACGCCGAGCTCGACAAGGCGAGCGAGGACAATGAGCGCAACTCGCTGGTCATCACGACGCCGACGGCGCGGATCGGCGTGGTCCAGATCGCCGGCCTCGTCGCCAAGCGCATCGTCTGCTTCGTCAAGGAAGGGCAGTCGATCGGCGCCGGCGAGCGCTTCGGCCTGATCCGCTTCGGCTCCCGCCTCGACGTCTATTTGCCCGTGGGCACCAAGGCACTGGTCTCCGAAGGGCAGACCGCGATCGCCGGAGAGACGATCCTGGCCGACCTTGCCGGCGACGACCCGAGCCGCGCCTACCGCGCCAATTGACCAATAGTCGAGCTTGTAGGCCTTCCGCCGCAATGGCGGAGGGGGGCTCGGCTTGCTATATCTCGCCTTGAGGTGAGCAATGACGCCCTATGACTTCAAAGATACCGATGCGCGGCGCCGGCGGTTCCGACCGATCCCGGTGCGGATGCTGGTGCCCAACGTCATCACGCTGCTGGCGATCTGTGCCGGCCTGACCTCGATCCGTCTGTCGATCGAGGGGCGGATGTCGCTGGCCGTCTACGCCATCGTGTTCGCGGCCGCACTCGACGGCATCGACGGTCGCATTGCGCGCATGATCAAGGGCCAGTCCAAGTTCGGCGCCGAGCTCGATAGCCTCGCCGATTTCGTCAATTTCGGAGTGGCGCCCGGCCTGATGCTGTATTTCTGGCAGCTTCACGAGCTCGGCAATGCCGGCTGGATCGCCGCGATGGTGTTCGCGATCTCCGGTGGCCTGCGGCTCGCGCGCTTCAACGCCACCATGGATGATCCGAACAAGCCGGCCTTCGCGGCCAACTTCTTCACCGGCGTGCCGGCGCCCGCCGGCGCCATCACGGTGCTGCTGCCGATCTACATCGCGTTTCTCGATCTCGGCCGCACTCCCGCGGCAGTGACGGCGGCCTATACGCTTCTGATCGCCTTTCTGATGGTGTCGCGCCTGCCGGTGTTCTCCGGCAAGACCAAGCGCATGCGCGTGCCGCCGGAGCTGGTGCTGCCGGCGTTCGTCGCCGTGATCGTCTTCATCGCGCTCCTGATCGCCTATCCGTGGCACGTGCTGTCGATCGGTACGGCGCTTTATCTGCTCTGCCTGCCGCTCGGCTACAAATCCTATCGCGACCAGGCGCGCGCGATGGAAGCCGCCGCGCCGGCGGGAGGCGAGGTCTCGTCACCGCCTTCGGCGCCGACGCTGGCGAATTTGTCGGAGCCGCCGCGCGATGACGACCGGCCCGGTCGTCTGCACTGAGCGCCTTTCACGGATATCTGCCATGAGGCCTGCCTGAGTTGGGTAGAGGCCCGATCTCGGCTATATCGCCCCGGTGCCGGCGGCATCGCGCAATCAACCGCCGCCAATCTGGGAGAGAACGCCGTGACCAATTCCACGACCGGGCCGCTGCCCGTTTCCGTCCTCGAGGCGCTGGGCCGCTACGACACGCCGACGATCTGCAATGCCATGGAGATCGTGGCGCCCGAGCGGCGACTGATCGGCTACACCACCAAGCAACTGGTCTGCCCGTTCCCCGACCTGCCGCCGATCGTCGGCTATGCCCGCACGGTCACGATCCGCTCGGTGCTGAAGTCCTCGCTTCCCGCCGAGGAGCAGTCGAAGCGCCGCATCGAATATTACGAATATGTCGGCACCGGCCACGGCCCGCGCATTTCTGTGATCCAGGACATCGACGGGCCGGACGTCGGCTATGGCGCGTTCTGGGGCGAGGTGCAGAGCAACGTGCACAAGGCGCTTGGCTGTCTCGGCGTCATCACCGACGGCTCGATCCGCGACATCCCGCAATGGGCACCTGGCTTCCAGGCGCTGGCGGGCTCGATCGGCCCGTCGCATGCCTGGGTGCATGCGGAGAGCTTTGGCGGCGAGGTGCGCGTCGCCGGCATGACCGTGAAGTCCGACGATCTGATCCATGCCGACCAGCACGGCGCCATCGTGATCCCGCTCGACCTTGCCGCAAAACTCCCGGAGGCCGCGGAGCTCTGCGGCCGCCGCGAGACGCCGATCCTCGAGATCGCCCGCAGCCCCGACTTCTCCCTGGAGAAGCTGAAGGCTGCGCTGAAGCGCTCGGCGGAGATCCACTGAGCTTATGGCGATGACGCCGGTCGCGCGCTGCCTTGTTCGGTCAGGAACAGGGCAGCCTGATCCGGTTCTCCAAACACTGCGGCGGCGCATCCGATCAGGGTGAAGCCGCCGGCAAGATCCCACAGGGTAATGTCATCTGTGCGGTCGGGGCTGTGAATCAATCGCGCAGCGATCACGGCGAAGGCGGCCTCGACGAAGAGCAGGGCACTGAACGCCGGCAGGACGAGCTCCGGCTCGAGCAGATGGAGCGCCAGCACCGCCGGTAACGCGGTGAAAAGACTGAACAGCGTCAACATTGCAAATCGCTCCCGCGATCGAACATGCCGCAGGGCTGAAGAATACTCCACCATCTCTCGCCGCGGATGTGGCGCAGGGCCGCAGCCGACCGCCGACTGGCGGTCAAGGCTCTCCAACTCCGGGAGCTCAGCTTCGACGACGAGCGAGTAGCCCCCCTTACGCTTCCGCCCTCGGTTCCGGACTGAATTGTCCGAAACTTGGCTCTGTCCCGGCCAGCAGCCGCTGAATGTTGGCGCGATGGCGCACGATCACATAGATGCCACCTGCAATCACCAGCAATCGGTAAGGCAACGGTTGCTCGAGGATGCAGACGAGGGCGATCGCCGTCAGCGCGGCCAATATCGAGCCCAGCGAGACAATGCGTGAGACAGCCAATGCGACAGCAAAAGCGATGGCAGCCCCGAGGCCGACTGGCCACGACATCGCCAGCAGGACGCCGAGCCCAGTCGCAGCGGATTTGCCGCCCGTGAAGTTCAGCCAAATCGAAAGGGCGTGTCCCAGCAAAGCGGCAAGTCCAGAAAGACACACGGCCCAGTCTATCCAGCTTTGCGCATCGAGTGCGGCCGGTGGGGTGCCTGATGGCAACGTGAAGACCCAACCAAAGAACCAGCGGGCGCAGGCGATTGCAGCGGCACCCTTGAGCACATCGACCAGAAGCACAACCAGCGCAGGCCATCTTCCAAGGGTGCGCAACACATTTGTTGCACCGGTCGATCTGGAGCCGTGCTCTCGAATATCGATACCACTCAGCAGTTTCCCTGCCAGATAGCCGGTGGGTACAGAACCTAAGAGATAGGCGATGGCCAATCCCGTCGCGTTCGCTAGCCAGAAAATCATGGGAGACACCTCGACGCTATTGTATCAGCCAATATGGCTGCGCGCTCATGAGCCTGCGGGCTGGGCCTCGAAGACATCATCGCACCGTCGCCCCAATCATGGTTAGCAAAGCGTTGAGATTCCTGTCGACAGTCGGCAAAGCCGGCCTCCGCGGAGCGCACTGCGTCAGCCCGGCGCGCCCGCTCAACTTATCCTTTACGCGGCTTTAAGGGCGGCGCTCTAGGGTTTCCGATGCGGTTCGGGGTTGGGCCGCGCCAGCGGCCAGGATGGCCGTTGCTGCGTACGCGTTGGAGTCTCCCATGGATATCATGACGGGCGTTGGGCTCACGGCGGGCATCATCGTCATCACCGCGATGATCTTCATGGGTGGCGATCTCCACATGTTCATCTCCGAACATGCCATGATCATCATCTTCGGCGGCTCGATCTCCGCCACCATGATCCGCTTCCCGCTCTCGGCGCTCCTGCACGGCCTTCCGCTCGGTGCCAAGTTCGCCTTCACCATGAGCCGCCTGTCGGCTCACGACCTCGTCGACGAGCTCGCCCGCATCGCGGAGATCGCCCGCAAGCAGGGCCCGGTGGGTCTCGAAAAGGTCGAGACCGACGAACCCTTCCTCGCCAAGGGCATCCGCTACGTCGCCGACGGCTACGACCTCGACTTCATCCGCGACAATCTCGAGCGCGACCGCGACAACTTCCTGATGCACCTGGACGAGGGCAGCAAGATCTACCGCGCCATCGGCGACTGCGCCCCGGCCTTCGGCATGATCGGCACCCTGATCGGCATGGTGCAGATGTTCGCCAACATGACCGACCCCTCCAAGCTCGGCCCGTTCATGGCAACCGCGCTGCTCGCCACCCTTTACGGCGCGCTCGTCGCCAACCTGTTCTGCCTGCCGATCGCCGACAAGCTGCACGGCAAGCTGCTCGACGAGGAGACCAACCGCACCCTGATCATCGACGGCATCCTGATGATCCGCGACTCCAAGAGCCCGACCCTGGTGCGCGAAATGCTGCTGGCCTATCTGCCGGAGAAGCATCGCCACGGCGAGGGCGAGCCGGTGCCGGCCTGATCGCGCGCATCCGGATTTAGGCCATGGCCAAGAAGAAGCGCGGCGATGCTCACGGCGGTGGTCACGGCTGGTTCGTGACCTTCGCCGACCTCATGGGATTGATGATGAGCTTCTTCGTGATGCTCGTCGCGTTCTCGACGCAGGACGCCAACAAGCTGAAGATCGTCGCGGGATCCATGCGCGACGCCTTCGGCGTGCAGAGCGAGGCGCGGTACGCTGGCATCGTCGAGTCCGACGGCCTGCCGACCCGCCCGCGGCTGAAGAACGTCGACCACATCCAACCCGAGGATGCCTCCAACACGCCGACGCCGGATCAGGAGGATCGCGACCGCACCTCGGGGGCGAAGATCAAGGTCGACCGCAATTTCGCGCTGGCCGCGGCCTCGTTGCGCCAGGCGTTGCAGGACATGCCGGAACTGACCGAGATGTCCAAGCACATCATGTTCGAGGAGACCAAGCAGGGCCTCAACCTCGAGATCGTCGACCAGGACGGCCGCTCGATGTTCGCCGACGGCTCCAAGGTGCCCTATGACCGCACCCGCCGCCTGGTCGAGAAGCTCGCGATTCCGCTCAAGGCGACGCCGCTGCGCGTTTCCATCGCCGGCCACACCGCGGCAGGATTTGTCCCGACCCGCAGCGACTACGGTGCCTTCGATCTGTCGGCCGATCGCGCCAATGCCGTGCGCCAGATCCTCGAACGCGAGGGCCTGCCGCCGTCGCACATCTTCGCCGTTTCCGGCAAGGCGGATACCCAGCCGCTGTTTCCGGACGATCCCTCGCTCGCGGCCAACCGGCGGGTGACCATCACCCTGATGCGCGAAGATCCGCCGCTGCCCCCGAATCTGAAGCCGTGAGCATGATCCGGAAAAGTGGGCACCGGTTTTCCGACGAGATCATGCTCGGATAATTGGCCTCTTGCGCTACCATCTTACCTGAGGCATGTGGTCACGCCGGCGATGAACGTGGCGGCGCCGTCACAACATCTGTCTTGGTCCCTGCTATGGTGAAGGACCGATTGACAGACGCGGCGGGAGCGTCAAAAGGCGCCGGATCAATTCAAGGGACGAAGCGTTTTCCACCCTCATGACGGCGAGCATCACATCGACCGAGACCCAGGATGGGCAACCGGTCACATCAGGCTTTTGGGCCCTTACGCTCGGGAGCATCGGCGTCGTCTTCGGCGATATCGGCACCTCGCCGCTCTACGCATTCCACGAGGCGGTCAGGGGCGCGGCCCATGGCGAGCCGGTCTCGCGGGTCATCGTGCTCGGCGTGCTCTCGCTGATCCTGTGGGCGCTCCTGATCGTTGTGACTGCCAAATACGTCCTGCTGCTGCTGCGCGCCGACAATAACGGCGAGGGCGGCACGCTCTCGCTGATGGCGCTCGGCCAGCGCGCGCTCGGGCGGCGGAGCTGGTTCCTGCTCGCGCTCGGTGTGGTCGGCGCCTCGATGTTCATCGGCGATTCCATGATCACGCCGGCGATCTCGGTGCTCTCGGCGGTCGAAGGCCTGAAGCTCGCCACCCCCGCGCTCGAGCACTACGTCGTGCCCCTCACCGTCCTCATTCTGGTGCTGCTGTTCGCGGTCCAGAGCAAGGGAACCGCATTGGTCGCCTCGGCCTTCGGGCCGGTGATGGTGGTTTGGTTCACCGTCATCGCCGCGATGGGGGCCGTCCACATTGCCGACGACCCCTCCGTGCTGGCGGCTATCAATCCCTACTACGCAGTGCAGTTCGTGCTGTCGCACGGCACGATCGGCCTCGTGACACTCGGTGCCGTGTTCCTGGCGGTGACGGGGGGCGAGGCGCTTTATGCCGATCTCGGCCATTTCGGCCGCAAGCCGATCCAGTCGGCCTGGATGTTCTTCGTGCTGCCCGCGCTCCTGATCAACTATTTCGGGCAGGGTGCGCTGGTGCTGTCCGATCCCGGCGCGATCGAACACTCCTTCTATCGCATGGTACCTGAGGGTCTGGTGCTGCCGCTGGTCGGACTTGCGACTGCCGCAACCGTGATCGCGAGCCAGGCGGTGATCACGGGCGCCTATTCGCTGGTCTATCAGGCCGTGCAGCTCGGGCTGTTGCCGCGTTTCGAGGTGCGCTACACCTCCGAATCCCATGCCGGCCAGATCTATCTGCCGCGCGTCAACCGCCTGCTGCTGATAGGCGTGATGCTGCTGGTGCTGCTGTTCCACACCCCCAGCAATCTGGCCTCGGCCTACGGCATTGCAGTGTCGACCACCATGGTCGCCGACGGCATCATGGGCTTCGTCGTGATCTGGAAGTTGTGGAACTGGCGTGCGGCGACGGCTGCTGCCGTGATCGTTCCCTTCGTCATCGTCGATTTGAGCTTCTTCAGCGCCAACCTGCTCAAGCTGCTTGAAGGCGCCTGGGTGCCGCTGCTGTTCGGCATCCTCATGGCGGGGACGATCTGGACCTGGCGCAAGGGCTCCGGAATTCTGATCCAGAAGACGCGACGGATCGAGGTGCCGCTGGACGATCTGATCCGGAGCCTGGAGAAGCGGCCGCCACACATCGTCAAGGGCACGGCCGTATTCCTGACCAGCGATCCCGCCTTCGTGCCGACCGCGCTCTTGCACAATCTCAAGCACAACAAGGTGCTGCACGAGCACAACGTGATCCTGACCATCGAGACCGCGCAAACCCCGCGGGTTGATCTTTCGGAGCGGTTCAGGATGGAGAAGATCAGCGACAAATTCTCCAAGGTTCGCTTGCGCTTTGGCTTCATGGAGCAGCCGAACGTGCCCAAGGCGCTCGCGATCGCGCGCAAGCAGGGCTGGCAGTTCGACATCATGTCGACCTCGTTCTTCGTGTCGCGAAGATCGCTGAAGGCCTCGGCACAATCGGGCATGCCGCTGTGGCAGGACCATTTGTTCATCGCGCTGAGCCGGTCGGCCAACGATGCCACCGACTATTTCCAGATTCCGACAGGGCGGGTGGTTGAAGTCGGAACCCAAGTCACTATTTGAACGCAACCGGCAGCCTATGCAAAATTTGCATGGCTATGGTCCGGAATCGGCCTAGGCTATGCTGGCAGCGCAGGCCTATAAGCCGCGCGCTCCTCCGCCGTTGTGCCGTGAAGCATTGTAGAGGCCATTGGGCTCTTCCATGACCAGTGACGTAGCAGTTCCCGCCCCGGAGACGGCGGCGGCCACCGGGCATGGCGAGGCCCATACCACGGCCGGTTTCGGCGCGCTGACGCTCGGCAGCATCGGTGTCGTCTATGGCGATATCGGCACCAGCCCGCTCTACGCGTTCCGCGAGGCGGTCATGGCGGCCTCGGGCGCGGAGGGGTTGCCGACGCCGGCCGCCGTTCTCGGCGTGCTCTCGCTGATCCTGTGGGCGCTCGTCGTCGTGGTGACGCTCAAATACGTCGTGATCCTGCTCCGCGCCGACAACAACGGCGAGGGCGGCACGCTGGCGCTGATGGCGCTGGCCCAGCGGGCCGTTGGCACCGGTGGGTCGGCCATCGTCCTGCTCGGCATCATTTCCGGAGCCCTGTTTTACGGTGATGCCGTGATCACCCCGGCGCTCTCGGTGCTGTCGGCGATCGAGGGCATGAAGGACGTCACCTTGACGTTCGAGCCTTACATCGTTCCGCTGACCGTCCTGATCCTGGTGTGTCTGTTCGCGGTGCAGTCACGCGGCACGGCACGCGTTGCCACCTTCTTCGGTCCGGTCATGTGCGTCTGGTTCGCAGTCCTCGCGGCGGCGGCAATCCATCCCATCATCCAGCAGCCGCAGGTGCTGCTCGCGCTGAACCCGCTTTACGCCGTGTCCTTCATGCTGCACCATGGCATCATCGGTTTCGTGACGCTGGGCGCGGTGTTCCTGGCCGTCACCGGCGCCGAGGCGCTCTATGCCGATCTCGGCCATTTCGGCAAGCGGCCGATCCAGTTCGCCTGGCTCTCTATCGTGCTGCCCTCGCTGGCACTGAATTATCTGGGGCAGGGGGCGCTCGTCCTTAGCGATCCCGGCGCGATCGTCAGCCCGTTCTTCCAGCTCTTCCCGCAAGGTCTTGTCCGCGGCAGCATGGTGGTGCTGGCCACTGCGGCCACGGTCATCGCGAGCCAGGCCGTCATCACCGGCGCCTATTCGCTGACGCGACAGGCGATCCAGCTCGGACTGCTGCCCCGGTTCGAAATTCGCCATACCTCCGAAGCCCATTCCGGCCAGATCTTCATCCCGCGCATCAACCAGCTGCTGCTGGTCGCGGTGGTGCTGCTGGTGCTCATGTTCCGCTCCTCCAGTGCCCTGGCCTCGGCCTACGGCATCTCGGTCACGGGAACCATGGTGGTCACGGCGACGATGGGTTTCGTCGTGATCTGGAAGGGGTGGCGATGGTCGCCGCTCGCCGCCGGCGCGCTGATTGCGCCGTTCCTGTTCCTCGATTTGACCTTCCTGACCGCGAACCTCTTGAAGGTGTTCGAGGGCGGCTGGGTGCCGCTGGCGCTCGGCGCGCTCATGATCATCCTGATGTACACGTGGCGGCGCGGCAGCCGCCTCCTGTTCGAGAAGTCGCGCAAGCTCGAATTCCCGCTCGCTGACCTCGTGGCGATGCTGGAGAAGCGGCCCCCGCAGCGCGTGCCCGGCACCGCGGTGTTCCTGACTTCGGACCCGCTCAGCGCGCCGACCGCGCTGATGCACAGTCTGAAACACTACAAAGTGCTGCACGAGAAGAACGTCATTCTCACCATCGAGACCGCGCAGACTCCGCGGATCGATCCGGCGGACCGCGTGAGGCTGGAGCAGATCAGCCCGACCTTCTCCAAGGTGACGCTGAAGTTCGGCTTCATGGAATCGCCCAACGTGCCGAAGGCGCTGGCGATCGCCCGCAAGCTGGGCTGGCAGTTCGACATCATGTCGACCTCGTTCTTCCTGTCGCGCCGGGCGCTGAAGCCCGCCGCCCATTCCGGCATGCCGCGTTGGCAGGACCGGCTGTTCATCGCGCTCAGCCGCTCCGCCAACGACGCCACCGACTATTTCCAGATCCCGAGCGGCCGCGTGGTCGAGGTCGGAACGCAGGTGGCCATTTAGGGCCGAAACTTGATGCGGACTTCAAGCCGCTGCGATTTAGCCTTAACTTGCGCGGCGCGGCTCAAGCCTTTGTAGCGCTTGATTTTCGCCTGCCGAGAGGCGAGGTTGCCGCCGGCCGGGATCGCCCCGGTGCGCGCCCTGCGACGTTGGAGGATGATGTGGCAAATCAAGTACAGGATCTGACCCCGGACGAGGTCTCCAAGGGTGTCGCGGAAGGGCGCTATCTGCTCGTCGACGTTCGCGAGCCGAACGAGGTTCAGGCCGAAGCCTATCCCTACGGCGTCGTGGTGCCGCTCTCGACCTTCGATCCCAAAGCGATTCCCGATCCCGCCGGCAAGGAAGTCGTGTTCGCCTGCCGCTCGGGAAAGCGCTCCGTGACGGCCTCGCTGGCGGCGCAGGCGGCGGGCCTGCCATACAACAAGCATCTGGCCGGCGGCATGCTGGGCTGGAAGGCGGCCGGGCTCCCCAGCAAGGTCGGTGGCTGATCGGCTCGATGTCCAATTCTTCCCTGAACAAGAGTTCGTCCCTGAACAAGGTCTTTGCCGACCTTCCCGTCACCATCTTCGAGGCGATGTCGCAGGCCGCGCGCGACAACAATGCCATCAATCTCGGCCAGGGGTTCCCCGACGATCCCGGCCCCGAGGACATCCGCCGCGCCGCGGCCGAGGCCTCGCTGAACGGCTACAACCAGTACCCGTCGATGATGGGCCTGCCGGAGCTGCGCCAGGCGATCGCGACCCATTACGGCCATTGGCACGGCCTCAGGCTCGACCCGATGAGCGAGGTCATGGTGACCTCCGGCGGCACCGAGGCGCTGACCTCGGCGATCCTCGCGGTGGTTCAGCCCGGCGACGAGGTCGTCTGCTTCCAGCCGGTCTATGATTCCTATTTGCCCATCATCCGCCAGGCCGGCGGCATTCCGCGCCTGGTCCGTCTCGAGCCGCCGCACTGGCGGCTGAATGAAGACATGCTGAAAAGCGTGTTCAATTCAAAGACCAAGGCGGTGCTGTTCAACAATCCTCTGAATCCCTCGGCGGTAGTCTATCCGCGCGAGGACCTCGAGCTGCTGGCGCGCTACTGCCAGGAGTTCGACGTCATCGCGATCTGCGACGAGGTCTGGGAGCACGTCACCTTCGACGAGCACAAGCACATCCCGCTGATCACCATTCCCGGCATGCGCGAGCGCACCATCAAGGTCGGCTCGGCCGGCAAGATCTTCTCGCTGACCGGCTGGAAGATCGGCTTCGTCTGCGCCGCACCGCCGTTGCTGCGCGTCGCCGCCAAGGTGCACCAGTTCCTGACCTTCACCACCGCGCCGAACCTGCAGGCCGCCGTCGCCTACGGCCTCGGCAAGTCCGACGACTACTTCCTGTCGATGCGCAAGGATTTGACGCGGAGCAGGGACCGCCTGACCAAGGGCCTCGAAAGCCTCGGCTTCCCCGTGCTGAAGTCGCAAGGCACCTACTTCCTCACCGTCGACCTGTCGCCACTCGGACTCAACGAGAGCGACACCGAGTTCTGCTGGCGCATCGTGAAGGACTACAAGGTGGCGGCGATCCCGGTCTCCGCCTTCTACGAGCAGGACCCCGTGACATCAGTGGTGCGCTTCTGCTTCGCCAAGAAGGACGAGACGCTCGACACCGCGCTGGAGCGGCTGTCGGACGCGGTGCGCGGGCGCAAGAGGTAGAATCGAGATGACGAGCGTCGGCCGCTCCGGGTTTCGCCTCGGACTTGCAATCGCCACGGTGCTGACGTTGCTTTCGCCTCCCGCAGGGGCCGGGGAGCGCGTCGTCAACTTCTACAACTGGTCCAACTACATGGCGCCTGACGTCCTTGAGGCCTTCACCAAGGAGACCGGCATCAAGGTGGTCTACGACACTTTCGATGCCAACGAGACGCTGGAGACGCGCCTGATGGCCGGCAAGTCCGGCTATGACGTCGTGGTGCCCACCGCCTATTTCCTGCAACGCCAGATCAAGGCCAACATCTTCCAGAAGCTGGACAAATCGAAGCTGCCGAACCTGGCAAATGCCTGGCCGATGGTGACCAAGCACCTGGCGACCTACGATCCCGGCAATGTCTACGCCGCCAACTACATGTGGGGCACCACGGGCATCGGCTACAACGTCGCCAAGGTGAAGCAGATCCTCGGCCCCGACGCCAAGATCGACAGCTGGGACATCGTCTTCAAGCCAGAGAACCTCGCCAAGTTCAAAGACTGCGGCGTGCACATGCTCGATTCCGCCGACGATATCTTTCCGGCGGCGCTGAACTGGCTCGGGCTCGATCCGAACTCGACCAAGCAGGCCGACCTCGAGAAAGCCGCGGACGTCGTGGCAAAAGTCCGCCCGTCCGTGCGCAAGTTTCACTCGTCCGAATATCTGAGCGCGCTCGCCACCGGCGAGATCTGCTTCGTGGTCGGCTGGTCCGGCGACATCATGCAGGCCCGCGCCCGCGCCGCGGAGGCCAAGAAAGACAACAGCAGCGGCGTCGAGATCGGCTACACGATCCCGAAAGAGGGCGCGCAGATGTTCTTCGACAATCTCGCGATCCCTGCGGACGCCAAGAACGTCAGGGAAGCCTACGAGCTGATCAACTATCTCTACCGTCCTGATGTCGCCGCCAAGAACTCGGACTTCCTGTCCTACGCCAACGGCAACCTCGCCAGCCAGAAGCTGGTCGATCCGAAGATCCTGAACGACAAGAACATCTATCCGGACGAGGCGACGCTGGCAAAGCTGTTCGTCATCACGGCGCGCGAGCCGGCGACCCAGCGGATCATCAACCGGCTGTGGACCAGAGTGAAGACGGGGCGGTAGATCGGCCGCGGTCGTGCCGGGATCGACCCCGGCAGATCATTTTTTTGAAAAACAACCCCATGCACAGTAGAGACCGGACGGAAATCATTGGGCTTTTTTGATTTCTGGAAATACGAAATGTTCGATTGCGGCGTCGGGCAAAACAGCGGCAGAATGGCATGATGCGGTTGGCCTGTGCTGTGGCCCTAAATTCCTCCGTCATGCCCCGCGAAGGCGGGCATCCAGTACGCCGCGGCCTCTCGGTTCAACGGCAACTGTCTCGGCGTACTGGATCGCCCGGTCAAGCCGGGCGATGACAACTAACTCTGACGTGGGCGCGAACCTCACCACTCATAACGCACCGTGCCCTTGCCCGTATAAGTCTGCGTGCTCTGCGAGAACTCGCCCTCGACCGTGCCCGCGAGCGAGAGACCGCTCTTCCATTTCATCTCCGCGCGCCCGCCGACGAGTGCAGAGTCGGCCGCCGGTTGCGCGCCGTTGACGGTGAACGCCGCGCCCGGCAGCGTCTGGAAGGCGGCGTTCACGAGGCGGTTGGTATTGGAATCGTGCGCCCAGGCGAGCCGGCCGCGCAGCGTGAGCACGCCGTCGCTGACAAGGAAGCGCTGGTCGGTGCGGGCGCCGAGCTCGGTGCGGACATTGGTGGTGTCCTGCGCGGTGTAGGAGAGCGCGAACTGGTTGCTGCCGATGATCGCGGTCTCGCCGTAGCCAGGGAGGTGGAAGGTCGTGACTTGTGCGGCCGCGTAGGGCGTCACGCCGAAGCTGGAGGCGGGGATGGGCACGAAGCGCCAGCCAGCTTCGAGGCGGCCTGAGAAGGTGCTGGCCTTGAAGTTCGCGGTGAGCTTGTCGGTGCCTGACACCGTTACGGTGCGATCGGTGGTGACGTCCTGCCAGCCATAGGCAAGGGCGGCGGAGATATACGCCGGCCCGAATGTGTGGCGGCCGTAGAAGCCGGCCTGGAAGAGATCGGCGCGGCCGCTGCCGAGACTGTCGGACAGCGCAAAATTGTAGCCGGCGCCGCCGAGCGCGAAGCCGACCAGCGTGTTCGGCGAAACGCGATAGTCGGCGCCGACCACGGTGCCGTAGATGCGGCTGGTGGTGGTGCTCGACCCGGCCGCAGTGTTGCCGTTCAACGTGCTGGCGCCGCCATAACCGGAGGCCCAGACGCCCCAGCGCCGGTCGACGACATCGTCGCTTGCATCGCGCGGTGTCACCGCGGCGTAGGCCTCGCGCAGTTTTGCGTCGTTTGGTGCGGTGGAAGCATAGCCCAGCGTTCCGCCGTCGCCGGCCGTGCCGCCGCGCTCGCCGCCCGAGCCGCCGCCGCCAAGCGGATCAAGCATGCCCACGAACTGCTGCGTGGCATTGAACGCGGCTTGCGTGCCGGCGGCGCCGGCTTGGCCGGAGACCTGGCTGAGCCCGTGGTTGAGCTGAGGCTGGCCCATGTTGAGCAGCGCATCGAAGCCGGCCGGCGGCGTCCCGCCGCCCGCGACGGCTTTGTTGATGGCGTCGGCGACGTTGCTCTGGTTGGCGCCGGTGCCTGGCGGCAGCACGATCGTGCCGGGATCGAGCACGAGATAGACGTTGTTCAGATCGTAGGTGAGATGCGGATTGCGCGCGCCGGGCGCGAAGCTGCTGCCGGTGAGGCCGGCGAAATGTGTTCCACCGAAGCCGCCGCTGGCGTTCAGGATGGTGTAGGTCTGCTGCCGAAAGCTGCCGGGCAAGGCGACCGCCTGCACGGTGGCGCCGGTGAGCGTCGCGGTGCCCGAGACATTGGTGCGGTCGGCGGCGCTCGGCGAGACCTCGACGGTGTAGAAGCTGCCGGCGTTGAAGGTCAGGTTGCCGCTGACGGTGATGGTGCCGACGGAATTGCCCGGCGCCAGCGTGCCGCCGCTCGCGATCGTCGTGTTGCCGACGATGCCGGTGCCACCGAGCGTGCCGCCGCTGTTGACGGTGAGGCTGCTGGAGGACGCGATCGAGCCGTTCACCGCCAGCGTGCCGCCGTCGATCTGGGTCGCGCCTGTGTAGGCGTTGACGCCCGACAGGGTTAGCCTGCCGGTGCCGACCTTCACCAGCGAGGCGCCGGTGCCGCCGCCGGATCCGCCATCGGCAAGCAAGCCAGTGACATTGGTCGACAGGTTGTTGCTGCCGACCGTCAGCTCCTTGCCGCCGAGGTCGAAGGTGCCGCCACCGGCGAGCGAGCCGGCGCTGAGCTTGTTGTCGCTGTTCGGGCCGGTGCTCATCGAGAAGTCGAAGACGGCGCTGGGCGTGCCGTTGATGAGCTGTGCGCTGCCGGCCGTGGCGTTGCCGTCGAACAGCACGTTGCCGTTGTTGGTAATGGCGGCGCTCCCGGCCGTGGCGTTGGTATCGAAGGTCAGCTGCGCGTTGTTGGTGATTTGAGTACCGCCGGCCGTGGCATTGCCGCTGAACACCAGCGTGCCGGCAGAGATCGTCAGGGCGGACAAATTGTCCGCGCCGGTCAAGGTCAGCGTGCCGGCGCCGGACTTGGTCAGCGCGCCGCCGCTGAGATTCTGGCTGATGACGAAATTGTTGGCTGCCGCTGCAATCTCCAGCGTGCCGCCGCCGGCATCGAGGGAGATACTGCGCATGGTGGCGTTGAAAGCGGTGCCTGATATCTGCAGGGTGCCGCCGTTGAAGGTCAGGCCGCCCGCGAGGTCGCCGAGATTGGCCTCCGAGGAGACACTGACCGTTCCGCCGGCGAAGGTGGTGCCGCCGGTATAGGTGTTAGCGCCTGACAGCGTCAGCGTGCCGGTGCCGGTCTTGACCAGCGAGGCGCCGGTGCCGCCATGGGCGCCGCCGTCGGCGATCACGCCGCTGACCGTGGTCGACAGGTTGTTGGAGCCGACCGTCAGCGCGTTGGCGCCGAGCGAGAACGTGCCGTTGCCGGCGATCGAGCCGGCCGAGAGCTTGTTGTCGCCATTCGGGCCGGCGCCGTAGGAGAAGTCGAAGACCGCGTTTGCCGCGTTGTTGATCAACTGCGCGTTGCCGGCGGTAGAGTTCTCGTAGAAAAAGGTCTTGCCGCCGGCATTGTTGGTGATCGTTGCGTTGCCGCCCGTGCTGTTGTTGTAGAAAAACGTCGTGCCGTTGGTGTTATCGATGGTGGCGTTGTCGGCGGTGCTGGAGTCCTTGAAGTACATATAGGAATTGTTGGTGAAGCTGGCGCTCCCCGCCGTGCTGTTGCCGAAAAAGTTCAGATAAGAATTATTGCCGTTGGTGATGGTGGCGCTGCCAGCCGTGCTGCTGTCGTAGAAATACATGAAGATGGGGTTGGAGGCGTTGCTGCTGGTAATGGTGGCGCTGCCGGCCGTGGCGGTGAAGTAGAAAGTCAGGGTAGAGTTGTTTGCGATGGCGGCATTGCCCGCCGTGCTTGAGTAGAAAGACATCGTGCCGTTGTTGGTGATGGCGGCGTGGCCCGCCGTGGCTCCATAGAATTCCAGAAGGTTGTTGTTGGTGATGGTGGCGCTGCCCGCCGTGCTGGTGCGAAAGAACGACAGGTGGCCGTTGTTGGTAATGGTGGCGGTACCCGCCGTGCTGGTGTTGTAGAACATCGTGTCGGAATTGTTCGTGATCGTCGTGATACCGCTTGTATCGGCGTTGAGGATCCTGAACACGCTTTGACCACTGACGGTGACCGCCCCCACAATGGAGCCGACCGCGCCGCTGTTGTTGCCAAGCCATAGTTCGCCGCCATTGACGGTGGTGCCGCCGGCATAGGTGTTAAAACCGGTCAGGTACAAGACGCCCGTGCCGGTCTTGACCAGCGAGCCGCTGCCGGAGATGACGCCGCTGACCTCGGTCGTGGAATTGTTGCTGCCGACCGTCAGTTCGTTGGCTCCGAGGTTGTAGGAGCCAGCCCCTGCGATCGAGCCGGCGCTGATCTTTTGGTCGCCGTTCAATCCCGAGGTGAGGGAGAAGTCGACCGAGCCGCCGCCATTGTTGACGATGGCGGCATTGCCGGCCGTGCTGTTGTCGCGGAACTGGACGATGTAACTGTTGGTGATGGTGGCGCTGCCGGCCGAGCTTGAATTGTAGAAGGTTAGTATGCTGCCAATGTTGCTGTTGTTGATGGTGGCATTGCCGGCCGTGCTGTTGTCCACGAACTGGAGGTCGCTATAGTTGTTGATGGTGGCGTTGCCGGCGGTGCTTGAACCATAGAAGACTAACCCACTGTTGTTGTTGATGGTGGCGCTGCCGCCGTTGACGCTGATGCCGGCTCCCGTGAAGTTCAGCGTGTTGTTGACGTCAAACGTGTAGTTCGAGGCGCCGGCGTTGAAGGTCCAGCCGCCGACGCTGGCGCTTGAAATCGTCAGGCTGGTGGTATTGGAGGTACCGAAGGAGGCCGTGCCGACCGGCACGAAGCCGCCGTCCCAGTTGGCTCCGGTGCCATAGTCGTTGCTGCCGGGCGAGGCGAGCCAGGTGCCATTCGACGCGGCGCGCGCCGGCCCGGCCGGCAGGGTCCAGGCCAGGGCCAGTGCCGACGACGTCAGCAGCGCGGCCCGCAGGTGGCGGGTCGCCTTGAAATAATGTTTCCCCGTCTTCACCACTTCCCCCAACACGCAGGTCCCGAGTCCACAAAGGGATTCTTCGCATCGGGTGGGGAGGGGTGTCCTGATAAGGGGTTGGCCAGTTTCTGAAAGTTTCTGATATTTTCGTTTCAGGCCCGATTTTCGGGTATTTTCGCCAGACTTCCATTATAAGAGCCGGCCTGAGAGACGTGTTGGGGGACCGCTTGCTTCGTTTCGCCGGCTTCGAGCTGGACCTGCCGCGCGCGGAGCTGCGCGGGCCTGACGGGACGCCGATCAAGCTCCGACCCAAGACCTTCGAGATGCTCCGGCTGTTCGCGACCAGCGGCGGCCGGGTGCTGAGCAAGCAGGAGCTGATGGAGGCGGTCTGGCCGAACGTGCATGTCGGCGAGGACAGCCTGTTCCAATGTATTCGAGAGCTGCGCACCGCGCTCGGCGACGACCGGCGGCAGCTGATCAAGCTCGCCTCCGGCGGCGGCTATCTGCTGGCGACGGAGGTCGTGGCGGCGAGCGAAGCCGGCCCGGTGCCGGCCGAGGAGACCCGGCCGGACCCGACCGTCGAGGTCGCGCCTCTGCCATCAGCCGGGGTCGCTGCGGTGTCCGCGGGGCCACAGCGCGCCTGGTTCGGTCTGAGCCGGCAGGCCGCGGTCGCCGCCGTGGCCGGGCTCTGTGTGGTCGTCATGGGGCTTGCGGTTGCTGCGCCCGTGCTGAAGCCGGATCTTCTGTTCAAGCGAACGCCGCCGCAGCTCGCGGTGATGCCGATCGTTGACGACAGCAAGGACGCACGCGGTGCGGCGATGGCCGCCGAGGTCACCGCCCGCCTCACGGATGGTTTTGCCAGGATCCAGAACATCAGCGTGGTTGCGCCACGATTGGCGGCCAAGGGCGGCGACAGCACCGCTGCGTCCGCCGCATCATTCGATTACGAGCTGCGCGGCGAACTGGAGCGTACCGATCAGTCCTGGACGCTGCGTGCGCGCATCATCAAGGCCGCGACCGGCGAGGTTCAGTCGGTCGTCGCAGCTTCGGTCGCCGCGGACGAGTCGAACGCGCAGCTCGCGCAATCTCGGCTCGTTGCCGGCGTCGGTCATGGGCTTGCCCGCCGTCTCAACGAGATTCTGGAGTCGCGTGCGCCGCGCGCCCAGGCCGCCGGGGCGTCGGCCGGCGGCGACAAGGTGGCCGTCGAGCAGGCGCTCGCCTCGATCAACCAGACCACGCGCGAGCGCTTTGGCGCGGCGCAGGCGATGCTGCAGAAGGCTCTCACTGACGATCCCGACAATGTCGATCTCGCCGTGGCGCTCGCCTCGCTGCAGATGCGCGGCATCCAGATGGTCTGGTTCAGCCCGGAGGAGGCCGTGACTGTCGAAGCGAAGACCAATGCGACGCTCGAGCAGGCGTTGCAGTCGAAGCCGAATTCCATTCCGGTGCTGGAGGCCACTTGCCGCTTTCTCAGCGCCACTAATCATTTCGTGGAAAGTCTCGTCACCTGCGCCAAGGCGTTGAGTTTCGATCCATGGAACGGGTCGGCGCTCTACCTGATCGGCCTTGGGCAGATCTATCTCGGCCGCTTCGACGATGCGCTGGCGACGTTCCAGCAGGCGGATCGTTACGACACGCCCCAGGCCTCGCGCTGGACCTGGCTGCTCGGCGCAGGTTTGGCGTATGTCCTGATGGAGCGCTATGAGGAGGCGGTGCCGTGGCTGCAACGCTCGATCGCGATCACGCCGGGGACCGGCCGCTCGCACTTCTTGCTCGCCGCTGCCTATCAGCGATTGGGTCGGCACGAGGAGGCGAGCGCGGCGATGGCAGAGGGACTGAAACTGCGGCCCGGCACGACCAGGCGCAACGTCTCGCCGCCGATGAAGAACGCAAGTCCGATCTGTGTCGCTGCCTGGGATCGCGTCGTTCAGGCCGAGGTCGACGCCGGATTGCCGGAGCAGTAAGCCTTACCGCCACCTTCTGTGCAGCCAGAGCCACTGCTCGGGATGCTCGCGCACCCAGCCTTCCACGACGCTCGTGATCGCCTGCGTCGTGCCCTGGATGTCGATCTTGCCGTCGGCGTCGCGCACCGGCTTGATCTCTTCGGTCAGCTCGCCGCGAAAGCGGCCGCCGGGCAGGCGGATGACGCGCACGCCATGGATCGGGCATTCGACCTGGCGGAGCAGGCGCGCCAGCATCGGATTGGCGCGGGTCTTGCGGCCGAAGAAGGTGATCTCGACGCCGGCGGTGAGATACTGGTCGATCAGCATGGCGACGTGCTTGCCGTCCTTGAGCGCCTGCGCGAGCCGCAGCGGCGCGTCGCGGCCCGCCGGGATCAGTGTGCCCATGTTGACCTGGCGCATCTCCTGGATGATGCGATCGGCCGAGGCGATGTTCGGCCGGCGATAGAGGATCGCGGTCTCCAGTCCATGCGCGACCGCGGCGAGTGCCGGCAATTCCCAATTGGCCAGATGCGCGGCGAAGATCAGCGCCGGCTTGCCGTCATCGCGGATCTGGTCGAACAGCTCGATGCTGCGTGCAGGAATCTCGATCCGGCTCTTCTCCGGATGGTCGCGATCGTAGTCCCAGACCTGGTCCATATGGGCGAACTCGGCGCCGACGCGGCCGAGATTCTCCCAGACGCCCATCAGGATCCGTTCGATCTCCTCCGGCGATTTCTCCGGAAAGGCGGCGGTCAGATTGGCGCGGCCGATGCGGTGCTCGCGCAGGCGCGGGCCGATCAGCTTGACGGCGCGCGCGAAAAAGTCCGAGGTCTTGGCCGGATCGAAATAGCGCGTGGTGCGCAGCATCGCGACCGTCGCTGCGCCGATCAGGCTTCCACCGAGCGATTTGGCAGCCTCCCGCGCGCGGGCCTTCATGCTCGCAGTCAGCAGCGCCATGCGTCCGGTCAGGCCGGTTCGCGGGTCAGGATCAGCGAGGCGTTCTGGCCGCCGAAGCCGAACGAATTCGACATCACCGCGCTCACGCGGGCGTCGCGCGCCTTGTTGCCGACGACGTTGAACAGGATCGTGGGATCAGGATTGTCGTAGTTGATCGTCGGCGGAATGCGCTGATGCTCGAGCGTCAGCAGCGAGAAGATCGCCTCGACCGCGCCGGCGGCCGAGATGGTGTGGCCGACCATCGACTTGTTGGAGGTGACCGGAATCTTCTGCGCGAGCTCGCCGAACACGGCCGATGTCGTGTTGAACTCCATCTTGTCGTTTTCGGGCGTCGAGGTGCCGTGCGCGTTGATGTGGTCGATCTGGTCCGGCGTCATGCCGGCATCGGCCAGCGTCTTGTTCATGCAGCCGATGATCGGCTTGCCGTCGGGCGAGGAACGGGTGCGATGGAAGGAATCAGTGAGCTCGCCGCAGCCGGCGATCACGCCGAGGATCTTTGCGCCGCGCGCGGTCGCCGCCTCGTAGCTTTCGAGCACCAGCGCACCGGCGCCTTCGGCCATCACAAAACCATCGCGGTTCTTGGAGAAGGGGCGGGAGGCCGCCTGCGGCGGATCGTTCTGGGTCGACAGCGCCGAAAGCAGCGAGAAGCGCACCAGCGCTTCCGGGTTCACGGTGCCGTCGGTCGCGACGCACAGCGCGGCATCAGTCTCGCCGCGGCGGATCGCCTCGACGCCGAGCTGGATCGAGGTCGCGCCCGAGGCGCAGGCCGTGGACAGCGAAATCGGCGAACCCTTGGTGCCGAATGTCTCGGCGAGAGATGCGGCGACCGAGCCGAACATGAAGCGATGATGGTAGGCGCTGTACCTGCCGCCGCCGGAAATGCGCAGCAAATCGTCATAGGTAATGTCGAGCTGGCCGACGGCGCGACCCAGTTCGCGACGCTGCGGCCATTCGACCTCGACTGGCGCAACGGCAAGGAAAAGCGGACCCGGGAAATCGGCCTTGGCGCCGATGCCGGCCTGCTCCAGCGCTTCCTCCGTCGCGATCTCGGCCATCCGTTCGGACAGCGCGGTGGAGGAGAACGGATCGACGCGGACGAAATCGACCGTGCCAGCCATCGTGGTCCTCAGGCCGTCGATCGGAAAACGCGTGATGGTGCGGATGCCGGATTCGCCGGCGACGAGCTTCGCCCAATTGTCGGTCTTGCCGGCACCGAGCGACGTCAAGATGCCCATGCCGGTGACGACAACGACGGGACGCCCGAATTTGTCGCGTGCTGCAGTCATGTCGATCCCCGCTTGAGCTAACTAAACTGCCTCGACCAGCGCCATGCCTTCGCCGCGCCAGTGTCCAGCTCCCACCACCACAATCTGGGTGGGCGCCCCCTCCATTTCAATCTCGGTCCCGGTCGAATCGTTCGGCGGGAACAGCGCACCACGCGAGATCGACAGCGCAGCGAGCGCAATTCCGAGCGGGAATTGCGTCTCCATGGCGTGGCCGAACACCGTGCCGGTCGAGCGCACCGGAAAGTCGGCATGGCTCTTCAGGAAGCCGCGCTCTTCCGAGGTCGCGGGCTCCGCACCGGTCGCTCCGGTGATGATGGCGCCCTTGCCCTCGCGCTTCGGCAGTTTGGCCCACAGCTTCTCCAGCGTCGCGGCCATGTCGCCGGGCCGCTTGCGTTTGGCGAGGTCTGCGACGACGCTCGACAATTTTGCGAACGGCTTCGCGCCGCGCGCTTCCGCATGCGCCTTCGATTCCAGCACCAGGAAGGCGCCGGCGGAGCCGAGCGCGAAGCCGGCGTGATCCTTGCGCGCCCACACGGGAGCGAACTTGTTCTTGAGGTTGAAGTCGCCGAATTCATAGAGGACCAGCAAGTCCTTGCGCTCGCCATTGTGCGAGCCGCCGACCAGCGCGATGTCGCTCTCGCCCGAGGCGATGCGCGCAAGCGCAATGCGGGCGGCATCGGCGCCGGCGACCTCTTCGCCCATGAAGGTGCGCGAAGTGCCCCCCAGGCCGTGCACGATGGCGATGTTGCCGGCGAGCAGGTTGGAGAGCTGGGCCAGGAACAGCGTCGGCCTGAGATCGCTCATCAACCGCTCGTTGAGGAAGCCGGGAGCGTTGGCGCCCTTGGCCTCGGCCGTCAGCACGCCGCTGTCGACGTTGAGATCGCGCTCTCCGCCGCCGGCGGCGACCACCATGTCGATCTTCGACAGGATGTCCTTGTTGCCCTTGATCCCGGCGGAATCGAGCGCGAGACCGGCGGCATAGGTGCCGATGCGCTGCCAGGCTTCCATCTGGCGCTGGTCGCCCTTCTTCGGGATCTGGCTGTCGAAGCTGACAGGCATCAGCGGATGCACGATGTAGGGCGCAAAGCCCTTCTCGTCGACATTGATGCGCTTCTCCTGAAGCGCGGCCCAGTTGGCGTCCAGGCCCTCGCCGAGCGAGGTGGCCAACCCAATGCCGGTGATCCAGACTTCCGTCTGGCCCGGCTTCGAAGCAGGAGTGTCAATCATGGCGATACGGCCTGTTGCGGAAAACCGACGCGCTTGGCGATCGCGTCCATGTGGGAGCGCATGTCCGCATTGGGGAAGGGAATCAGCGTGAAGGTGAGCGCCGAATTCGCGCGCAGCTTGCCGCCGACTCTGATCTTGGCTTCGGTCATTGCATAGCCCGAGCCTTCATGGGTGAGGCGCGCCTCGATGCTCATGAGATCGCCGGGGAAGACCGAGCCGCGGACCTTGGCCTCCTTCACGGCGGCCAGGATCGGCATGCGTTCGAACTTGAACACGCCAAGCTGAAGCCAGCCCGAGGCCTGCGCCATCGATTCGATCAGGAGCACGCCGGGCATCAAGGGATAGCCCGGGAAATGCCCCTCGAAGATGGTGCTTTCCTTCGGGACTTGCGCTTCGACGACGATCGTCTTCTCGTCGACCTTGAGGTCGACGATGCGATCGATCATGTGGAAGTATTCGAGTTGCATGACTGCGCCCTTAGGCGCTCGCGCCCTTGGCCGCAACCAGTTCGTCGATGCGGGCGCACAGGTTCTTCAGCACGAAATACTGCTCGGTGGTCGCTTTGCCGTCGTTGACCTCTTGAGTCCACTTCTCCAGCGGCAGCTTGATGCCGAACTGCTTGTCGATCGCGAACGCGATGTCCAGAAAATCGAGGCTGTCGATGCCGAGGTCATCGATGGCATGGCTATCCGGCGTGATCGTGTCGCGCGGGATGTCGCAGGTTTCAGCGATGATCGTGGCGACCTGATCGAATGTGGAAGACATCACTAAGCCTTTGATATATTGCGGGTATCTGTCAGATTGTCCAGAGTGGCATGGTGGGTGGGCATCGCGCCCCGAATGACGCCCTCAAACCCCCCTCTGGCCGGGTCGAAAGCCCGTATATCGGAGCGCCGCCCTGAGTTCAATGGAGCCGGGCAGGCCAAGGGGACAGTAACGGACAGGGTTGGGGATGCAGGCTGGGACTCTTCCGCCGAGGGGCCAGCGCCGGGCCGGTCCTAAATGTGCGGCGTCGTGATCTTGACGCAGTCGCGGCGGCCCATCAGCACGCAATCCTGGGTCCGGCGCAGGTCGGCGATGTTGACCGCGAGCCAGATACCGATCGCGGTCAGCGCGATGGTGAAGGCCAGCGCCGCGATGTTGGCAAGCATGCGCTGGCGGAAATTGTCGGGTTCGGAGCGGGTCTGCTCATAGCGCGACAGGTCCAGCCGTTCGGGCGCCTCGTGCAACGGCCGCACGGTGCCGCTGCCGCGCTGGACCGCCGGGGAAGGCGGCGAGGTACGCGGCCTGAACTGGAGCACCCGATGCTCGTCATCAGAGCTTATGGGCCGCTGGTTGTTCATGGGGCGGGGATCACTCCGAAGCAGCGATCTAGATAGCATACGCGACGACCACGTTGCAGAAAATCTTCTCAATGCTCGCGTGCATTTGTGCGTTTGCACTATTTGTGCATGGGGCGGTGTGGAGCCGTCGTAGCGGTGGTGCGCGGGTCGAGCAGCAGCAACGACGGGCATAGCAACACCGCGGAGTTCGCCGCTTCGTTCCCGTCGATATCGAGTTGTGATCACCGCGTCCTTTCCGAACGCATTTTGTCACCCCAGGGCCCATGGCATAGTCGCGGGAACCCGGACCATCAGTTGCAACCATGTGAGGACCTTTCGATCATGACCAATACGCGCGAGCCGCGAGTGCATCCTGTCCCGATCCTGTCGCTCCGGCCGACGCAGATGACGGTCGGCATGCGTGAGGTCAGGGAGAAGCGCAAGCGCTGGCGCGAGCACGACAAGAAGAAGCAGGCTGATCTGCTCGGCAAGCATATGATCCCCGTCGTCTACGGTCCTGACTCGCGCTATTACGTGATCGACCATCATCATCTCGGCCGCGCGCTGCACGATGAAGGCGTCAAGGAGGTGCTGGTGACCATCGTCGGCGACCTCAGGATGGTCGAGCGCGAGGCCTTCTGGGGCGTGATGGACAACAAGCGCTGGGTCTATCCTTACGACGCCAAGGGCGAGCGGCGGTCGTTCCGCGACCTGCCGAAATCGGTCGCCGACCTCAAGGATGACCCGTTCCGCAGTCTTGCCGGCGAATTGCGCCGCATGGGCGGATTCGCCAAGGATATCACTCCGTTCTCCGAATTTCTGTGGGCCGACTTCCTGCGTCGACAGGTCTCGCGCAAGGCGGTGGAGGCCGACTTCGATGAGGCGCTCGAGAAGGCGATGGCCGCGGCCAGAAGCAAGAATGCCATCTATCTGCCCGGCTGGTGCGGTCCGGCGGACGACGATTAGGGGCCGTGGCGCCTGCGGCACCACCAACCGGACCACATCACGGTCGCTTGAGCGAAGTCACTTTCCTATCTCCATGAAGCGGTCCTGAAACAGGGCCACCCCATTTCTTGGGGTATCGAGCTTACACAGGAGGCCGGAATGCGCCGTCTGGTTTTTGTCGTTGCCTTGCTCGCCGTCGTCTCAGCAGGGATCTCGGCATCGTTTGCCGCGGTTCACCACGCCAGGACGTTGACATTTGCCGAGCGCTTTGCTCCGGCGCTCGAGTTGATGGCGAAGCGCTAGCGGCTTGGCGGCCCGGACACGCTTGATCTTCCGCAAGTTCGCGGCGGCAGCCGGCGGCTATGGTCCGGTTGCATGATCGCCGAACCAGTATCGCGCCCGGTCCCGAGAGGTCAGGTCGGCTCCATGTCATGCGGACCTGGAGACATTGTCATGAGCCTTATCTTTCGCATTCTCTTCATCATCGCCGGCGCAGTCACCGCGCTGTTTGTTGCGCGCGATGCCCTGAACTTCACGATCATCCAGACCTTCGTTGCGATCCTGCTCGTGACCGCTATCCTGGGCATTGGAAGTCTCTGGAGCCTGCGGCGGAAGACGTGAGCGCTCAGCGCGGTGCTCACGGCGCTCGCACTGCTGAGGCCGCTTTGGGGCCGGCGGCTTCGGTTCCAGCCGCTACCTCGGGGAACCCGCAGGCGGCGGGGCCCCCGGCCGGTGCGGATCCTCTCTGCCGCCGAGTGCGCGATGCAGCCAGCGCTCGACGCGGCGGCCGATCGTGAGCAGAACGAAGGCGAAGGCCAGTGCGACCAGGACGATCTTCCATTGTCCGGCGCCGCAGGCAATGCCGAGACAGGCGGCGAGAAAGGTGCAGGCCGCGCTGGTCAGGCCCCGTACGCGAAAGCGGTCGCTCTCGTGGACGATGACTCCGGCACCGAGAAAGCCGATGCCGGTCAGGATGCCCTGGATCACACGGCTCGCCGCGTCGGTCATCTTGTCGGGCTCGGCGAACTGGACTGCGAGCAGCACGACGGTTGCGGTGGAGAGCCCGACGATGCCGAGCGTCTTCAGCCCGATCGGCTTGCCGTGCAGGTCGCGGTTCAGGCCGATCGCGCCGCCGGCGAGCGTCGCTGCGCCGAGGCGAAGCAGGATTTCGGGCCAGTCCAGCTCGGTCATGTCTTGCCCATCACCTCTTCGGCAGTCGTCCCATCAGGTAGAACTCTTCGTTCGGGCGCATGCCGGTGAAATTCGCCAGCCGGTTCGACAGTGCGAAGAAGGCGGCGATCGCGGCGATGTCCCAGATGTCGTCGTCGCTGAAGCCGTACGGTTGGAGCGCACCGAAATCGTCCTCGGAAATCCGCTGCGCGTCAGTCGAGACCTTCATCGCGAAGTCGAGCATCGCCTTCTGCCGTGGCGTGATGTCGGCCTTGCGGTAGTTCACGGCGACCTGATCGGCAATCAGCGGATTCTTGGCGCGGATGCGCAGGATCGCGCCGTGGGCGATCACGCAATATTGGCACTGGTTCGCCGCCGACGTCGCCACCACGATCATCTCGCGCTCGGCCTTGGTGAGGCCGCCGTCCTTCTCCATCAGCGCGTCGTGATAGGCGAAGAAGGCGCGGAACTCGTCGGGACGATAGGCCAGCGTCAGGAACACGTTCGGCACGAAGCCGCTCTTCTCCTGCACTGCGAGAAGCCGCGTGCGGATGTCGTCGGGCAGCGTGTCGAGGGCGGGTGCGGGGAAGCGTTGCGCGGCTTTTGTCATGGGCATGGTTCCGGCTTGAGGCCGGCAACCATAGTCGATGCGGGTGGCGGCCTCAACGTGAGACGATGGAGGCGCGTGCCACACACTTGCTGTCATCGCCCGATTTAATCGGGCGATGACAGTATTCCAGAGGCGTTAGTGATTGAGCCGAGGAGCTGCAGCGTACTGGATGCCCCGGTCAAGCCGGGGCATGACAGCGGAATTCGAGGAGGCGGTGTCCGTCCCTTACCGCAGCGGCTTCTTCAACAGCGAGAAGCGGTCCGGATCAAGTCCCATCGATGGTTGCAGCATCGGGGCTTCGACGCTGGACATCATCTTCGCCGGCGGTGCCGAGAACACGGGGTCGTTCGGCACGTCGCGCTGCGAGGTGGCGCCGCGCCAGCGCTCGAGCACGGCGCTGACGAAATGCATGTCGTGGCCGGAGGTGACGGACGGCACGCTGGAGATGGTGGCCTCGCCGCGAGGCAATTGGTGCGGCGGCACCTCCTTGAAGCGCAGGCGCGTCGGCAGTGCGACGCCTTCGCCGAAGGCCAGCACTTCGCGCGTGCCGAGCGACGGCACGAAGGAGAGCAGGTTCGCGGCCGCGTCCGACACCGCGGCGCGCAGCAGCGCCTGGTCGCGGTCGTTGGCGAGACGCATCGTGAACAGCGTGTTGCACTGGGAGATGATGGTGGCGTCGAGTTCGGCCGGACGCTGGGTGATGAGGCCGAGATAGACGCCGTATTTGCGCCCTTCCTTGGCGATGCGCGACACTGCCTTGCGGGTCGGCCCGAAGCCGATGTTGCGGTCGGCGGAGGCATAGCGATGCGCCTCCTCGCAGACGAACAGCAGCGGCGAGACGCCGTCGCTCCACAGGCCGAAATCGAAGGCCATGCGGCAGAGCACCGAGACGACGGAATCGATGACTTCGGCCGGGAAGCCGGCGAGTTGCATCACCGTCATCGGCTTGCCGTTCGCCGGCAGGCGGAACAGATGGCTGATCACCTCGGCCATGGTGTCGCCACCGACATTGGCGTTGTCGAACATGAAGGTGTAGCGCGGGTCGTTGCGCACGGCCTCGATGCGCGAGATCAGCTTGTGATAGATGATGCGCGAGGAACGGTTCTCGAGCTTGCCCATGCGCTCGTCGATCAGCGACAGCAGGTCGACCAGGCGATAGGGCACCGGCGTGTCGACGGTGTAGCCGATCTGCTTGGGATCGATGCGCTTGAGGCCGATGCGGTCGGCGTTCTGGTACTGGGTATAGGCGCCCTTGGCCAGCGGGATCACCTCGGCCAGGATGTCGAGCTCCTCGGGCACGCCGGCGCGGCCCCCGAACAGCACGTCGACGATTTCCTCGAAGTTGAACAGCCAGAACGGCAGCTTCAGGTTACGCGGGTTGAGCACCAGCGCGCGGTCGCCGAAGCAGCGGCCATATTCGTTGTGGACGTCGAGCAGGAAGATGCGAAGGTTCGGCCGCGCCTTCAGGATCTCGTTGAGCAGGAGCGAGACGCCGGTCGATTTGCCGACGCCGGTCGATCCCAGCACTGCGAAGTGCTTGGACAGCATTTCCTCGACGTCGACATAGGCGACGACCGAGCGGTCCTGCTGGAGGAAGCCGACATTGATCTGGTCCGACCCGGTCGGCGCGTAGATCGTGCGCAGCTCCTGACTGGTGATCAGGTCGACGGCATCGCCGATGGTCGGATAATTGGTGACGCCGCGCTGGAATTTGGCCTTGTCCGCGGCATTGAGGATTTCGCCGAGCAGGTCGACCGAGGCGATGGCGATGTAGTTGTCGGGACTCGACAGATTCTCGCAGGAGACCTCGGTGATCATCGCAACGATGACCGAGCTGGCGCAGCGAATGCTGACGAAGCGGCCGACGGTCGCCCGAACTTCCGAGATCGGCATCTGGCTGGTCGCCAGAAGCCCGACCCGGGCGAGCGACCCGCGTACCGAAATCACGCGTCCAAAGGATGTCACGATCAATGAACCCGGCAAGAGCAAGGGATTTGCTCCGGACTATGCGCGGCCGTCGCTGGACAAAGGGTTAAACGCCGGGCGCGCCCGCTCCGTTAAATCCGCGGTAATTCGGTCGGGAGCTTTGTCGCAAATGCGAATTTGGAGCGCGAAACGCCGGGAAAATGCTGCATTTCGAGGCCGTGGGGGCAGAGGCCCTCTTAAGGAAGATTTTACCATCCGGGCAGGCTGACGACGCCCCGGAGGACCGACGCGAGCGGCCGGGCGAGCCATTTGCGACGGCGCGGCGGTTGATTTGTTGACGGGACCTAATCATTTGTACATTAGTACAAATGAAATTGTAATCATTACTGCCGCTCAGGGCGCGCGTTGTTGTGCCCAATGGCCCCCTCGGTCTAGCGGATCGCAGCGACGTCCCTGGAGGAAAACATGCACCCCGAACCAATCCTCGATCTCGCTCATCTCGGCCATATGGAGTTGCTGACGCCGAAGCCCGACGAGAGCCTGAAATTCTTCGTCGACGTCATGGGCATGACCGTCAGCGGACAGAAGGGCGAGTCGGTCTATTTGCGCGGCTGGGACGATTACGAGCGCTATTCGCTCAAGCTCACGGCGTCGAAGACCTCGGGCATGGAGCACATGGCGCTGCGCGCGCGCAGCCAGCAGGCGCTGGAGCGTCGGGTCGCGGCGCTGAAGGGCTCCGGTTTCGACATCGGCTGGATCGACGGCGACATGGGGCAGGGGCCGACCTTCCGCTGCCGTGATCCCGATGGCCACATCGTCGAGCTCTATTACGAGACCGAATGGTATCAGGCGCCGCCCGAGCTCAAGCCCGCGCTGAAGAACCAGGCGCAGCGCTTTCCGGCCCGCGGCGTCAACGTCCGCCGGCTCGACCA
This sequence comes from Bradyrhizobium genomosp. I (2014), assembly GCF_000261685.1. Classification (GTDB taxonomy): domain Bacteria; phylum Pseudomonadota; class Alphaproteobacteria; order Rhizobiales; family Xanthobacteraceae; genus Bradyrhizobium. The sequence goes on along the minus strand of NZ_AJQE01000045.1, from coordinate 13,042 downwards.
TCTCAACTGTCTTGCCGTCGACATCAAGGCCAACCGCGAATTCTTCGAGACCTATCTCGGTTGCCGCCTGACCGAGCAGATCGTGCTCAATGACGGCCGCGAGGCCGCGATGTGGCTGACCATGTCGAACAAGAGCTACGACTTCGCCTATTCGCTCGACCATTCAGGCGTGCGCGGCCGCTTCCACCACGTCACCTATGCGCTCGACAGCCGCGAGGAGATTCTGCGCGCCGCCGACATCTTCCTGGAGAACGGCGTCCACATCGAGACCGGCCCGCACAAGCACGCGATCCAGCAGACTTTCTTCCTCTACGTCTACGAGCCCGGCGGCAACCGCGTCGAAGTCGCCAATGCCGGCGCGCGCCTCATCCTCGCGCCCGACTGGAAGCCGATCGTGTGGACCGAGGAGGAGCGCAAGAAGGGCCAGGCCTGGGGCCTGAAGACGATCGAGTCGTTTCACACCCACGGCACGCCGCCGGTGGAGATCAAGAAGCACGCTTGATCTACTGCGTCGACGACCGCACGCGTGCGATGGTCTCGCTCACGTTGGTCCAAGCGGGCTTGTCGGGTGCGAACTGCCTGCGCAGGAACGTGACGAGCTCCTCGACCTGCGCATCGCTCATGCTGTTCCTGAACGCGGGCATATAGCCGAGGTCACTGGAGACGGGCTCGGCGATGCCGTGCAGGATGATTTGCACGAGATTGTCCGCCGTTGCGCTGTGCAGGTTGCTGTTCAGCGCGAGAGAGGGGCGTGTGCCGAACAGCGGCAGGCCGCCGACCTCGTGGCAGACGGCGCAGGCGCCCTGGTAGAGCCGGGCGCCGGTGGATGAGGCGACGGTGACCTGGGTCGCGTTCTCGAGCCTGGTGGCGAGCGCATCCTGCGCCTGCCAGTCGGGCGCGGCGTCGTTGAAGGAGTTGAGATAGACCGCCATCGCGCGGATGTCCTGATCCGGCAGAGCTTTGAGGTCCCTGACTACAGGTGCCATCGGGCCGGCCGCGACGCCGTGATAGCGCGAATGGCCGGTGCGCAAGTAGGCAAAGAGTTCGTCCTCGCTCCATGGGATCGGCGCGCGGGACCGCGACGTCAGCGCGGGCGCCTCCCAGCCCTCGGCAAAGCCGCCGGCGAGATAGGCCTCACGCGGCTCGGCCCCGAGCGCATTGCGCGGCGAATGGCAGGCACTGCAATGGCCGAGACCCTCGACCAGATAAGCGCCGCGATTCCAAAGCTCGGGCTTGCCGGGATCGGGCTTGAACTCGCGCGTCTGGTGGAACAGCGCGTTCCATCCGGCGAGCAGCGGGCGCAGATTGAACGGGAAGGCGAGCGTGTTGGCGGGCTGTGCCGGGCGCACTGCAGGCTGTGCCATCAAGTAGGCATAGAGCGCCTGCAGGTCGGCCTCGCTGGTCTTTGAAAAATGCGTGTAGGGGAAGGCGGGATAGAGCTGCCGTCCGTCGCGATGCAGCCCATCGCGCATCGCGCGCTCGAAGGCGGGGTAGGACCAGGCGCCGATGCCGGTCTCGACATCGGGGGTGATGTTGGTCGAGTAGATCGTGCCGAACGGCGTTTGCAGCGCACGGCCGCCCGCATTGAGCGCGCCGCCGATCGAGGTGTGGCATTCCGCGCAATTGCCGAGCGCCGCCAGTTGCTGGCCGCGGGCGATCGTTGCTGCGGAATAGACCGATGCGTCGGGTCGCGCGATGGGTGCGATCGCGCGCGCCGGGAGCAGCGCTGCGCCGACGCCGATTGCGGCGGTGCAGGCGGCCGCGAATGTCGCGAAGATGCCGGCGCGTTTGACGAACGGGCTCCGCCAGATGGGGGACGGCGTCGGGGCGGCGGGCGCTGGCAGGGCCTGCGGCGTGGCCGCCGCATCGCCGTGCAGCCCTTTCAGGATTCGCTCAGGCGTGAACGGTGGCTCGCGAAAGCGCACCCCGGTGGCATCGAAGATCGCATTCGCGATCGCTGCCGCGCTCGGCACCGAGGCGGATTCGCCGACGCCGAGCGGCGGCTGGTCCTGGCGCGGCAGCATCAGGACGTCGATCTTGGGCACGTCGGGGAAGGGGATGATCGGATAGGCGCCCCATTCGCGCGCCGCCACCGCGCCGCGCTCGAACGAGACCTCCTCCATCAGCGCGCGGCTGGTGGACTGGATGACGTTGCCATGGATCTGATGGCGCACGCCGTCCGGGTTGATCATCAATCCGGAATCCTGGCCCGCGACGACGCGCGTGACGCTGACGTCGCCGGTCGTCTTGTTCACCGCGACATCGGCGACCCAGGCCGACCACGCCGCGCCATAGCCGGGAAACTTGCTGTGGACATAAAGCGCGTAGGCAAAGCCCCGCCCGTGCACGACTTCGCCGTCTTTCTCCTCGCGGACCGGCCGAGGCCGCCAGCCCGCGCGTTCGGCCACCGCATTGACGAGATCGATCGCGCGCTGGTCTTTGAGATAGCGCAGGCGATATTCGATCGGGTCAACGCCGGCCTCCGTCGCGGCCTCGTCGATGTAGGATTCATGCGCGAAGGTGTTCGGCAGTGCAGAGACGCCGCGGAACCATGAGGCGCGCACGATCGGGGGCATATCGTGGGCGACGACGCGCATGTGGTCGTAGTCGTAGGGCGGGATCGCGGTGCGGTCGCCCATCTGAAGCACTGCGGGCTCGGGCGAGATGCGGCCGGTCAGCAGGAGTGCCAGCGTCGGGGCGGCGTTCGAGGGGTAGCGCGTGGCGAGATCGTAACCGGCAATGCCGCCGTCGGCATCGAGCCCGCCATTGACGTCGATGAGCTGAGCGGTGCCCTTGGGTTCCCAGGCGTGCTCCTGCTCGCGCGTCAATTGCACGCGGACGGGCCGGCCGACCGCGCGCGACAACAGCAGCGCGTCGGCGGTGACGTCGTCGGCGCAGTTGCGGCCGTAGCAGCCTGCTGCTTCGAGCCGGATCACCTCGATCTCGCTCTCGAAACGTTCGATCAGAAGCGCAAGGTCGCTGCGCAGCACGTGCGGATTCTGCGTGCCTGACCAGACCCGGATGTTGCCGTCCTGATAATCGGCGACCGCACAGGACGGGCCGATCGAGGCGTGCATCTGATACGGCCACACGTAAGTGCGCTGCATCGGCCTGGCCGCGCCTGATATCGCCTTGTCGACCTCGCCCTTGTCGATCAGCGTGCGCGGCGTCGACGGATTGGCGCGCAGTGCCGTCTCGACATCGGCAAGGTCGGTCAGGGTGGGTGTCGGCTTCCAGCTCACCTTGAGCTGCTCCGCCGCGCGGATCGCATTCTCCTCGCGCTCGGCGACAACGCCGACGAAATCGCCGATGCGCACCACCGCGATCAAGCCGGGAATGTCGCGCACCGAGGATTCATCGACCGCGAGCAGGCTGGTGCCGACGAACGGTCCGGCATCGACGCCGGCATAGGGTGGCCGCACCACGCGGCCGTGCAGCATGCCGGATACCCGGATGTCGTGCACGAAGGTCAGCTCGCCCGTGGCCTTGGCCGGCAGATCGACGCGCGGCACGGATTGGCCGACGATCGTATAGTCGCCGACAGGCTTCACTGCGACGTCATCGGCAAGCTCGAGACGAATCGTCTCGCCGCCGATCAGCTCGCCATAGCTGACGCTGCGGTTGTCGTGCCCGCGCATGAGGCCGTCCTCGATCCGCAGCTCGGAGACCGGCAGCTCCAGCCGCTCGGCCGCGCGCGCGATCAGGAAGTGTCGCGCCTGCGCCGCGGCCTTCCGCAAGGGCACGGCGGTGATCTGGATGGTCTCGCTGGCGATCGTCGCGCCCTGGTTCGGCACCACCGACGTGTCGCCGAGCACGACCACGACGCGCGCAAAGGAGACATCGAGCTCTTCGGCGACGATCTGGCCGAGGGCGGTGCGGATGCCGGTGCCGAGATCGACATGGCCGTTATAGGCCGTGACCGAGCCATCCGCGGTGATGCGGACGAAGGTCTCGGACGTGACCTCGTCGACCGAGCGGACGACGACGAGCGAACCCGATGGCTGCTCAGCTCCGTTCGAAACAGGGGAGGCCATCAATCAGCCGCCTCAGTGAGCTGGCCGGATGCGCGCATCACCGCGCGCAGGATTTCGACATGCGTGCCGCAGCGGCAGAGATTGTACCGCAAAGCCGCCAGCGCCTCCTGTTCGGTCGGCCGCGGATTGATCGCGAGCAGCGCCTTGGTGGTCATGACCATGCCGTTGAGACAGTAGCCGCACTGAGCGGCCTGCTCGTCGATGAAGGCCTGTTGCACGACGTCGGGCTTGTCGCGGGTGCCGAGGCCTTCGAGCGTCACGATGTCGCGGCCGGCGCAGCCGCTCACCGGAATGACGCAGGAGCGCGCCGCGGCTCCGTCGATCAGGACAGTACAGGTGCCGCATTCGCCGAGGCCGCAACCATATTTCGGACCGTTGAGCGCGAGATCGTTGCGCAGCACATAGAGCAGCGGCGTCTGGCGTTCTGCCGTGACTTCGTGGATCCTGCCGTTCACGGTGAGGCGGATCGGTGTCTGCGTCATCCTCGTTCCCAAGCCCGCGTAAAACTCTACGCCGCGACGATACCGTTTGTACACAAACGTGCAAGCCGTGCATGCCGCACTGCAGCGCGATCGCCTTCTTTGTGGACAGAGCCGATAGGCAGATGAGGTTTTATGCGGCAGTCGCATCTTTTGCGCCGCACCGCCGCTTGACAGCCGCGGGGGACCGCGCGCAACATCGTTCGTATACGAATGATAACCGCAACGTTGCCGGCCCCGACATGGTGACTGAAACGACGAGCGCCGTCATTGACAAGATCCGCTGCGATGCTTGTCCGGTGATGTGCTACATCAAGCCGGGCGCGGCGGGAGCCTGCGACCGCTACGCCAATCACGACGGCAAGCTCGTCCGCGTCGATCCACATGTGATCCTGGAGCGCACCGTCTCGCACGGCGGCAAGCTCGTTCCGTTCAGTCGCACCGAAGACTGGGACGGCAAGATCGTCCACGAGCCTTCAACCTTCGTCACCGCGATCGGCGCGGGCACGACCTATCCCGACTACAAGCCGGCGCCGTTCATCGTCTCCGCCGAGGTCGACGGCGTCGACATGGTGACTGTGGTCACCGAGGGCATCTTCTCCTATTGCGGCGTCAAGGTGAAGATCGACACCGACCGCTATCTCGGCCCGGAAACCGCGACCGTCCGCGCGCAAGGCGAGGCGGTCGGTCACGTCACGACGAGCGAATACGGCTCGCAGATGCTGTCGCTCGGCGGCGTCCATCATCTGACCGGCGGCTCCAAGAAGGAGGGGCGGGTCACCTGCGACACGCTGATGGATCTCGCCAATTGCAGGGCGGTCGAGCTCACCATCGACGGGGGCGCCACGGTGGTGGTGCAGGCCGGACAGCCGCCGATCGTCAACGGCTCCAGGGAAGAGCGGATGCGGGTCGGCTGCGGCTCGGCGACGATCGGCATGTTCGCCAAGCAATGGCACGGCAAGGTCGACGAGGTCGTCGTGGTCGACGACCACATCACCGGCGTGCTCTCGGAGCATCAGGCCGGCAAGCTTCTCGACATCGCCGACACCGGCATCAAGATGAAGGGACGGCGCTCGACGCCCGGCCGCTATTTCCAGGTCGCCGATCCCGGCACGGGCTGGGGCGGCACCAACATTTCCGATCCCTTGTCGATCCTCGGGCCGTTCGATGCCAAGGAAGCGAAGCCCGGTCTGACCATGCTGATGGTCTCCACCACGGGCGAGCATTCGTCGTATTACGTGCTCGACGAAGCCTTGAAGCCGATCGAGACCGAGATGCCCGCCGATCTCAGATTCTCGGTCGAGCGAATCCAGGAAAATTGCGAGCCGGCGCTGTGCACGGTGCTCTTCATGGCGGGCGCGGGCGGTTCGCTGCGCGCGGGAGTCACCGACAATCCGGTGCGACTGACGCGCTCGGTGAAGGATGCGCTGACGCGCGTCACCAGCGGCGGCGCGCCGGTCTATGTCTGGCCCGGCGGCGGCATCACCTACATGGTCGACGTGACGCAGATGCCGTCAGGCGCGTTCGGTTATGTGCCGACGCCGGCGCTGGTTGCGCCGATCGAGTTCACGATGACGCTGTCCGACTATGCCGCACTCGGCGGACACATGGATTATGTGAAGCCGCTCTCCGAGGTGCGGAACGGCGACGATGTCCGCCAATTGCCCTGGCACAATCCGATTCCGGGCCGCCGGACATGACGCGGCTCCCGCAGATCGCATTGCTGTCTGATGGCCGGCGGCTGCATTTGCAGGATGGACCGATTGATCTGATCGTCGAGGCGAAGGGGCGGGCGGACGAGGTGCGTGCGGCCTATGAGGCTGCCGCGCGGCGGTTCACGGGGCTGCTCGACGAGCTCTGCGCGGAATTGCCGGACCTGCGGGCGGCTGCCGACGAGCGAACGTTACTGAGGGGCGTGGTGGCGCGCCGCATGCACGCTGCTGTCGCGCCCTATGCCGCTGATTGCTTCATCACGCCGATGGCGGCCGTTGCCGGCAGCGTGGCGGAGGAGATTCTGGGGGCGATGCTCCGTGTTGCGACGCTCGATCGGGCTTACGTCAACAATGGTGGCGACATCGCGCTTCATCTCGGCGCGGGCGAGCATTTTTCGGTCGGCTTGATGGACCGGCCCGACCGCGATGGCGTGATCCGGACGATGAAGATCGATGCGGATGACCCGGTGCGGGGCGTCGCGACCAGCGGGCGCCATGGCCGCAGCTTCTCGCTCGGGATCGCCGATGCTGTGACAGTGCTGGCGGCAACCGCTTCGCAGGCCGATGCGGCCGCGACCGTGATCGCCAACGCGGTCGATCTGTCCGGGCATCCAGCCATCATCCGCAAATCTGCGAACGAGCTTCAGCCCGACAGCGATCTGGGCGCGCGCCTCGTTACCCGCGATGTCGGCGAGCTGTCTCACGATGAGATCGCCACGGCGCTGGAATCTGGCGCGGAATGTGCACGGCGCTTATTCGATCGTCGACTGATCGAGGGTGCTGTGTTGCAGCTTTGTGGTGATATGCTCGTCATCGGACCAAAAGATATTGAACGGCAAGAAGCGCGCCCGCGTCAGCTGGAGAATGCGGTGCATGCCTGAACGGGGAAGAGCTTGAGGACACAATCATGAGCGCGATCATCCGCAAGATCGTTACCGTCGTCGAAGAGACGCAGATGGAGATGGGCCGGCAGGTCTCGCCGCCGACGCGGCGCGCGGCTGCGATCGCCGTCATCGAGAATCCGTTTGCCGGAAAATACGTCGAGGATCTTTCGCCCTTGATCGTCATCGGCGAGGAGCTGGGCGAGCTGTTGTCGAAGCGCGCGGTGGCCGCGCTCGGCATCGATGGCGCCAAGGCGCAGAGCTACGGCAAGGCGGCCGCCGTCGGCGAGAACGGCGAGCTGGAGCATGCCGCCGCCATCCTCCACCCCAAGATGGGCGCGCCGGTGCGCAAGGTGCTGGGCAAGGGCGCAGCTCTGATCCCCTCCTCGAAGAAGCGCAGCGGTCCGGGCACGACGCTGGACATTCCGCTCGGGCACAAGGACGCTGCCTTCGTGCGCAGTCATTTCGACGGCATGGAAGTGCAGATCAACGACGCGCCGCGCGCCAACGAGATCATGGTCGCGGTCGCCGTCACCGACAGTGGCCGGCCATTGCCGCGCGTCGGCGGGCTGACGGTCGCCGAGATCAAGGGCGAAGACGGTCTGAGATAGGGTTTGAACCGGGGAGGCGGCACGGCTTCCCCGACAAGACACGCTGAAGACGTAGAGTTCAAAACTGGAGGTTGGGATGCGAGCGAGAAACTATTTTGTGGGCGCGGCCTTCGCGCTTCTGGCGGGCGGCATGGCTCATTCGGCCCTGGCGCAGGACATCAAGATCGGCGAGATCAACAGCTATTCGCTGCTGCCGGCCTTCACCGAGCCCTATCGCAAGGGCTGGCAGCTCGCGGTCGAGGAGATCAACGCGGCCGGTGGCATCAACGGCAAGAAGCTGGTCGTCATCTCCAAGGACGACGGCGGCAAGCCGGCCGACGCGCAGACCGCGGCCAACGAGCTCGTCTCGAGCGAGGGCGTCGCGATGCTCGCGGGCACCTTCCTGTCGAACATCGGCCTCGCGGTCAGCGACTTCGCCAACCAGAAGAAGGTGTTCTTCCTCGCGGCCGAGCCGCTGACGGACGCCATCACCTGGTCCAAGGGCAACAAGTACACCTTCCGCCTGCGCCCCTCCAACTACATGCAGGCGGCGATGCTGGTCGAGGCAGCCAGCAAGCTGCCGGCGAAACGCTGGGCGACGATCGCGCCGAACTATGAATACGGCCAGTCAGCTGTCGCGGTGTTCAAGAAGCTGATGTCGGCGAAGCGCCCGGACATCCAGTGGGTCGACGAGCAATGGCCGCCGCAGGGCAAGATCGACGCAGGTCCCGTGGTGCAGGCGGTTGCCGCCGCCAATCCCGAGGCGATCCTCAACGTCACCTTCGGCGCCGACCTCGTGAAGCTCGTGCGCGAAGGCAACACCCGCGGCCTGTTCAAGGGGCGCGAGGTCGTCTCGTTCCTCACGGGCGAGCCCGAATATCTCGATCCGCTCAAAGACGAGACGCCGGAGGGCTGGATTGTCACCGGCTATCCCTGGTACTCGATCAAGACGCCCGAGCATGATGCGTTCCTGAAGGCGTATCAGGCCAAGTATAACGACTATCCGCGCCTCGGCTCGATCGTCGGCTATCAGACCATCAAGTCGGCGGCGGCGATCCTCGCCAAAGCCGGTTCGACCGATCCGGAGAAGCTGATTGCCGCGGCGGAAGGGCTCTCCATGCCGTCGCCGTTCGGCGAGATCACCTTCCGCAAGATTGATCACCAGTCGACGCTCGGCGCCTTCGTCGGCAAGACCGCGCTGAAGGATGGCAAGGGCGTGATGGTGGATTCGTCCTACAAGAAGGGCGCCGACTATCTGCCCAGCGATGCCGAAGTCGCGAAGCTGCGCCCGAAGGATTAGTCGCCGCTGCCGTAGGGTGGGTTAGCCGAAGGCGTAACCCACCACTTTCGGCGCCACACGAGAATAGGTGGTGGGTTACGCCGAGCAGATGCGCTCTGCGCATCTGCAGGGCTAACCGACCCTACGATTACACTGAACCCGGACCGCCGATGGCCTTTTACGTCGTACAGTTTCTGACCGGTCTCGCCAGCGCAGCGTCGCTGTTCCTGGTGGCCTCGGGCCTGTCGATCATCTTCGGCGTCACGCGGATCGTGAATTTCGCGCATGGCGCCTTCTACATGATCGGCGCCTACATCGCCTTCACGCTCACCGAGCGGCTTTCGGGCGCGTTCGGCTTCTGGGGCAGCATCGTGCTGGCGGCGCTCGCAGTGGCGCTGATCGGCGTCATCGTGGAGATGGTACTGCTGCGCCGCATCTATCACGCACCCGAACTGTTCCAACTGCTCGCGACCTTCGGCCTGACCTTGATGGTCGAGGACCTTGTCGTGCTGATCTGGGGGCCCGATGATCTCGTCGGCCGTCGCGCGCCAGGCTTCAAGGGCGCCATCGATTTCTTCGGTCAGAACATCCCGAGCTACGATCTGTTCCTGATCGTGCTCGGACCTGTCGTGCTCGGCATTCTCTGGCTGCTGTTCCAGCGCACACGCTGGGGCGTCTTGGTGCGTGCGGCGACGCAGGACCGCGACATGGTCGCAGCGCTCGGCGTCAATCAGAAATGGCTGTTCACGAGCGTGTTCGCGGTCGGCGTCTTCCTGGCCGCGCTCGGTGGTGCGCTCCAGATCCCGCGCGATGCCGTGCATCACGCCATGGATCTGCGCATTATCGTCGAGGTCTTCGTCGTGGTCGTGATCGGGGGTCTCGGCAGCATCGTCGGTGCGTTCGTGGCGGCGGTGCTGGTCTCCGAGCTCAACGCCTTCGGCATCCTGATCTTCCCGAAGATCTCAATCATTCTCGTCTTCCTGGTGATGGCGGTGGTGCTGATCGTGCGGCCCTGGGGCCTGTTCGGCAAGCCGGAGGCGGCCGCGCGCAAGACCCCGGGCCTCACCGTCAATCCCTGGCGGCCGCTGACGTCGAACGAGCGTCTTGCAGCGCTTGCGGCGCTCGTCGTCGCGGCGACGCTGCCGCTGTTCGCCGGCAACTACGCCCTCACGGTCGGCTCCGAGATCGCGGTCTTCGTGATCTTCGCCGTCAGCCTGCACTTCCTGATGTCGGTCGGCGGGCTCGCGTCGTTCGGCCATGCCGCCTATTTCGGTCTCGGCGCCTATGGCATCGCCTTCCTCGCCAAGATGGCCGGGCTGCCGATGATCGTGTGCCTGTTGCTCGGCCCGCTGCTCGGCTGCATGGGCGCCGCTGTATTCGGGTTCTTCGCGGTGCAGCTCTCCGGCGTCTATTTCGCGATGCTGACGCTCGCCTTTGCACAAATCGTATGGTCGATTGCGTTCCAGTGGGTGAGCGTGACCGGCGGCGACAACGGCATCCTGGGCCTCTGGCCGTCGAGCTGGGCGGCGAGCCCGTCGCATTTCTACTGGCTTGCGCTCGGCGTCGCGGCGCTGGTGACCATTGCGCTACGGGCCATGGTGTTCTCGCCGTTCGGCTACGCGCTTCGCGCCACGCGCGACTCGCTTCTGCGCAGCGAGGCGATCGGCATCGATGCCAAGCGGATCCAGTGGACCGCTTTCGTGATCGCCGGCACGACAGCCGGCATCGGCGGCGCGCTGTTCGCCTACCTCAAGGGCAGCGTGTTCCCGGACAATCTCGGTATCTCGCTGTCGGTCGACGCGCTGGTCATGGTGCTGCTCGGCGGCGTCGAGACGGTCTCGGGCGCGGTGATCGGCGCTATCGTCTACAAGGCCCTGAACATCTGGCTGGTAAGCCAGACCGATCTGTCGAAGCTCGTGCTCGGCGGCTTCATCGTGCTGATCGTCGTCGTCTTCCCCAAGGGCATCGTCGGCATGCTGGAGATGCTGGTGCAGCGCCGCAGGAAGTCCTCGCCGCCGGGATCCCCCTTGCTTGCCAAGCCGATCGAGTCCGCCGAATGAGCGTCGCACCCCCCCTTCTCGCGGTCGAAGGCCTGACCAAATCCTATGGCGGCATCCACGCCGTGCGCGGCGTCTCGTTCTCGTTGCGCGCCGGCGAGATCCTGGCGCTGATCGGCCCGAACGGTGCCGGCAAGAGCACCTGCTTCGACATGCTCAACGGCCAGAACAAGCCTGATACCGGGCACGTCCGCCTGCTCGGCGAAGAGATCACGGGCAGGAAGCCGCGTGAGGTCTGGCGGCTCGGCGTCGGGCGCACGTTCCAGATCACCGCGACCTTCGCCACCATGACCGTGCGGGAGAACGTTCAGGTCGCGCTGATTTCGCATGCGAGGCAGCTCTACAACCTCTGGGGCTCGGCGCCGAAGTTCGACCGCGGCGAGGCCGGCCGCCTGCTCGAACTGGTTGGCATGGGCGGCTACGCGGACCGGCCCTGCGGCGAGCTTGCCTATGGCGACCTCAAGCGGCTCGAGCTTGCGGTCGCGCTCGCCAACCAGCCAAAGCTGCTCCTGATGGACGAGCCGACCGCCGGCATGGCGCCGCGCGAGCGCGTCGATCTGATGCGGCTGACGGCGGGCATCGCGCGGGAAAAATCGATCGGCGTGCTCTTCACCGAGCACGACATGGATGTGGTGTTCGAGCATGCCGACCGCATCATCGTGCTCAACCGCGGCGCGCTGATCGCCGAGGGCTCGCCGGCCGAGGTGCGCGGCAATCCTCAGGTGCAGGCGGTCTATCTCGGCGAGGGTCTCGTCTACGATGCCCGCCACCGCGAGGGGACCTCGGCATGAAGCTCACGGTGCAAGACCTCAACAGCCATTACGGTCCGGCCCACATCCTGTTCGACATCGGGTTCGAAGTCGGTGAGGGCGAGGTGGTGGCGCTGCTGGGTCGCAACGGCGCGGGCAAGTCGACGACGTTCCGCTCGATCGTCGGCCTCGTCGCGCAGTGCTCCGGCCGTATCATGTTCGAGGGCAAGGATGTCTCGGCGAGGCCGACCCATGAGATCGTGCGCGAGGGCCTCGGCTACGTTCCGGAGGAGCGGCGCATCTTCACCGACCTGACCGTCGAGGAAAACCTCGAAGTCGGCCGCCAGCCGAAGCGGCCGAACGCGCCGCACTGGACGCGCGAAAAGCTGTTCGCGCTGTTCCCAAATCTGGGTGAGATGAAGAACCGGCCGGGCGGCCGCATGAGTGGCGGCGAGCAGCAGATGCTCACCATCGCGCGCACGCTGATGGGTAATCCCTCACTGGTGCTGCTGGACGAACCGTCGGAGGGCCTGTCACCGAAGATCGTGGAGCAGATGGTGGAGGCCATCCTGACCATGAAGAAGGAGGGCGTCAGCATCGTCGTCTCCGAGCAGAATCTGCATTTCGCGCGATTGATCTCCGATCGCGCCTACATCATCGAGCGCGGCCGCATCTGCTTCGGCGGCACCATGGCCGAGCTCGACGCGCGTCCTGATATCCGCGACGCGCATCTGTCGTTGTGAGGGGTGGGGAAGGGATGGCGAGAAGCGTCGCGGTGAAGAAGGGCGTCAAGCCTGCCAAGTCGCCTTCCAAGTCGCCTTACGTGCTGGACGAGCAGGTCGGCTTCATCCTGCGTCAGGTCTGGCAGCGCCACAGTTCGATCTTCGCCCGCGACATCGGCACCAATCTGACGCCGACGCAATGGGCGGCATTGTCGAAACTGGCCGAGACCGGGCCATGCTCGCAGAACCAGCTCGGGCGGCTGACGGCGATGGACGTCGCCACCATCAAGGGCGTGATCGATCGTCTCACTGCGCGCGGCCTGACCGAGACCAGCCAGGATCCCGACGACGGGCGGCGGCTGCTGGTGAGCCTGACCCGCGCCGGTCAGCAGCTCGCCGAGAAGCTCGCGCCGAACGCGCTGGCGATCACCCGTGAAACGCTGGCGCCGCTCGAGCCGAAGGAGCGCGAGCTGCTGATGGCGCTTCTCAATAAGCTGAGGTGAAGGCAGTCTCGTAGGGTGGGTTAGTCTTACTGAGTC
>NZ_AJQE01000044.1 GCF_000261685.1 Bradyrhizobium genomosp. I (2014) | reverse complement strand
AAAGTTATCTTTTGCGTTCAGGGAACCGTCTCGCCCCTGCTCGCCAACATTTATCTGCATGAGCTCGATCAGCAAATGCAGACAATGAAAGCGGACTTCGACAAAGGCCGCGTGCGTCGCCCATTCCCGCGCTATGCCGCGCTGGAACGGCGCGTGCTCCGTCTTCGCCGCAAAATTGAACGGCTCCGTGCCGAAGGCGCGGATCAGGCCGAGATCGACGCTGCACTTGCAGAGATCAAAGCCGTCAATAAGGAGAGACGGAAAGTGCCTTCCGTCGATCCGATGGACCCCAACTTCAAAAGGCTCCGCTACTGCCGCTACGCCGACGACTTCCTCATCGGCGTGATCGGGAGCAAGCGGGAAGCGTGTGAGATCATGGCTAGCGTCGAACAGTTCTTGACGCACGCCCTGAAGCTCGCCGTGTCGCCCGAGAAAAGTGGAGTTCACGCCGCTTCAAAGGGAGTGACCTTCCTCAGCTATCGCATCTCGACATACACATCCTACGGGGCTGGACGAAAAACCAGCCGCACGGGACCGGACGGACGGACATGGCGCGTGCTACGCCGCCCGACCACCGACAATGTCAGCTTGCGAGTGCCGCGGCAAGAAGTCACCAAGTTCTGTAAGCGACACGGCTATGGCGACCTCGCCAGGAAGACTGGCCGTCATCGCGCACAGTTCCTTGTTACCAGCGACGTCGCAACCGTCCTCGCCTATAACTCGGAGTTCCGTGGATTCGCGAACTACCATTCGTTGGCCGACGACATCAAAAGCGCCTTGGGACTGTTGGAGCTTGTCGTGTTCCGCAGTGCCGTGAAGACGCTGGCGATGCGACATCGGACGACGACAGCGAGAACCATGAGGCGTCTGTGGAATGGGACGGACTACGAGGTTAGCTCTGTAGTTCGTGGCAAGCTTCGAAGCATCAAGCTGTGGAGACTGAAGCATCTCACTCAAACCTTCTGGCCGAGTCCTATTGTGGACAACGTCACGGCAGGCGCGTGGTGGGTCAAAAACCCAAATGATCTCATCGATCGACTTAGCGCTCGCAGGTGCGAAGCGTGCGGCGGTACGAGCGGACCATTTGAGATGCATCACCTCCGCCGCGTAGGAGATCTGCGAAGCGTGCTGGCGGTTTGGAAACAGTCCGGTTGGCGGCGCAAGACCGTTGTCCTGTGCCCGGCATGCCGAACAACCGTTTCTGGTCGAAAGCATGCGCGTACGGAAAGCCGTGTGCATTGAAAGGTGCCCGCACGGTTTGGAGGGAGGCGTAGGGATATCCTCTTACGAGGTGTCCCGCGCCTACCCTACCGAGACGCTGCGCGGCTCGGTTCACGAGAGCCCGGTGCGGCCCTGGCCGCACGCGCCAAAACCTGAGCGAACGTGATGCAAGCAATGATACGTGCAGTCGCGAGACCGGTTAAGAAGGCACCCGACCCGAAGGGCAGTGATAGCGACGCCGGCACGCAATGAAGGCGGGCCCGAGGGCGAGTGCCTCCGGCGAGCGACTCAATGCGGCTTCACGTCTCCTTGGTATCAATTTTGCTTTTGTGATATCGTCTCACTCGTGTGCATGTCTATGCACGGCGTGGGCATGTTCACTGAGAGCCAATTCTTACAGAGGACGACATGGCCAAGAAAGCGAAGAAGGCAAAGAAGACCGCGAAGGCAGCTACCAAGAAGGTGGCAAAGAAGACTTCAAAGAAAAAGAAGTAGTCGTATCGGCTACTGATCTATTGCCGCCTCCGGCTCGCAACCCGGATGAAAAGCGAGACCTCCCAAAGGATATGAAGCGTCCTTTGCAGCCGTTCGGTATCGCGGCACGCTAAGATAAGGCCGGACCTTTGTGCAGGTGGCTGCTGCATAAAGGTCCGGTTTTTCGTTTCTGCCCCCGCGAGGGCGTGATCTGCTCGTGGGGCGAGGGATCGCAGCCGGAGCGCCGAGACGCTCAGCGGCTCGGCTCACGAGAGCCCGGTGCGGCGACAGCCGCACGCGCAAAACGGATAAGACGTCTGAAGTATCGGAAAGCGGTTTCATCATTTCGTTCTCGCCCAGCCTACCACCTGGCCGACTGGAAAACTCGGCCTCGAAAAACCACGAGATCCCACGATCCCGAATCCCAGTCGTGTGTTAGCGATGGGGAACGTCTGGGGGACTAAACGATTCGTCTCCGCGTGGGAGAACCTTTCAATGCTGATGACCAAGCAAAGACAGCCGGCGATCCGCACCCTGCGCGGTTGGGCGATCAACGTGCTGAACGAAGCCGGCGCCATCCGCGAGTGCGAGGAGCACGGTTGGATGCAGGACCGCGCCGATCCGCATGCACGAGAGCGCGCCTTCGATATCGCCCGTCAGGAGCCGCCAGCAGACGTATCCCGTGACGTAGCGGAAGCCGCGGTTCGTGACGTGCTGGACTCGATTGGTGACAGCTGCCCAGAATGCCCCCCTGATGAGGAGGACCGGCGCTAAGCTTCGACGCGAGCCCGTCTCCTACTCAGCGGCCTAGCCGCCTTTCCACCCGCTTCCGCGTATTGCCGACCTTTTTGACAGCCTTCTTCACCGCCGGCGCCGACTTACCTGTCTTCTTCGCCTCGTACTGCACTTCGTAGTCCTGCCCGCCGGCCACCCGTGCCCGATCCTGCTTTCGTCCGCGCGCCGCCTTCGACTTCTTCGCTGCCGCCATGGATACCTCCTGTTCGTGGCACCGAGCAAACGCAACAAGGATTCGCAGGTTCCGGAACGATTCGAACTGTGCCAATTTGAATCAGCTGTAGCGTGGAGTTCTTCAGTGGTGTTTCAGCGTAAAATGCCGGCCGCTATCGGCGTCAAGGCGCCCTTCCCCGGCTTCATCGAACCGGCCCTGGCCACCTCGATCGAGAAGGTGCCGTCCGGAGAGCGCTGGGTTCACGAAATCAAGTTCGACGGCTACCGTGTTCAGGTCCATCTCGCCAACGAGACGGCAAAGATCTTCACCCGGCGCGGCCACGATTGGACGCATCGCTTCAAGAAGGTTGCTCATGACGCCTGGCGGATCAAGGCGAACTCGGCGGTGGTGGACGGAGAGATAGTGGTACCGGCCGTGGACGGCACGACCGATTTCTCGGTCCTGCAGAACGAGCTTAAGGGCAAGTCGACGAGCATCGTGCTCGTAGCGTTCGATCTGCTTTATCTGAATGGCCGCGATATCCGGAAGCTACCGCTCTTTCAGCGCAAAGCCGAACTCAAGAAGATCCTGAGCGGCACCGACATCCAGTTCAGCGAAAGCTTCGAAATAGACGGCCGCGAGATGTTCGCGCACGCCTGCAAGCTCGGCCTCGAAGGCGTCGTCTCGAAGGTCCGGGGCAGCGCCTATCCAACGGGACGCACGAATGATTGGGTCAAAAAGACCTGCGTACAGCGTGAGACGTTGACCATTGCCGGCTTCGCACTCGATGGAACGAAGTGGGACGGCATCTACGTCGGCCGGCGCAAGGGCGACGATCTGGTCTATGCCGGCAAAGTCGACCACGGCTTCGACAAGGTCTCGGCCGCCGATCTGCAGAAACGGCTTAAACCCCTCATCCGAAAGACCCAGCCTTATACCAAGCGCATCGGTCACAAGGGTATCTGGGTCGAACCCAAGCTTCTGGCCGAGATCGAGTATCGCGCGAAGTCGGCCGAGGGAAAGGTTCGCCACCCGTTTTTCCGGGGCCTGCGGGAGGACCTGTAATGGATGCGTTCGACCGCTTCTGGCAATGGGCGAACAAGCCCCCGGAAAGTCCCCTGACGATTCCGGCCGAGCTGCATCAAGCGGTCATGGAGCTCGCTCCCGAGGACCGAGCGGACCGCACCACGGTGAACCGAGCCGCAGCGCGCGCACCAGCCCCCGAACGATGATCGCTTGACGGCAACCCTTTGGCTTCCCTCGGTGCCGCCGAGCAAGAACTGCCAAGAAGCTAATTCCGCGCACGCTGCAGCGCAGCTTCCAATCGCTCCCTCTCCTTATTCCAGCGATCGTCTTCGGTTTGCGATCTCTTCGCGAGAGCCTCAACCTCGGCCTGGATGGCGGCAGCCCGCTTCGCGTGCTCCTGCTCCGCCTTGTCCAGCGCAGCCTGCGCCTTGTCGACGGCCTGCTGACGGCGCTCACGTTCTCTCTGCCTGGCGGCCTCCTCCCTCGCCCGTTCACTCTCCCGGCGCCTCTCCTCCCGCTCGTAGGCAAGCGCAGCCTTCCGCTCGGCCGTCTTGTCGACGGGACGCGAGGAAGGCTTCTTCACAATTTGGCCCTTCGATTTGCGCGGGGCGTTCGTCGATCTTCTGTCCCCGCCGAGATCGGAGGGCAGTTCGGCTTGCTCGCTGAAGGATCGGTTGGATCCGACCGGGCGCCTGAGAACGACACCCGGCTTCTTCATGGCCGCAGCGATGACGTCCGGATCGTCGCTTTCCCTCGCTGCGCCCTGGTGGAAGAGGTTGCTGTTGGCGCCCCAGGCCTCCAGGGCCGCTTTCATCGAGGGGGCGGCGATCGCCAGATCGAAGAAGCCCAGCGAAGTCTGAAAAGTTTTCAGTTTTCTCGCCATCGGTCTGATCCGCCCTCCTTAATCGAGCGTCAACGTCGCATGCCACGGAGCCTGCGGAACACGACGCGGCCCCGAAGCGTTCCCTAATCCTTGAAGGACGTCCATGCATTTCGCAACGTGCTCTTAAGGATTGGCCTCGATGAGCCGGACGTCGACCCTGCCCAAGCGCCTGCAGCCGATGCTCGCTACGCTCACCGACGCGCCGTTCGACGATCCCGGCTGGGTTTTCGAGGACAAGTATGACGGCTTCCGGATGATCGCCGAAATCCGGCGAGGCAAGGTTGCGCTCTACAGCCGAAATGGCAAGATCATCAGCCGCAGCTATATCGAGGTCGCCAAAGCGCTGGAGGGCGTGAAGGGCGATGCCGTGATCGACGGGGAGCTCGTCGCGATCGGAAAGGACGGCGTCTCGCATTTCCAGTTGCTTCAAAACGCGCTGCGCCATGAGGCGAAGCTCCTGTATTGCGCCTTCGACCTCACGTTCGCAGACGATGAGGACCTGCGTGCGCTGCCGCTCCTCGAGCGCAAGAAGCGGCTCAAGGCCATCCTTCCGCGCCACAAGCTCATCGCGTTCAGCAACCACCGCAAAGGCAAGGGAACGAAGTTCTTTGCAGAAGCCGAGCGGAGACATCTCGAAGGCATCATGGCCAAGCGCGCCGATAGCCCGTACGCGTCCGGACGCCGGACCGCCGACTGGCTGAAGGTGAAGACCGCGCAGCGGCAAGAGGTCGTGATCGCCGGCTTCACGGCGCCGAGGCGAACCCGGCCTTTCTTCGGCGCTCTCGTCCTCGCGGTACGCGAAGGGGATGCATGGCGGTACATAGGCCACGTTGGCACCGGCTTCAGCCACCAAGTTCTCGAAGAGCTTCACGGCAAGCTCATGAAGCTCAAGACGGCGAAGTCGCCCTTTCCTGCCAAGGTGAAGGATGAGGGGGGCACGACCTGGGTGCGCCCTTCGCTGGTCGCGGAAGTGAAGTTCGCGGAGTGGACGAGCAAGGGCGAGCTGCGCCAGCCGGTCTATCTCGGCCTGCGCTCCGACAAGAACCCGAAGGACGTCGTTCGCGAAAGGAGCCGGTCGCGAAATTAATGCCGCCCAGACGAAGCGTACGACTGAGAGTTCAGCCGGCGGTGCGCTCAGATGCCGAAGGCCACGGCGGCAGTGGCGGCAACCCGAGAGCCTTACGTACCGGTCCGAACGATCGCCGGTGAGCTGCGCATGCGCCGAGTCTGGCGAGCGCTTCATAATGAGCCGGCACCGGGTAGCCCTTGTGATCCGCGAAGCCATAGCCGGGGTGTCGCACGTCGAGCGTCCGCATGACGGCGTCGCGCTCGACTTTCGCGAGGATGGAGGCGGCCGCGATGCTGGCGGACTTTGCGTCGCCCTTGATAATAGTCTGCTGAGGGATGTCGATGTCCTTCAACCGCTTCGCATCGATCAGCAAGTGCTGCGGTGTCAAGCCTAGCCCCCGGACCGCACGCTGCATGGACTGAATGCCCGCCCAATAGATGTTGATCGCGTCGATCTCCTCGACCTCGACGAACGCCACGGACCAAAACTCCGCCTTTTCCTTGATCTCCTTCGCGAGTTCTTCGCGAGCCGCGGCGTCGAGTTTTTTCGAGTCGTCGATCCCGACTATCCGCGTGCCAGGTTTCAGGATCACGGCGCCAGCGGAGACTGGTCCAGCGAGGGGGCTCATTCCGGCCTCATCCACGCCTGCCACGGCATGATGGCCGCTTTCCCAGAGAGAGGACTCGAAGCGGAGCATCTTGCGAAGGCGCTGCCCTTCGGACCTATTTTCGAAGCGGCGTTTATCGATTGTAGCCAGGATGGCACGCGCTCCGGCGCGGGTGTCGGCCCGCAAGATCTGCTCGACGCTGGCCTCGAGCGGTCTTTTCTCGACGACATAGCGCTGACGCAATACATCGAGTGAGTACTGGGACATTACGGCCTTCGTGAAGATTGACTGTTGGGGAGCATGTCAGTGAACTTTATGGCGATTGTCTGAAGTAGCTATACAGCCTCACCGACCGCGCAACGCCCTTTCAAAAGGAACCCGGCCAGCTCTCCCGCGCGGGTCGGCCTCCATTTCCTCGCTATATTGTCGCTCGCCGGCTCGGTAGAAGGACCCGTGCTCAGTCGCCGTCCCGAGTAGATCGGGACCGGCATGGCGGCAAACAAGGTAACGGCGGTACGCTTGGGGCTGGGGAGGCAAAATCGACAGTCCGGGACTATCAAACTGCTGCTCCCATTTGGCGGATTTTTCTTGCCTCAGTCGCTACCTCAAGAGGCGTTTGCTCTTGCCCGTTCGCGCGCCGCGCGCCGACGTTCACGTCTTTCGCGCCGCCGTTTGGCACGATCGGCAGGCTGCGGCAGCGGAGGAACAGGCGCCGACGAGGTCGCACTCGTCTCCACAACCGGAGGGGCCTCGGCCCTTTCCAAGGCCGTTGGCCGCGCTTCCATCAATTCGAGCAACGCCCGTCCTTTGGACGTGATCTTCCATCCTCCGCTTATCCGTTCGACCAATCCTTGTGAGAAGATGTCGAGGTCGGGCACTTTGGCCGCGAGGCGCCTGGTCCGGTCCGCCCAGTCGCGACCACTCGTTGCCAGGATGGCCATATCCCTCTTGAGGTCCTCCATCACGGCAAAGCCGTCCGGATAAGCTACCAAAATCTTCAGGACGGTGACTTGAAGGTTCACGTCCGCCCCGCGATCAGCGCCACATCGTCGGCGCGTGCGAGAGGGCGTCGCGACCAATCTGTTTGAGACCTTCGGGAGAAAACTCGCCTCTCGTCGCAGCCTCTAGGATTTTCGACGCGACGTGGGTACGTGCCCCGATCTCGCGGTGCGAGACGCTTTCACAGACTTCATCGAGAACCGCGCGCAAAAGCGCGGTGGTTGCCGTGTCGAACATAAGCTGCCCCCTAAGGGAAAATTTAATCCTAGCGCGGTTTCGCCCGCTTGGGATTCAAGCATGTTAAACTTTGGGGACGGTGCACTGCACCCACAGCTGCGTCTCGCCACCAATGAATCGCCTCTCCGGCCGAAGCTGCCAAAACCGAGCTGATTAGGCTGAAAGACTACGCTGCAAAACGCGAGGTCGACGGCTCTATGCGCCGTTGGTTCGGCCTCGAGCGGTCGCCGTTCTGCCGGGCAACGCGATAGTCTCAGGCGATCTCGTCGAGATGGGATTTACCATCCGCCAGAGCCTGCGCGGATGACGAAGGAGCGACCGTCTGGCGTGACCGGTGCTTCACGATAGGCTAGGCCGACTTTCGCTGCGGCTTTGCAGCCGGCTTCTTGGCCGCGCCCTCCTTCGCCGTTTTTTTGCCGGTGATCGGCATCAGCATTTCCTTCTGCCCAGCGGTCGCCTTGCGCGGCTTCTTGGCTGTCTTCTTCGGCGCCTCTGTCGGGCCCGTGGTGTCTCGTCCGATGCTCTTGCGCAGCGCGTCCATCAGATCAACGATATTCTCGCCCTGAGGACGCGCCTTCGCTGTGATGGGTTTGCCGGCGCGCTTCTGATTGATGAGATCGATGAGGGCAGTTTCGTACTGGTCTTCGAACTTATCCGGCTCGAAATGGCCGGCCTTCTGATTGACGATGTGCTTGGCGAGATCGAGCATGTCCTTGGTAACTTTGACATCCTGGATGTCGTCGAAATACTCATCAGCTGAGCGAACTTCGTAGGGATATCGCAACAGCGTTCCCATCAGGCCTTTGTCCAGCGGCTCCAGCGCGATGATGTGCTCGCGATTGGTCAGGACCACGCGGCCGATCGCGACCTTGTTCATCTCGCGGATGGTTTCCCGAATGACGGCGAAGGCATCGTGCCCGACTTTACCGTCGGGACGCAGATAGTAGGGGCGAATGAGATATCGCGGATCGATCTCGCTGCGGTCGACGAACTCGTCAATCTCGATGGTTCGTGTCGATTCCAGCGCGACGTTCTCAAGCTCCTCCTTGGTCACCTCGATGAAGGTATCGGTATCAATCTTGTAGCCTTTGACGATGTCCTCATTGTCGACCTCCTCGCCGGTGTCGGCGTCGACCTTGGCGTACTTGATCCGATGGCCGGTCTTTCGGTTCAGCTGGTTGAACGAGACCTTTTCGGATTCCGAGGTAGCCGGATAGAGCGCAACCGGACAGGTGACGAGGGAAAGACGCAGGAAGCCTTTCCAGTTGGCGCGGGGGGCCATCGCGGGGAACTCCATTACTGATGCCGGATTCAAGACGAACTAACCAGGCTTGGTTCCGACATCGCGAGCCGTCCCATAGGAGGATTTTTCTCAGCAGCTGCCCTCGTCGGACTCGACATTTGTTCTTGTTATGTTCTAATTCAGGCATGACCGACCGACCCGCGAGCTGGCGCATGCCGACCCCGAAGCAGATGGAAAAGCTGGCCGCTGAAGCCGCCCGTAGGCCGAGCCCTTCCACTGCGGACCCCGACGCCTCTCTCCCAGCCGAATACTGGGAATCCGTCCTCAGAGACCCTCGCGCCGGCACGACCGAAGCCCAAATGCGGCAGCGGCGTCTCTCCGAAATTCAGCGTCACGTACTCCGCGTCTCCTGCCGCCGCTGCGAGCGGACGGTGGAAATCCAGACCGCCGATGCGGTCCGCTTGTATGGCGCCAACGCGTTCTGGAAGGACGTGGCGCAGCGATTGCTCGACAACACCTGCCAGCAGCGCACCGGCAGGCAGGAAGAAGACGGGCGCTGGCCAGCGTTCGAGACGCCGTAGTCGCTCTGGATTTGCCGGTCCGATCTCTTTGCGCCTGGATGTCCGGATGGCCCCGAAGTATCACCCTACGCCCCTGTCGGGCGGCGATCGCAAGGCTCTGGCGAAAGAGCTCGGCAAGGCACGCGCGATGGCCAACATCCTGGCGGCCCAATCGGCGGAGATGCGGGCCAAAGGCGAGGCGATGATCCAGCAAGCCGATAAGCTGCTTTGCGAAAGCTGGAACGAGCGGATGTGGAGTGACGGCGAACCGATCGATCCGTCGCCGACCATCGACCAAGCCGTGAACGGAGGCTTCCCCTGGCTGGAGATCAGGTGTGCGCGCTGCAAGACGCCGAGCGACGTGGATCTCGCGGCGATGAAGCACCCGCCGACCACCTTCGTGCACGATCTCGCCAGCCGGCTACGCTGCCGCAAATGCGCCAAGGCGGGCCGGCGTCCATCCGCGACTCTGCTACAGTTGACGTGGCAGCCGCGCCACCCTCGAATCGAATCCTGACCGATGTGCAATCTTTATTCGATCACGACCAACCAAGCCGCGATCAGCGCGCTGTTTCGCGTCGTGAACCGATACGTTGGCAACCTGGCGCCGATGCCGGGGGTTTTTCCCGACTACAAGGCACCGATCGTGCGGAACGGAGCCGAGGGTCGCGAGCTCGCTACGGCGCGATGGGGAATGCCATCGTCATCAAAAGCGCTGATGGACGCCACGAAGAAGCGAGCCGAAAAGCTCCAGGCCAAAGGGAAGGCAGTGGATTTCAAGGAATTGCTCAGAATGGAGCCGGACGGCGGCACGACGAACATCCGAAACGTGAAGAGCAAGCACTGGACGAGATGGCTGGGAGCCGAAAACCGCTGCGTGGTGCCGTTCAACTCCTTCAGCGAGTTCAACAAGGCCGAGGGCGGTGATATCTGGTTCGCGCTCGATGAGACCCGTCCGCTCGCCTGCTTCGCCGGCATCTGGACCAACTGGACGTCCGTCCGGAAGGTCAAGGAGGGCGAGACGACCAACGACCTCTACGCGTTCCTCACGACCGAGCCGAACGCCGAGGTCAGCGCAATCCACCCCAAAGCGATGCCGGTGATCCTGACGACGCCGGACGAAGTCGAGACCTGGATGATGGCCCCTCTGGACGAGGCCCTGAAGCTGCAGCGGCCGCTTGCCGACGGCACGCTGCAGATCGTGGCACGCGGCGTCAAGGAAGATTCGGCCGGCTAGCGACGTGACCATCGAGGACGAGGACGCCCAGGCGGCTTCCCCGAGCCGCCAGCGCAAGATCATCCACATCGAGATGGACGCCTTCTATGCGTCCGTCGACCGCTGGGCTGAACTCGCACACCATGCTCGTCCGCAAGATTTGGGGCCGGCGCTCAACCACGCGACTACCAGCGCTGGTCGACTGCGTGACGAGCCGCCTTGTCCGCCTTGATGAGGCCAATGCATGATCCGGCCAATTGCGTATCTATCCCGGCCCGGGCGGCTCGCCCTCGCCTAGCGTAATCAACGTCCCGGAGCTGTATGGCTGGAAGTCTGGCAGCAGTGAGAGGATCGAGCCGTCGGGCTGGAGGAATTCATGATTAGCGCCCGGAATCATCTCCGGGTCGAGTGGAATGCGCGCGCTCGGATTGTGAAGAATGACCGCACCCTCTATCCATTTCTCTGAATAGCCAGGAGCATGGACGTCCCGTGAAAAAGGCAAGGGTGCGGGGCCCCTAGGATCGATCTCGCCGCGCCGAATGCCAGTGTGTGTCATCTTAAGACAGCGGTCTCCGAAACCCGCGACGTAGCCCATGCGATTGAACTTCGGTATCGTCCCGACAGGATTGAGCATCACCGCGCTGACATTTTCTGCCTCGGGCAGGCCGAAGAAATATGGCGGCTCTTGCCAGCCTTCGTAGACATGCTCGCGGATCCGTTCGATCCGGCGCGCACCGTCAACTATTGAATGGCGCACACCAAACACGTACTCGGTTGCAGGCATGATGATGCGCGACATCGATTGCGGGCCGTGAAAATCCTGTAGCGCGATCACGAACGGCATGTCCGTTGCCCCAGGCACCGTCCAGTAGCGCGTCTTATGGTAAAGCTTCCGCTTGAGCGCGCGCGCGACTTTGATCGGTACGTAATTTTCCAGATAGGCCCGCGCTTCGGCAACGTTCTTTGGCCGGGGCGCGCTACCCCGTTGCGGCGGGTTGATAGTTGTTGCCTCAACCGCGAGCCGGCCCCTCGGGCTGGTGAGCAAGAGGTCGGGCACGGCAACCCCCTCTTCGTGTGCGAAGCCGAGTTCGGTAAAGGTTGCGAAGAGATACAGTTCCCATACGCGAGGATCGAAGCCTGTAGTCTGAAACTGCTCGATGAAATTGCCGTCGGCATCCTCATAGAAGCACATCATCGCCTGGATGAGCTCGCGCGCGGGCGAATAGCGTGGGTCCTCGAGCAGGACGCGGAACGTCGGATTCAGCCGCGATTCGGGCACGATCGGCGCGAAGAAATCGACTGGCGGACCTTCCTCGTCACCCTGATGATAGCTGGAGTCTGGTTCGAGCGCGTGCTCTGTCAACGCAGCCTCGAGGGAAGCCCTGGCAACTTCGAACGACGTTAGAGATGCGTCAACTGCGATGCAGCGAAATCGCAAGCGTCGATCGCGACCGAGCAGGATCCAGCCGAAATCGTGGTCTATGCGGTCCCTGGTCACAACGCCCAACAGCCGTTCGTCGGGCGTCGAGAACCAAGCGGCTTCCTGCAGCAGCGTGATCAGGTGAGGCTGCCGGGTGTACCCCGCCAGCGCTTCGAAGCGCTGCTCACTAAGCGTGCGCATGACGAGGTTCAGCTTCGTGGGGCCAGCGGCATGGGCGGGAATGGCTTGCGCGCCGGCGGAGGAGACGGCGGGGGTGGCATGACGCCGGGAGTCGTTGGCTGTATCGGCGGAGGGAAATAGGCGGGTGCCGCTGGCAAATAAGGCTTGGTGCCAAGGCCCCAGAGCGAATCGATATTGCCGAGATAGAGCCCGACTCGGTGGTCGCTGTCCTGGATCAGACCTTCAAAGAAGTTCTGATGCGGGTTGCCAGGTGACCGGTCGAAGGAGCCAAGCTCCGCGGGCCAGGGATCGTCGAGCCCTTGGACGATCGCCTCGACTGCGGTGCGATAAGCCGCAGTGCCTGCCTCGCTTCCGCTGAAATAGAATTTGGCAGCAACAATGGCGGTCAGCCCGCCCTTGCGTTCGCCAATAAACTGCACCGGAGATAGCAGGCCTGCCATGTAGATTCGCTCGACCGCCTCGATCACGCGCTCATCATGATCTTCATCCCAGATCACCGCAAAGTCATGGATCTGCGGGTGGTCGAGCCGTCGCCGCGTGACGTCGAGCCACTCGATACAACGGAAGACTGAATAATGGGTGCCGCGGCCGAGCGCGCCGATCGGTGCCGGTTCGTCGTAGAGGCAGGCGAATAGGTTCGAATATTGGCGTACGTCGGCCATGAAGCAACTCCGATCTCATCAGTGTTGACGTGGATTCCTCCACAGCAGCCTCACTTTCGGCGGGGCCACTTAACCGATGAATTTTAACCGATTCCACCGCTCTGTCCAAGCAAAGGTCTGGGTTATGCTGCGTAACATCGATGTTGAGATCGTGCTCCGATCCGGGATCACGTTAATCAGACCAAGGGGCAACGTGGGGCATGCAAGTAACACTATTGGACGCGAAATCGACCGCGCGCCGGCTCTCGGCGCTTATCCGAAAGCATGATCGCATTTCTATCGCTGTCGCCTGGGGCGGAATCACGTCGGTGGCCGATACACTTCTCGCGAACAGAGCCAAATTTGAATCCATTCTCATCGGCGTCGACTTTTCTGCGACAGATCCTGATCTTATCGATCGTCTCGTCGATGTCCCGAATGCTTTCGTCGCTAAGAATCGACCAGGTTGCTTCCACCCCAAGATCTTCTATTTCCAATCCGGTACCATTGCTGAGGCGATCGTCGGGAGTGCCAACTTCACGAAGGGTGGCCTTGGACCAAACCTCGAGGCAGGCGTCCACGTCAGAGGTGCAGTTGAAAATCCTTTTTTCCAGCAAGTCAGGGACCAGCTCGATCGGTACAAGCCTTTGTGCCTTCCGATTACACAACCACTGGCTAACAGCTATCGCCGACAATCTAAGGCCGCCGGCGGCTCGCCGAGGCCCAAAAAGCCGGTGCTGCCAGGTGATGGAAAACATTGGACAAGCTTCAATTCGCCCCTCGGCATTATGTCCTGGACGGAGTTTGCCAAGCAGGCCCGGCAGGACCTGCATCATGACTATAAAAAGCGTTTGAGACTGGTACGCGCGATCCAACAACTCTTCGCAAAAACTCCCTCGTTCGCCGACCTGTCATCCGCCGAAGCAAAGGGCGTCGCGGGCGTTCTTGGCCGCGTAGAAGCTCAGGAGGCAGGCCTCGAGGACCTGGAATGGGGATGGTTCGGCTCGATGGGTGGCGCGGGAACCTTTGCCGAACTGATTGGCCTGGAAGATAAGACACTAGCTAAAGCGCTCGACGCAGTCCCTAAGCGCGGGAACGTCACAGGAGCGCAGTTTGACGACTACGTCGCGGCATTCACCGTCGCGTTCTCGCAATCCCGGCGTACCGCGCGCCTTGCTCCGGCCACCCGGCTCCTCGCAATGAAACGCCCCGACTTCTTCGTCTGCGTGAACGGTGGCAACACGGCAGGTCTCGCCGCCGCGCTTGCGTTTGCGCCCACCACCATCAAGCTCGAAAACTACTGGGAGCGGGTGATCGAGCCCATCCAACACGCGCCTTGGTATAACGCCCCGCGCCCGACAGGGTCGGAGATGGAACTGTGGGACGCGCGGGTCGCTATGCTCGATGCAATTTACTACGAGCCAAGGAATTGAGTGGGGGGTGCACGCCGCCTTCATTGTCCTTTTCTAGAGTTCTTCCGGTCTCATTCAGCAGGAATAGGATGACGTCGTACTGCACTTTCCTCGTGTTTAATCCCACTCACGTCGAGGCAATCGATTTTTTGTGCTCGGCTGCGGGATGGAAAATTCGCTTTATTGCTGATCCGTCCGAACGATTTTGGTTTTACAGAAATGGTGTAACAGAGATCTCGCATCCTGCCGCACTCATCAAGCCGCGTGCGGGCTCTGTTGCCGGGCAACTGATGGTGATCGATTCGGACGAGACGACAGCCAACAATATCATTGGCCTGGTCTGCACGGCGTGCGACGTTATCGAGGGAAATTGCAAGCAAAACGCTCGATTTCGACGGGCTTTTGAGCTGCCTGAAGATCCCACTGAGCAAATAGGCATTTTCCGCGACGTGTTTCGGAGGCATGGCTTCTTCGAGCAATTCAGCCATAATCTTGATTTCCCGCTTGCAGTGGCGTTGGCGGCAACTGCATGGCAGGACAGACGTCTGGTGTATGCGATCCACAAACTTTCGCGAAGCTTCGAAACGGAGAGCATCACCTGGTGGTCAACTCACCCAAGATATGGCCAAATTTTCGAGAAGCACTCTGAGCGCTACTCAGCTCACGTGAACACCTCGATAGCAATCAACCTTGCTTTCTCAGCGATTGAAGAGATCGAGCTCCAGGTGAAGTCGAGCGCAGCGAAAGCACGGTTTCTAGCGGGTGACTGGAACCCCGCCGTACTGAAAGATATTTTGGATAGACTTCAGAAGGCGGGGATAGAAGTTGGCCAAAAGGTGAATTGGATCGTGAGGGGCGAGGAATCCAAGTCGGAAGAAAGCATCAAGCCTGCACTTGGGGCGCCCGCTCCGTATGGCGACGGTCAAGTCGTTCGTGATGTTGAATTGACGATACCTGAAGCTCTCCACGTCAGCAGCTTCATTCGAAACTTTATGACGGCACACGGTTTCAGTGAAGCGTCGGCGTTCTTAGGTCCCTATGAAGTCTTCAACGTGCAGAGTCTAGCGCGCCGGCTCATACTCTCGAAAAGCAGACTGTGGAACGTCAGTACCGACGATATTTTAAGTCGGACCGATTCTGAAACCAAGAGCTAACGATTCTCCAGTTCTCGACCTTCGAGAAAAATGAGATGCCTGCTGCGCGCGTTGCGTAGCGAGCATTATATGGTGCCCGAAAATTAGCTATTCGCGCTGTTCATCGCACTTCACATGCAGCGTCAACCAGCCGCGCGGCCAGGGGCAGAGGCAATCATGCCGTGAACGGCAGGATAGAGCCGACCGGCATTGGCCAGCCAGGACATCACCGTGAGATGGGCTCGCCAACCTCGGTACTCTGGATCATCATCGATGCCGAGGGCGCGGTCGCCAATCGGTGCGTAGCGGGTCAATTGCTGCGCGATGCCCTGCCGCCCGAATATCCAGCAAGCAACCCGATGGCGGGAGAGCATCACGCATAGCCGGCCGGCGTCGAGGTGGAACGCCGATGCATCGGCACGCCCCGAGAGCGGATGATGCACGAACATGAAGGCACGCTCGATCCCCTGATAGCGGTTGGCGGTTTCAACAAACACGCTCGCAAGATCGCGCCCGAGGCGCTCGCGCACGGCGTTGACCTGGCTGACATGAGCGCAGACGACGCCGATGTTGTCCGGTGTAACTCGGGACACGACACCATCGTCCCTGACCCACGCGTTGCGCATGAGCAGGCGGCGGACGGATGCGACGAGTTCATCGGCAATTTCTTCGTCGCGCTCGCCCGTCAGCTGCGGCGGCAGCTCGACCATGACGATCTTGGCGCCCGCGGTGACCGCATCGAGCGCGGCGTCGAAAGGCATTATGCCGGCAACCTCGAAGCGGAGTTCACGGTCCTCGCTCATCGCCTCGAACGGCATTTCGGGATAGAATGCAGGCTGCACCAGACGGACCGTGTCCGTGTTCAGTCGCCGTGACACCGGCAATGACATCTGCATCACGGCGGGATGCCGCTTGACCAGGGCGGCAGGCGACGAAACTTGCGGACCAGCCGGGTTGCACCGCCACCGTTCAATCTCACAGTGGACGAAGGGGTCGATCTGACCGGGATCTCCGATCATTACGAGACGCGGCGCGAGATTGGCGATCAGCTGAAAGCGGTAGTCGGGAAGCTGGAAGGCTTCATCGACAATCTGAAGGTCGAACATTGCCTCGCCGGTGTCGATCCAGCTCCATTTGGCGGCGTTGCCGATGGTGATGCCGGGTTGCTGAGGGATGTGGCCAAATTCCTCGATGACGCGAATATTGCTATTAGTCCGAACGTCAGCCGGTAGATCGAGGCCCCTTCTCGCGTAGAGGTGGATCGGGAAGCCATCCGCGTTGCGCCCGAGGCGCCGGGCGAGATCGAAAGCCTGTTCGTTGGTCTGAGTAACGACCATGCAGCGCTGATGAAGCAGGCGCGCGCTCTGCAGCGCAAGCCGCTGTGCGACACCGGTCTTGCCGGCGCCCGGAGGTGAACGCAAGACGACGGCCGGCACGCCTTGCCACTGGCTCTCGAGAATCTCTCGAAGCGCCTCATCGGCAAGTGTCTGCGGATCGGTCATCACACGAGCCTTTCTACAGCAGCAAGCAGATCGTTTGGCCTGGGCCGGTTCGAGGGCGTCGCTGGCGGTACAACCTCGGTATGCGTCCAAGGAGCAGAGGCAAGTCGAGTATGCATCTGCGCAAATTCGCGGACCGTAGCCCCCCAATCCGGATTCTCCGGCCCCAGATCAAGGACATTTCCGATGTCGAGCTGCAGGGCAGCGCGCTTACCCTTATCGACGGTCGCGCTTACCCAGCTGATGGGACCGTGGCGCTCGACCTCGGTGACGCGGATGCAGAGCTTCGGATCATCGAGATGCCAGAGCTCGTCGCCGGCACGCAAGTGGAGGCTCTCCTGGGCAGTCGAGAGCACCATCCTGGTCTCGAATATCCGCGGTGCAAGCCGTACCTTCTGCCGGTCGACGAGCGTGCCGCGCAGCACGGTGCCGCTTTCGACGCCGCGCTCGCGGGCGGCATGGTCATGGCGCACAAAGGCGGCCTCAACATTGTCGACGGTACGCTCGCGCGCCACGATCTTGAACGCGGCGGCCTTGGCGGAGTCATGGTAGGGCAACCGATGGCCCTCATCCCGCGCCTCCATGAACCGGGCGAAGTTTGACGCTTCTTGTTCCCCCAAAGAGACGAGCGCGGCGTTGTGCTGCCACCTGGGGTCAGACAGGATCGCCATGCCCTTTTGGGTCGCCGTGTAGATCGGGCGGATAACGCCTTCCATCATTTGCTGGATCCGGCCCGCATGAAAGTCTTGAGCACGGACATCGTTGTCCTTGCGGGCCTTGTTGAACAACGCCACCGCCGGCTGTAGTTCATCGGCGTCGAACCGGGGATCAGTTTTGGCGCCCATCGGCTGCTGCTCAGCCATCGCGACCGCCGCGAAAATGTCGCGGCCGGGCGGCGGTTCTATCCAGGTCAGCAGGGCACCCAGATGCTCGTCCTCGGTTTCCTGCTGACCGGTCGCAAAATGAGCCGTGAGAGCGGATGTGGCGCTGATCAGGGCCTGCTGGCCGGCGATTGGCGAGCGCTCGCCCGCATAAGTCCAAAGTTCGCCGAGCCGTTGCACGTGCTGGTCGTCGGTAAATCGCAGGCGGTCTGCGAGCGTATCCAGATGGCCCAGCGCTCCGTCCGAGGAGACCCAGATTTGGGGGAACGTCCCCTCGGCGCGACACTGCGCGTAGTAGGTCTCGAAATGTGGGAGTAGCCAACGCAACAGCTCGTACTGGTCGTCGCGGCGCCGGGGATCTGCAACGACCTTGATCCGCGGCGCGACGCCAAGGCGACCGACCGCGACGGCATGCACGGACGTGTCTTCTCCGGCCATCGAGAGCATGGTCAGGATTTGTGCACCGGGCTGGATAAGCACCTGACGCTGACTGACGATGCGGACGGCTTGGCCTTGTTCGAGCGCGCGCATGCGGGCGACGACGTTGAGGAGATCAGCCATTGGCAATCCGATCGAGAAGAGCTGAGGCGGCCCGCAGCTCGGCTGCCAGGACCACTTCAGCGCGATTGTCAGGAGGACGGCCGCTGCCGTTCAACAGGTCCATGGCGCGGTTGAGCGAACCGGCTGCCGCCAGTTGCTCGGCAGCCTGATCGCCAAGGATGATCGCGTTACCCTGTGCCTGCGCCTGAGCACGGCAGTGTTGCCAGAGCGCGCAATGCTCCTTGCAACTCGAGCAATAGTGGTTGGGCAGCGCTTCGATGACCTCGGGCTTGGCGAGAGACGCTCCAGCAGGAAGCATCTGCTCGATCTGGTCGAGGTCGCTCGGCGCCGCCGCCAAGGCGCGGGTCAGCGAGGCCAGTTCGGACTCGGCTCGCTGGGCGGCGTAAAGCCGCGGCGTGAATGAACCCGGGGCTTTCAAGACGATATCGATCCGGTCGCCGGCAAGCTCGACCGGTTGCCCAAGCGAGGTCAGCAGTTGCTGCAACGCCAGCGTGCCCACCGACGCTTCCCGGCAAGCCGTGCGGATGTGGGCCTTGTTGGTCTTGCCGCCACGGTCGGCATAGGACTTGATGACTCCTACACGATAGAACGGTTCTCTGTCGCTCGCGACCAGATAGTCGAGTTCGATGGCGTGGGTGACACCCACGATGGTCAAGGCAAGACGCGGCTTCAAGATCAGATTCGGAGCTGCTGGGTCACCGCGCAGTTTCAGCTCGATCAGCCGGCGGGTTTCGCGCTCGCGGCGAATGCAATCCACCTGGGTGTCGCGTGGCGCCAGATCGGCCACGTTCGTGATCTTAGCGTCCTGCGGATCGAGATGCCCCTTTTCGCGATAGACCGTCAACAGCGACCCGCCGGCGTTCGAGAGAAGGCGCTTCTCGAAAGCCTGGGTCAGGGTGATGGCGAAGGGTGACATCGCATCGGGCAGCTCGCCCAGAACGTGCTCGATCACCTTGCTCGGCGTGAGCCCGGTGATGACGATCGCCCGAAGGCGGGTGCAATTGGCATTGCGCGCCAGGCTTTCGATACCGCGCGCACCAACCTCAACTGCCGTAAGTCCACCACGAAGCCGATGCAGTCGCGCGTTCTCGGGCGTCAATTGATGGCCCTCGCTGCTGCCCCGGTATCGATGAGCACAGGTCGGCCCCACAGGCGGACTTGCGGGCTGGCGGTTGCAAACCGGGCGCAAGCCTCGCCCCGCTCGGCACGGTCCGCCTCCTCAAGGACCGAGAGCTCGGCCCGGGCGGCCTCCGTTACCTTATCGGTATCGACAAGAACGCCGGTCTCGGTTGCTCCGGGGATCGCACGGGCGATAGGAAAAAGGAGACGTTCGATATTTTTCGACTCGG
Source organism: Bradyrhizobium genomosp. I (2014) (assembly GCF_000261685.1). GTDB lineage: Bacteria > Pseudomonadota > Alphaproteobacteria > Rhizobiales > Xanthobacteraceae > Bradyrhizobium. The sequence continues at coordinate 108,720 of NZ_AJQE01000044.1, read as the reverse complement.
GGGCGCCGGCCTCGCGCAACTGCTTCAGCCGGCGTGCCAGACTCTCCGCGATGCGCAGATGATCGGTGCGCATGCTGCGCGACCCGACAATGCGCCGATCGAGACTCCATGCGGAGCTGCACAAGAGACGTGGAATGGCCGTGAGCTCGGCAGCGTTGATCGCCGGGACGATCCAGGCCGGTCGGGCAGCGATGTTGCGCCTGGCCGCATTTTCCTCGTCCCGCCTCAAGCTGGCAAACCGCGACGGCGATGGGCGAATACCAGTCAACGCCGCCGTCAGATCTGCGATCAAGGCCGGTGGGGCGGGTACACCAAGATCATCAAGGGCATCGAGAGCCAGTTCCCGCAAGGGCTTGGCCGGTTTACGACCCCGAGGTGCGGCGATCTCGCGAGCCTCAAGTTCGGCGAAGCGCAGTTGTTCAGCGAGGCTTTCGTATTCGGCGTTGAGCTCGGCGATCTTTGCCTGAGCACGCTCGCGACCGATGGCGTCACCTTCAGCGAGCGCCTTGGCCAAGCTGGCATACGCCTGTTGCAGCTTTTCAGCGTTCCGGGCCAGTTTTTCAGCAATAGATAAGGTGTGAGACATGGAGGCAATATAGACTTCCATGCTCTTCCATGCAATACCATGCTTTGATTTGCTCGATGGAACTTTGTTCCGAAGCCTAGTATTGCATAATTTGCATATTTTGCATATTATGCCTATAGCAAGGGAGCATGCCATGAAACAGAGCCAGCAAAGGATAGAGCTGACACAAGCGATCGAAGCCAAGGTGCACCGCCTAGACATGGACGCGCTCGTCAAGTTGGCAGCTGATCTTAATATTGCTCTGCCCGAAACCAGAGTCAGACCCCCGCGCGGCAAGCAGGTTGCTGCGGCTCATACGGGCGGCCCACCCGAGCGTGTGTTGGCCGGAAAGGGCATCGGGCGTGTGCTGCCTGCGGCGGAAGGAACGCGACGACTGGATCAGATCACGGTCGACGATGAGTCGACAGACTGGGCCGAGAGCGAGCTAGCCGGCGCAGGTGAAGTCGTTGAGCGGCTGAACGTCGCGCGAGGGACGCTCGACAATTGGCGCAAGGCCAACAAGGTCATCGCACTCAGGAAGGGCCTCCGCAACTACGTCTATCCGCTCCGTCAATTCGAGCGACGCGGGCCGATGGGTGGCCTTGATAGAGTGATCCCGATGTTTTCCTCGCCCGAAGAAGCCTGGGAGTGGCTGGTCACACCGAACCGGATGACGGACGGCAAGGCGCCAGTAGACGAGCTGCGAGCAGGCAATATCGACATGGTGGTGAACGCCGCCGAAGGTGCCTTGGACTACACGTGAAGCTGGTTGCGAGAAAAATACGTGAGCGGGTCATTACCGCCCGGATCAATGACTGGCCACGGATACTGCCCAGCCGTCACCGCGCCCAACCGGCGGGGGCGGGCTATGGTTCGAGCCGGTTCTCGAGCCCGGCGCGCCAGTTCACGGTTCTTTACGCGGGCGAAGACTTCTCCACAGCCTTTGCCGAGGCCGTCGTACGCGATCGCTTTGAGGGCAAGCAGCGGCGCTTCCTCTATCGCCCGTATCTCGACGGCTGTTGCGTGACGTCGATCTCGTCGAACCGACAGCTGGCCCTGGTCGATCTGACTGGGGCCGGCGCTTACGAACTGGGCGTCGATACCGATGTGAATAGGGCTCGCAATCACGGACGCGGCCAGGAGTTCTCCGAGCTTCTCCATAGCGAGATGCCCGATATCGACGGCATCCTGTTCGACTCGCGACTGACAAGCGCCCGTTGCGTCGCTATCTATCAGAGGGCGCTGCCAAGCCTCTCGGGCACCGTGCCGATTTCCCTCCTGCAGGTCCCCGAGCTGGCTCCTGAGCTGAAGCGGCTCAACATCACCGTTCGCCGCGAGCGCGGTTTTGGGGTATCCTGAGCCGCAACGACAGCTGCAGGAGCCGAAGCAAATTGGGAGTAGGTCTGAAAATCGGTTCGCCGAAGCGTAACAAGCGGCTGCAGACAGGTTGGGAGGGCTTCTTCCCCTATTACGCGGGCTTCCCTGAGCTCTTTGTCCGAGACATCTTAGAGAGCGCCGAGCTCCGAGACGATGCGGTGATCCTCGATCCGTGGAACGGTAGCGGGACCACGACGTACGCTGCCAGCCAGTTGGGCCTCAAATCGATCGGGATCGACCTCAACCCGGTGATGATCATCGTGGCCAGGGCACGTCTCCTACCACCGAGCGAGGCCGATCACTTGCGCCCGCTGGCTGCGACAATCCTCGCGCACTTGCGAGAGTCACCGGTGACTCTTACCGACGAGGATCCCCTCCTCGCCTGGTTTCAGCCAGCCGCCGCAAGGGTCGTTCGCAGCATCGAGCAAAACATCCGCCGCACACTTTTGGGCAGCATGACCAAGTCGCCCGACGGCATTCACCTTGACCGCATATCAGGCACGGCTGCTACCCTCTATGTGGCGCTATTTGCTGCGTGCCGGCGGCTCGCCATATCTCTTCGGTCATCCAATCCAACCTGGATCAAGCTGCCCAAGGCCGACGATGACCGGCTTGATCCGACTGCTTACGCGATTGCCCATCAGTTCGCCAAAAATGTGCGCGGCATGTCGAAGGCCCTCGCCGCCAAGCAGCTGGAGGAGGAAATCAATGGCGCAGAGTTCACCGCCGGCGCGAGTACAATTCAACTGTCCGATACCGCGACCATGGCCATTCCCGAGAACAGCATCGACTTCGTGCTAACATCGCCGCCCTATTGCACCCGCATCGACTACACTGCCGCGACCCGAGTCGAGCTGGCGGTGCTCGGCCCGCTCCTAAAGATGAAACCGCGCGATCTCGGTCGTCGGATGATCGGCTCGGTTCAGGTGCCCGAGGAAGCCATCAAGATGGACAAAAGCTGGGGGCCGACTTGTTCTTCGTTTCTCGCCGCCCTCAAGAAACACCCTTCGAAAGCGTCGGACGGCTACTACTACAAGACCCATCTCGATTACTTCAATAAGACCGCGCGCTCTCTCATCCGGGTTACGGAAGCGCTCAAGCCGGGTGGCCGAGCTATATTCGTCGTGCAGGACTCCTATTACAAAGAACTCCACAATGATTTGCCTGCAATCCTTACGGAAATGGGCGCACGGCAAGGTCTTTCCCTCTCGGGTCGCGAGGATTTTCACCTCCGTTCGATGTCCGACATCAATCCTGGCAGAAAAACGTACGAGCGCCCCACAGGGGCGACCGAAGCTGTTCTCTGCTTCGTTAAAACCAACAAAGCGGCGAGAACAACGCCGCGGTCAAAAAAAGGCGTTCGTCGGGTTCGAAGCCGTCGGCGGTGACGCTTAGATCCGCTATCAACAGCGCAAGGTCACTGTCATCGAGCCTGGTTGGTCGTTCGACGCTCGATGGTCTCGATCCGACGACAATACCAAGCGAAAGTTGCTGCGCTGTCCGCGCGCCAGGTTGCACGCAATGCGTGCGGAGGACAAGAGGTGGGAAATGCCACCTCGTCGTCGAAATGAAAGGACTGTGCACAGTGGCCGAGGCGAAAATTCAGCACTACGTGCCTCAATATTATCTACGTAGCTTCATTGATGCGAAAGACCAGCTCTACGTCGTAGATCGACCGCGGGGGAAGTTCTTCCGGGTGCCAACAAAGAAGGTTGGCGGTGAACTCTATTTCAATCTGATCAACGTGAAAGGGATCGATCCGTTTGCAGTCGAGAAGGCGCTTTCCGAAATGGAGGGCATAGTTGCGCCCGCTCTTGAACGCGTCAAAGCAGCAACGTCGCTCACCAATGAGCAAGATCGAAGCGCGGTTATGAATCTCATTGCGGCGGTCGCATTGCGAAATCCGAAGCAACGAGCGGCGATCGGCGAAATAGTAAATCAAGCCGGTCAACGAATGCTCGCTGCTGGATTGGAGACGCGGGGCCGATATGACGAATACGTCGCTGCAATGAAAGCAGAGGGGACGCCGGTTAGGGAGACGTATGAGGAGTTCAAGGAGATAGTCAAAAGCACACCAGGCAGATTCAAGGTGTCGCAAGACTTCAATATTCTCGTCGAGCTCCAGTTTCACGACAATCTGGTTCAACTGCATCAGGGACGGCGCTGGCAAATGCTCCTAGCGAGCGACGGTTCCGGAGGTTTCGTCACAAGTGATCACCCGGTTTGCTTGCGCTGGTCAGACGGACAAGACCACGGAAATCTCTCGCCTGGATTTGGCGTACCGGGTACAGAAGTGATTTTTCCACTTTCTCCAAAGTTGGTCCTGCGCGGCACCTTTGAAGGAGAAGAGAATTTGATCGACGCAGACAGAGGCACGGTCGCAGGTATAAACAGCCTGCTGATCAGCAATATTCATAATCAGCTTTACGCCCAAGACGCGTTGTTTAACTACAAACGGAGTCCAAAAGACGGGATAAGCAGCGGCGCCACCCTGTGGCAGGACAATGTGTTCTTAGCCGCGGGAAAGCCTAAAGACGACAAGATCGTTGCTCTACGATCTAAATAGATTGCAGTTTGGAGGCTTCGGCGGCCACTCATCGGATACTCATGCGCGAGGCGTACGCGCTTACATCGGTCATTGCCGATTCCGCGCCGAACGTGACCTCACTCGATGGCAAGGATGTTTGCCAAGGCAAGCCACCAGCGGCGCAAGTGATACGGGCTCTTGAAGGTCTTCGAACGCCCCTCGATAGCCGTTTGAACTATCCGAGGGCGGCGTACTAGCCAAGTCAACTATGATTCGTCCTCAGCAAGTGATTCGCAAAGTTTTCCGTGAGGAGGATTTTCTGCAAATGCTTGAAGAATCAGGTTCTCTTCGAGGCAAAGCCCAAGCGTGCGAGGGCCGCGATAGCGGTCCACCCGCAACAAGCAATGATCCGCAGTTGTTTCCTACATAATTCTTGATGGACGGCAGCTCGATGGAATCGGCTCCCAGCCCCGAAGAGATCCAGCAGTTCCTCGAAAGTCTCGTACCGCCGCAATTTCCGGACGAGGTCTTCGATCCGCGCGACGCTGCTCTTGGACAAATCGTGGATTGGAAAAGGAGCAACGCAACCGCAGAGTTGGCGGGCTTGCTCACGGAGCCGCGTTTCCACGCGAACACCATCCGCCTCGAATGGCTGCAACGGCTGGTTCTTTCCAAATCCACCGGCAGACGGAAGCCGCAGCCCCGCGATTTAAGTGCGGCGCTGAATGAAGGGCTCGGCCGCGCGGGCGTGCTACGTCTCGAAGATCCGATCGAGGATCTCTTTTGCGATCGTATCGCGACGAACCGTGGTGATTTCAGAATCTTCATGGGCGTTTGGGAGGGGGCCGGCGCCTATACGCAAACGCTTCTTGATGCCTTCGAAGCACTTCCCCCGGGGGGCTTGAAGGATCAAACACTGCGCTCGGTCTATGCCTTACTGCAACTCGGCGAGGCGCTTGCCGCGCGCGCAGGCGTGGACCGGGATACCCTTTCGTCGGGACGACCGGCGGGCCAGCTCACCGTCCCAGGGGCGGAAGAGCTCAAGCGCCTCTCGCGCCGTGTTCAGTTTTCGGATGCGGATCTCGAACGGCTCCAAATCGACAAGCGAGCCCTAACTCCGTTCTTCTTCCAGGCTGGCCAAGAGCGGTACGTCAGCGATCGCCCCATCGGTGAAACGCCGCTCGAATATCATCCGCTGCAAGCAACTTCGTCGGGCGTCATCGTTCTTGTTCCCTCGAATCTCTCGGTTGCGCTGCGAGCCGTTCTGGTCAATGCGGCCAATGCCGGGGGCTTGGGCGAAACGCTTCAGGAGGCGCTTCTCATTGAGCAGGAGGCTTATGCCGAGCGCTCGGGTTTTTGGCCTGTCCCATCGTTGAGGCTGTCGCCACCCAACCAACACATGATGCGCGCCAGCGTGTGCGCTTATGCGCCTGGCCGATTTCTGCATGTCATCCAGCTTCCGGCAACGTTCGACGATTTCCCAAGGCGCGGTTTCGGATCGGCGCGGCCACTCGGCCTCGAAGCAAACCAATTCGTTGCCGAGGATGTCGAGCGCTTCTGGCGGTTTTTGCGCGAGCAGCCGGATTTCCGGATGGGAATGACAGTCCTTCTCCTCGGTGGTTGGGGCACACCGCATAGCGTTGCCCCACCGATCAACGACGCAAACGCGCCAGAGAACTGGCTCTATCTTCCGCTCAGCTTCATGGATGCTGCCGTAATCGGCGCCTGTGAGCATGGCCGGCTCAGGAGCATCATGCGAATGCTTCAGCAGATCTCACGTCTTGAGCAGGACGGCTTCGAGTTTCAGTATGTCAACGGTATCGCCAACCTGTTCGGCTTCTGGCGGACCACGGACGGCAACCTTGTTCCCGAGCACGCGGAAGAAGTCGAACCACCTTGCTTTCTATCGCTCCCGACCGACGAACTGCTGGCCCCGAGGCGCGAGGCCGCGCGACACCTTGATGTCCGAGCTTTGCCGATGATCCCGGCGGGCTTCAAAATTGCCCAGCGCCTCGATTGGGATAATCCCTTGGATCTCAAGCCAATCTACGCGAGCCTCGATGATGCAAGGCAAAACCGGCTGCTCGGTGCCAGCGTCTTCGGCAATCATGTCTGGTGGATCGAGTGCTCTGAAAGTGGGGCCGCCGATCGGGACTGGCGCTACCGCGTGTGGCACGCGCTCTTTCAGTGGATTACGGCGGTAGGCCCAACCGTTCTTTCCAAACTGCCGCACGCTTTTCCAGGTGGCCCGCGCATGGTCGAAGTTCTCATACCGCCTCGCTCAGTGGCCGAGCCCATCAACCCGGCCACGCTCGGATCTCAGCAGGCGCGGGCCGCCTTGACTGTTCGGGCCGGGGCTCCCAGCAACCCAATTCAAATCGAAGTCACCGAGGCTTGGCTTCAACAACTGGGCGCAGCTGAGAACGATGCTGAAGTAGAGTTGATCGCTGCGGTTCTGGAGGGGTTGGCTGCTTCAGGGGCGGTAACACGGGCTGTTCTCGCCGATGAAGTGCGTACGGCCATTGGATCGTTCGATTGGCGCTGGCTCCATATTCGCGAGTCTCTCACCCCTCTCGATTACCTGGCCGGATCGGGACTGATTGGCGCGATGCGCGAGCCGTCGCTTTCGGCCCACGCTCTCGCTAAATGCCGATCGGTCTGGCGCTTTTGGGATCGCGCAGGTGGCCTTGAGATTACGGGTGAAAACAACTGCAAGGATTTCCTTGCCAATTATCGAGCGACGCTGCTCGCCGAGTTGACCGCTCGCATACGCGTTATGAACCGCCAAGAGCTTCTGATCGCCTGTGGCCGCCAATACCAGGCCGCTCGCGCCGAGCAGGATCAATGGCGATCGACCATCCGCGCCATGCGCGCCATTCGCGGGGAGGCCGCCGACGTCGCGGCCTTCAAGCGGCAAAATGCCGTCAATTCCGTTGCCCGCGCCGCGAAAACCGTTTGTGAGGTGGCGGCGTGCGAGGCGGCCAGCGCAGGCGGTCTTTCGCCATACCGTGATGATCTGGATGACCTGTTCGCACTGGCTTTGCTGATTGTTGGAAGCGGCCAGCTTTTTGCCTTGATTGGAGCGGGGCTGCACGAACCGACGCTCCGGATCAGTCCAGCCGGCGATCTCCTGAGCGACCATACCGTCCAGATGACCGTGCTTAAACCCACTGTCGAGTTGATGAACCGGCGCGTCCTCGACGACGCCGCAGAGACCTATTCGCGTCGCAGAGCGCGTGAAGCGCCGGTCCCCCAAGAACGGGAGAACGCCTGGACGCCTGCGTTATGCGCGGCGATCGAAACTGAATACCAGACCTCGGTCGATAGCTTTATCAATCTGCAGTACGCGCTTGTACGAATGGCCCAGGACCGCCGCGAAAGCGTCTTTACGATTCGCCGCGGCGAGCTTGCGCATGCCCTGAACTCGGATAAAAGCTTTCCGTCAGACGACGTCGGTACATTTCTTGAACGCCTAACGCTGCCAAGACGCCCGCGATGGCTGGATATTCCCGTTGGACTATCCGAAGCAGACTTCAATCTCAGCCGTTTCGACCGGCCTTACTCGATCATCAATCGTCCCCTTGTGACCTTTGATGATAGCCCCGATCCCTTGGTCCTTGTTGCGCCGATATTTGTCAGCGACGCAACCATGTATTCCTTCTCAGGTTTGCGCGAAGGCACGCTCAACAATACCTATTGGATATCCGACGCTGCCCGCGCTTTTGCCGGGTCGCAAGGCCATGCCATGGGAGAGCGATTTGAAGACGACGTGGGAGAACGTCTTCGCAAGCTCGGTCTGGAGGTGTGGACACGCCGGGCTCTGTCTTGGGCGCTGAACATGAAGGTTGATCCCGCGTTAGGAAACATCGACGTGCTCACGGTCAGTCATGACCGACGGCGCGTGTGGGTTATTGAAGCCAAGAACCTGAGGCTTTGCCGCACGGAAGTCGAGATCGCTTCGCGCCTTGTCGAATATCGCGGCCGCATGAATCGCCACAAGAATGGCCGCGAGAGCCCCGACAAGATGCTCCGCCACATCCGGCGCGTCGAATTTATGCGGAACCACGCCAAGGCGTTGTGCTCAAGGCTCAAATTGGACGCTCCGCCAGATGTACGGGGCCTTCTTGTGGTGGACGCTCCTCAGCCAATGAATTTCTTCGCGGCAGGCCAGCTTTCGGATGGGCAAACGGTGATGCTTGATGCAATCAATGATTTTAGGTTTTGATCGCGTGAGGATGCTCGGCGATAAGAGCATGAGCTCTGCTTCTGACTCGCGTTCCGTCGCGTATTGAGACATTTGGATCGTTCATGCCGGCAACCATTTTCTTTTCATGGCAGCTCGACACCCCACCAGCGATCGGGCGGAATTTTCTGCATTCGGCTCTAGTAGCCGCTTGCCGCGAATTGGGAAAGAACGGGGGCGTGGAGGATGCCTCTCGCGACGAGCTCAGCGTGGACAGTGACACGCAGGATGAGCCGGGTCAGCCGCCCATCGTAGAAACCATCTTCAAGAAGATCGATGCCGCGCGGTTGTTTGTCCCAGATGTGACTTACACCTCTCAATCGGCGGACGGAAAGCGCACGCCAAATCCAAACGTGCTGATCGAATATGGCTGGGCTTTGAAGGACAAGACTCATCGCCGGATCATCAGCGTGATGAACACGGCCTACGGCAAGCCACCCGAGATCGAGTTGCCTTTCGATTTGCGTCATGTGCGCTGGCCGCTCTTCTACCATCTTCCCAAGGACGCGACGCCGGAGGTCAAGGCCGAGGTGAAGCGCAAGCTCGTCAGAGACCTGGCCTTTCGCATTCACACTTGCTTGCGAGACCTTACCGAAATTCCCATAGCGCCACGCTTCCTCCCCTTTACCGATCTTCGTGCGTGGGCCGTTGAGGCGGGATGGAATGGCGATGTTCACGCCGCGACATTGGGCGACAACGATTGGATGAGTTTCTGTAAGCGCCTACGTCAGGCGGCCGTTGATGGCGCGATCCCGTTCACGGGACGCCGCTATGTCTATGATTTCGGTGAGGAGGCGGACGACCAACCGCAGATCGCTATCCCGCGAGCGCATTTCGACGAGTACGGGTTCGACATGGTCCAACTCGCGACCGCCGACAACTACGATATTTTCACAAGCAGGCTCGGCGTTTCTCCACGCGAACTCAAGGGCAGCATCTTCCGCGACCTTCACGTCGATGAAGCCCAGGCGCGAGCGTGGCTGGCTCAGGGCGGCAAGCCGCCTGCGGCCTCCGACATCGCCGTGCGAATCGCGCCGGGAGGCGCCGGGATTGGCGATTACGTCCCAGTCTGTACGCTTGCGGTCAAGAACATCGGTAAGACCGATTTTGAGCGCTGCCTTGTCGAAATGACCGAGTTTAGCGGGACTGTGCCGCCCAATATCGCCCTACCCCTGACGCTGCGCACCGCTAATCAAATCCGCGGAGACGAACGAGGCCGCTTCCTGCTCTCCGCCGGGCAGGAAGCGATCATCCCATTGACCTTCCACCGTCCGCAGCGCGCCAACGAATGGTTTCTCGTCGATGATTCCGGCAGCAAACATTTTTTTAGCGCCGATCCCACCAAGATGATCGTGCGCATCTATGGTGGCCCCGCGCCTGGAAACGCGCTTGTCTTTATCAATACCGATGCCGGGTGGAAAGCCTTGCCGACGGTAAGCACGGTGCCCTCCGACGTCACGCTGAGGAGCATGTTAGGGGCGCCCTTGGACAGTTTGGGCGGTTGAGCGGCTGACGTAGCGAAATATACCGGGTGGTTCAGGTGATGGACTGGCCGCTACTGTTTTCGCTCGACCGACCAGGATGCAAAATCCTTTGCGATATGCACGGTCCAAGCCGGGGCATGGCCGATCTCAAGGTGCAAATTGGCGACACCGTAGACGTATTCGCCGTCCTTGGCGCTGCAGAGGGCAACCACCCACACGGCCCCGAAATCATGCGCAGGCAGGTTCCGGGCGACGCGGGTCGGCTTCCATTCGCCGCCGCCCGAGTTCAGAAACACGACTAGAGTCTTTCCCGTTGCATAAGCCGCACCACCCTTCTTCTGTTTGTCGCTAACGGCCTTGGCGATCGAAGCCTCGACGTTTGACACTGAGGTCGTACGCGGCATGGGCACCAAGACGTGCTCAGTCGGCCAAGTCTCGCCGGTCTTCGTATCAACGATAATTCCGTCGCCGCCGACAGGATCGCTGTGAAACGCCATGCGTTCGCCAACTTCTTCCTCTTCCGCGTTGGCCGCCGCGCAGATCATCCAATTGGCTACCAGTTCGCGCGGACGGGCATCACCAAACCGTTTCAGAGGCTTTCCGGTCTCGAGGAGTACCGGCGATTTGATGATTTGCTCGAGCTCGCGCAGCGCGACCGCCATGCTCTTGAAGCGGGTGGTCTCATAGGACATCGTGCCGGTGCGGCGCTTCGGCTTTGCAACCTCCGCTTGCTTTGCGCCATCATCTTCCTGTTCGCTCATGGCCTCAATATAGGAGCTCGCCGGCGAGGGCGGAATAGGCTCCCTAGGTCGGCTTCCTGGACCGGACCTCGACAAAGGTCAGCAGCGCCGCGCGCATCAGCCCGGTAAACAGCGCTTCCAGTTCGAAATGATCGTCCTCTGGTAGATGCGTATGAACGCCGCCGCGGATCCGATGCGCCATGACCAAATCGGCGGCGATTTCTCCCCCGGGCTCGGTGCGAAGAGCGTCGATCTTGGCCTTGAGCGCTGGCCAGTCGTCGGCGAGCCGGCTCTGGCGCGCAAGTGGCGAGACATCGCCGCGTTTGAGAATGGCCAAGACATTGGGCTCCCGCCAAAGCTGCTTGAATTGCTCGTAGAGCTGATCCTTGTTGGAGCCAAGCGCCGTGGCCATGTGCTCGACCACCACGGCCAAGCCCTGGATATCGCTCTTCATGCCTTCGATCGCGAATTCATTTCCACGAAGAGCATGGTTCTCGAACGATTTTAGCTTCCAGAAAAAGGCTTCCAATCCTTCGCTAGCAAGGAACTCAACGAAGGCCTTGATGTCTGCTAGCGTGACGCTGCTCGCTTTCACGAGAAGGTTGGCTTGCAGCGTCAGGCTGACACGTTCCTTTTCCTCATTGGCCCAATCCGGCCACATCAGATCTAGAGCCGGCTTGTGCCAGCCGCCAACCACGCCGACACGGTCACGCAACTCCGCGAAGGTGGAAACACCGGACAGGCGCGCCAGTATCCCGGCTACCCCTACGAAATCCTTGTAGGCGTCCGCGATCAACGGGCGGCCATCGTGATTCCAATCCGACCAGCGCTTAGCAAAGCACTGGATAAGATCAATCAGACTATCCGTGCTCACGCCGAAGCGGCTGTAAGCAGCACCGGCAAGGCTTTGGGTATCCTGGTCGTATTGCCGGCCTTGCTCTGAGGTCAATCGAAAGCGTCCGCCTTGGCCCTTGACGATGTTGCTCAGGGCCCTAAATCGCTCTTCCGCGAACCAGACGATGGCATCGAGCGCCTTCTCGTGCTTCTTGAACTCACGCGTGGCCTGGACCGGCAGGAAGTTGTAGGTGAAGCTGGTCCCTTCCGGCAGACGGCCCGCTTCCATGGCTTCGCGCACCGCCTTGAAGCGCTGCTCGTCTTCCAGATCGACCCGCATCGTAACACCGGCTTCGGCCTGTTCAGCGGCCAGCAGAAGCTGCCATGTGCAGTAGCGATCATCACAATTGTCGGCGAACAGCGTGTCTTCGACATCGTTGCTTACGTCGACGCGCCGATCGCAGTGCGGCACAAATGATTCCGGCGACGGTCGTTCGACGAACGGCCGGAAGCGTTCCTCCGGATCGTCGAGGGGATTGGGCGCAAGACCGTAGACAATCCAGTTTTGCGAGCGATGAAGTGCCTCACCGAATGCGAGCGCGGCGTCCCAGCGCGGGCCATCGGGCTCGGTTGGGAGTTTCAGGTTGCGCGGCACTTCGGGGTGCGACAGCAGCCAAAAGCGCCGGGCGATTGGATCGGGAAACCGTATCCGAAGGCGCGGTAAAAGAAGCCGGGACGCTTCGAGCGATTCCAGCAGCCGGTCGCCCATGTACTCGCCGCGAAAGGCGCGCAACGCACCTAGTTCGCGAAGGAACGTGCTGGCAGACATGAAACAGGAGAATTGCATTTTGTGCTGCCGGAAAGAGTTACCAATCCCATTGAGAGCAGGCGAATCTTGATTTCCAAACTATAGTGGAGATTGAACCGGCTAGCGAATGACACGGGGTTCCAGGAAGAAACGTCTCGTTAGGTCGAAGCCGACCAAAGTCTTTTCGAGCACATGCACCTGACAACCGTTCAGTACCTTGGCGTACTATGTAGCCTGCAGTTCAAGGCTTTGCCTTAGATGAGCAAATGGCACTAGGCTGTTATCGGCCAGGGGCACCGCCAATGAGCGAAATCCTCGTTATCGACGCGAGCAAGCTTCTGCCGGGTGATATCGTGCTTTCTACCGGCAAGAGCAAAGTGGGCTGGATGATCCGCGCGGCCACTGCCGGTGATTTCAGCCACGCGGCCTTGCACGTTGGACACGGCATTGCCGTGGAAGCGAACGATCCGGGTGTGGTCCCAATATTCCTGCCCGCCGTCAGTTATGAAGCGAACACGAAGGTCCATGTGCGGCGAGCTCAAGGCTTGACCCCTGATCAGCAATCGCAGCTTGTCGATTTTGTCTGGGAGTTACTTTACCGGCCATATTCGATGCGTGGAGCCATCGCCACCGTATGGCAAAGACTGCGTCAGGAATCCGACCGCGGGTATTTCTGCTCTCAGCTCGCGGCCGCCGCCTACGAGAGCATCGGTGTTCATATTGTCGACCGGAAAGCTGCGCGATGCAAGCCGAACGACCTTGATGACTCCGAGCGACTGGTCGATGTTCCAGAAGCAATACAGCGCGTCGACAAAGAGGTTCACAATGCCACCACGGAGCTTATGGGCGGTGCGTGCGAGAAGTTCGTTGAAGTGGGCGCATTCGGAGAGAAGTTTCTGATTGACGTCTGCTTGAAACACTTCCCCAAGGTGTTCGCACAGCCTTTCAATGTCTACGACCTTCTGCGTCAGTTCTTCGACGGAACCGTCGATGTCGAAACGGTCGGCAAGCCATGCGATGATGCTGCAGCGAAGGCAATTGTCGACCTCGTCAGGTTGCGTCCTCGGACCCCGTGTCCTGGTATCAGTGTCGCAACGTACCTATCTGACTCCGACAAATGGCTCCCGACCGTCTTCACAAACGGAGGCGATATCCTGATGGATCGGAAGTCAGGGTTTAACTATCACAAGCAATTCATTACGCATCTTTTCACCGCCCGAAATTGGGAGATCAATCACTGGTTTCATGAGCATGAACGCATGCTGCAGAAGGCGGATGAACATGGCTCCAAAAGCATCAGAGCCATGGCGATGTGGATAGGTCACGCCGTCGCTTTAGAATTCAAATACGCCGCGATTCTGAGGAACTCGACGCATCCGGGCTTCTTACCCCGCGCCAAGATCGAGCAGTATAAGGACGACCTGCGAAAAGCGTACGGGCGTCAACCATCCACCGAAGCGGATAAGTGACGCCAATGAAGCGTTTTGCCTCAAGCGTATCGCTGTCAGTAACAGGCTGGCCATCCGAGAACGTCCAGGACCAGTAGTAGAGTTGTTCGAATTCGCCCCTTCGACTATATTGAGATAGAGCGCCGCCAGAGAAGCCGCGATTAGAATAGCCTCGTCGGAAACCTTGACCCTCTCCGAACACCGTCCAAAAAGGTCAATGCCGCGGGTCACCTTCAACTCAATCACGTCGTTCAACCAGCCGCGAGCGCATCGCGTAGCTTGGAGACGAATGGTTGTGGTGTCACTGCGCTTCGAATCGCGAAGGAAGTATCCCCGCGTATGCGACAGTTGCGCGAGCGGATCGTGCCCTCAGCATCGGAAGCACTGAACTCTAGCCGACGATGGAAACGAGAATTAGCTGCGGCAGTGCTAATGGCGGAGTTCGCCAACGTTCGCCGACACTTATTCAACGGATATTCGACGACTTTTGCACAACGGATCTAAGTCGTTGAAATTTCTGGCGCTCCCTAGGGGAATCGAACCCCTGTTTCAGCCTTGAGAGGGGTAAAGTCGATGCGCTCGATAATCATAGTGAGGAGAGTCCTGCGACGGAAACCATACGGTGTCAGGCACAGCTCTTTGCATACGCAGGTGTCACCGCACCAACTTTGCACCACCCGCCGAGGCGCACGGCTTGATAGCATGTTGCGGTTCTCTTGACCCGCGCGTCACGACCATTCGGCATCGGCGGGCAGATCGGCGTTGCATTCATTTATCGAAATTGCCTCGAGACTTACGGATCGTGATGCGCGCTCTTCGATCGAGTGCCAGATATCAACAGCGCTTCGATCCGACCGATTTGTACGCTACTGCGCGCTGGATTTAGCGGCGACATCCTAGTGCTTTTGTTTGGCCCTGTAGGCGAAGTAGATGAGCGCATCCGGGACAATTAGGTTGCTCGCAGATGCTTTAAAGATGTGCCGTAGAATCCCGACTCGCTCAGCGTTGCATGATCCGATCAATGGCGGAGATCATCGAATGACGTGCAGGAACCATGGTTGACAATGATAGCAACAATCGGCGTCGGCTCGTCGAGTTCAAGGACGGTTGCCGCTATGGCAAGTTCGGAAAGACAAAGGCTTATGAGCTGATCGCCCACGAGAGAATCAGGGCGTACAAAATGGGCGGCAAGACCCTAATCGACCTTGACAGCGTAGATGAGTATCACGCTTCACTGCCAAGGGTTGAGACGAGGGCCAGCTAATCTTAAACAGATCAGGATGACTGCAAACAAATTGCGGCAGAGCAATGTGAAGCCCATGGTGGCCTCCTGTCTCTTCATACGTCCCACGAGAGTAAGCCTGGCTACGCTGCCTCCACGGTTACGAATCGACTAAACCTTCTGCTGCCGCCAGGAAACCTAATCCAACCGCTTTGCGGCAACGGCAGAGCTGGCAGGGTCGCTCACCGCACGCGGCGTTAGGGTAGCAAGACAAAAGTTGTACTCAAGAACGTTAAAGACACGATGGCGACGGCGGCGGTCGGCTTACGGGCCTTTAGAGCCGGCGGTCTCGCCTTCGTGGTTCGCTCCGGTGAGATACATCTGGCGGCAAGCTGAGGCGCTGACAGGAAAGACGCCCGTTGGGCCTTGTACCGCGCCTCCGCTCGTCTCGTCTCGGAACCGTACATTCCCGCCTCTCCAGCCAAGTCGTGACGCTCCACTTCCATCGGCACCCACTTTCGCCAGCAGCCGTTATAGAGCTCCCGCTGGTCATGGAACTTTAGGGGAGTTGGAATGTTCCGAGTATCGGAACTCAGAACCGTCTTAGTGGCCCCCAAGACTAGGCGTGCGGCCGAAAGGAGAGCGCGATGCAGCAAAGGCGTCGGTTCAAGCACTCGTTGTCATTGCGGGAGCGTCTTGCATCGTTTGCCAAAGGCGCGAGCGAGAAAGCTTCAAAGTTGCCTCCTGGCCCAGAAAGGGAAGGCTATCTGAAGAAGGTGCGGCAGGCCGAAACTGCGTCTCGCCTGGATGAATGGACCAGGGACTGCGGTCCACATGCAAAATCATCCAGGAAAAACGAGGTCAGCCATGACCCGGCTTGACGATCGCACGATGGCTACTCTTGATGTGGTGCTCGAGGAAGTTTGCCGCTCGCTGCCTCACGGGGGCGACCACGAACTTAGAAGGTCGATCGCGGAGAAGCTTCTTGACAGCGCGCTCGTTGGAAACAGGACCATCAGCGGCCTGACCGAGGTCGCGCGCGCCGCCCTCGCGGAGACCACAAAGAGGTCAGCTTAACGGTCCGGCGCCCTCCGCCGCCAGCTCGTGAAGCTGAACGGCTTGACATTCAACTGTGTTTTGTCGAGCCGGACTCGGATAATGGCATTTCGCGAATAGCTGGTTGTGAACAGCACTTTGAGGGTGCATGAAGGTTTTTGCCCGGGGTAACGACCGAGCGCCAGCCAAATTCCTCGGAAAAACAACGTCAGCGAAAACAGGTCCACGCGAGGCTGCCATTGGAGTAGCCTGAAGGACAGATGGTCTATAATCTCGCGCAGGCTAACCGATAAAACTGCGCAAAACATCGCCCTTTTGGGCGAGCTGGCGAGCCGACAGCTCATCTGGGCTACCGTCCCGTCTGGACAAGATCGCTGAAGCGCCTCCACGCAAGTTTCGGGACGAGCCAGCTCTGCTCGGCCAAAATGCGTTTGTCTCGCGGCCGGCGATTCGCCGGCCAGCCAAAGCGCCAGACCGATGCCCACCGAAACGTTGGCTTCCAACAAACCGCACTTTCCCTTCGAGGATGCGCTGCCATCGGTCGACAGCAGTCACACTTGGATATGGAAGGAGCACAATCTGAAAAGGCGTTGCGCCGTTCACTTCTGTTTCGGTTCATCCTGTGCGTCGCATCATTCGATCTCTCTTGTTCGCCGGCCGACGACACATCCGGCCGCCGCACCCAACTTGCCGCGTCTCACCATGTGACCGGCGAGGCCGCCGACGATGGTTCTCTTGATGCAGCCGTTGGCGTTCGCCCCGGGAGGGAGAGCAAATGAAACCGCGGCTGCGCAGGCCGCCGCCATAATCCATTTCATCGACATGCCTCCGGTCCTGAGCGATCTCGAGAACTACGCGATGCCGACGAGCTCCGTCAGTCCCATCCCGCTCGAACTCGCGAAGGCTCCTCGGCGCAGTACGCGCCTACGCGACGGGGACGCGGCAGCGTGCCATGGCCCTCAGGCTGACTTCACTTCGGCTAGCAACTTGAGCTTCCAAGAGCGTGCGAGCGGGGCCACCTGACGCACTTGTCCTTCAGGCTGGCCATCGGTGGCGATGTGTCTCGAAGATCCAAGCGGCGGATCGCGCGCTCCCTGCGGATCCCTCGTGCTGACGTCACTGCAAAGCACCTATGGTGCCGGAGTGAATACGGGCTGCACAAGTTCATATGGCGCAGCCCCCACTCGCTTTCGAGACCGGGCACGGTTCTGCGTGAACCGGGAAAACTTAGAACTTCTCAGATCTTGATCTGTTGTGCCGGTCCACTCCTGGAGGACGATAATGAATAAAAAGTATCTTCTTTTGCTGGCGGCTGCTTCGCTTTTGGCTGGGCCGACATTTGCGCAAAATCCACCGGCCACCGATCGGCCGAACAACAATGCGGTCAACAGCTCCGGACAGAACAATTCCGACAAGCCGGTATCAGGCGCCAACAGCTTCACCGAGGGGCAAGCCAAATCGAAGATCGAGGAAGCAGGCTACAGCGATGTCACGTCTCTGAAGAAGGACGACAACGGCGTATGGCGCGGGAAAGCCAACAAGGCCGGCGCCCCGACAGACGTTAGCCTGGATTTTCAGGGCAACGTGAACGCAGCCAAGTAACCGGGCGCGCAGCAGCGAAGATAGGAAGGATTCTTCATGACCATCACGATTTCACGTCTTTACGATAACTATTCTGACGCGCAACGCGCAGTGACAAGCCTCGAGGCGGCTGGCGTCCCGCATTCGGATTTGAGCATCGTCGCCAACAACTCCGACAACTGGTACGGCGCCGACAGAAAAGTGGATCGTGACCGCGATGGGGTCGACGATCGTGCCGAGGGGGCCGCTACGGGAGCTGGCGTCGGCGCAGGTCTCGGCGGCGTCGCGGGCTTGCTCGCAGGCCTCGGTCTTTTGGCGATCCCTGGCTTGGGTCCGGTCGTCGCGGCTGGGTGGCTCGCGTCGACCGCACTGGGTGCCGCCGCCGGCGGTGCCACGGGCGGCGTGGTGGGGGCGTTGACGCAGGCTGGTATATCCGACGAAGAAGCTCCGCTTTACGCCGAAGGCGTGAGAAGGGGCGGCACGCTGGTTTCGGCACGCGTTCCGGATGCCGACCGTGCGCGGTACGAAGCGATCTTAAATCAGTCCGCCGTCAATCTGCGCGACCGGAGAGCGGCTTGGCAGAAGGCTGGATGGACGAACTACGATCCCTCAGCTCAGCCTTTCGGCGCGGACGAGGTACGTAGAGAACGCCAGCTCTACGGCGCCGACGTGAGATAGATCAATCGGCGGCGGCCTGCCTTGGGTTGGCAGGCCGCCCTTTTTTGGCTCCCAGGGATCAATGAGAGGCCGGACCAAAAGTCCTCCGCCGCTTACATGCAGTCCGCGTCGTTCTCAGTTAAGCTTGCGCCTCAGCCACTTGATCGTTTCTCGCAAATCGTCCGCATATTCCTCAATCATCCGCATGCGCGCCTCCTCCCGAACTGATGGCTGGGGCGGTGGCTTGCGTTCATCCGGTTGTGCATAGTCCGGCTTTTCCATGTCCATCAGTCTCCATGTTGGGACGGCACGACCCTTGACATAGATCAAGAGAAATCGGCGGGAGGGGACGGCAGAAGCCCCGTCCCGAGGCAGAACCTTTTTTTCTGCCCGTTCCTGGCCGAGCTCGCCATTTCGTCAGAAATCTGTCTCGGCACGGGAGCGGCTCCGGTCTTCTTCGACTGTCAGCCACTCGGTCGTGATGCGCAGCGAGGCAAGGCGGCCTACCGTAAGCGATAAGCACCGCACAATTGGACGAAAACGGCTCGACGATGAACGTTAAGGAAGGCGGGCCCTATCTACCAGAAGGATCCACAGACCCTGGCAAGCGTATCCTGTTTTGGGCGTGCGCAACCCGGCCAACTCACGATCGATCGATCGATCCGGAAGCGGGCCGGCTGCTCGCAGTGCCCGGACGAGAAAGCGATCAAGCCTGTTGACTATGACTTGCGTTCGCATGTCGCACGCATCGGCCTCGCGTTTAGCTGAGGGGACCCTGTCCCCAAGTTCGGCAACGACATCATTGTTGGTGAGCACGGACTGTTGGGGCCGCAGGTGCCGCTGGGTGAACGGGGGCGGAGGCCAAACTTGTCCCGTCATGACGGGATTTCCGCAATGATAGCAGCTCAGTGAGGGCCTGACCGTGAAGGACGCTTGACCGCACCCGGCGGGCTGCTGCTCGCGGCCGCTACCAGGCAATTCGGCGTGCGCGTCAGCGCGGACATTCGGCACCTTAATCTAAGGTATATCCCCCCGTCATTACGCAGCTGGGTTTAACCGCTGGGTCACGGCCGATCGTATTACTCGGCGACAGCACGTGACCTTCACACAGCCGCCGCTGCTTGGCGACGAGAAGCATTGCTTTGCTGCGGAGCTGGAAGTCTTTGTGGGCATCCGATGAGATATCCCTGCATCTCGTCGCATCCCTCCCGGACGAGCAACGCCATCTGGGCGTCCGTCTCGATTCCTTCCGCGAGAACCGGAACTCCGAGCCCGTGGGCAAGGCCGATCACGGCCCGCACGATTGCCAATGACCGTTCGCTCTGACCAAGCGAGGCCACGAAGGACCGGTCGACCTTGATCCGGTCCAGCGGAAATGCTTCGAGATAGGACAGCGACGAATATCCGGTCCCGAAATCGTCGAGCGCGATCAGGACACCAAGTGCCTTGAGCGCCTCCATCGTTCGCTTGGCTCGAGGAACATCTTCGATCAGGACACCTTCGGTGATTTCGAGCTCCAGGCACGCGGCCGACAGGCCGCTCTGGCGCAGTGCCTTGCGGACCTGCCCGTCGAGGTTTTCGCGGCGGAACTGAGCGGCCGAAACGTTGACGGCAATCCGGAGGGGGTGATCCCAGGAAGCCGCTTCCAGGCAAGCCTCCGCGAGGACCCAGTCGTCAATTTGCGCGATCGCGCCGCTCTGTTCAGCGATCGGAATGAACTCTCCAGGTGGAATGACACCGCGGACAGGGTGCCGCCATCGAACCAGCGCCTCGTAGCCCATCAGCGCGCCGTTCCGGTCCTGTTGCGGCTGATACTCCAGGTACAGCTCGCCCCGCTCCACAGCGCCCCGCAGATCATGCTCCAGCGCGCGGCGGTTGCGCAGCTGTTGATCCATTGCGCTTGTGAACAGGCGAACGGCGCCCCTGCCCTCGTGCTTGGCACGATAAAGCGCCGCATCTGCGTTTGCCAACAGCGCCACGGCATTGGCCGCATCTCTCGGGTACAGGGCGATGCCGACACAAAGGTCGATCTTCAGCGCGTGATCTTCAACTTCGATCGGCTGCTCGAACTGTGCCCGCATCCGTGTGGCGAGCAATTCGGCCGCCGCCGGTAGCGGAAATTGATCGGCAATTGCGATGAATTCGTCGCCGCCAACGCGCGCGACGTATGCCCCGTGGGCCGCCTCTTGCAGGCGTCTTGCGGCTTCGCGTAGAACGGCATCGCCTACGGCATGACCGAAACGGTCGTTGATCTCCTTGAAGTGATCAAGGTCAATGCAAAGCACCGCGAAGGCTGCGTCGGTGATCTCCGCACGGTCGATGGTGGCGCCGAGCTGCTCGTCGAGGGCTGCCCTGTTGGGTAGCTCGGTGAGCGCATCGTGACACGCGAGATAGCTCACCCGCTGTTGCGCTCGATTACGTTCAGTTACGTCGAAAGCTACGCTGACGTTAGCGGGTTGCCCATTGTATAGGAGCGGTCTCGATTCGATCACGACGTGGATCGTTTCGCCGTTTGCGGTCCTGTGCAGCGCGCAATCGCTGTGGCCAAGTTCTTGCCCAGCGCATTCGAATTCATGCTCGAACATGGCCAGTAGATCCTGGCGGGAGTAGCCGTAATGCCGGCACATCGCGCCGTTTACTGCAAGAAGTTGCCCCGTCTTCGCATCGGCCACCCACATCGGAAGAGGATTTTCCTCGAACAGAAGGCGGAATGACGCCTCGCGCCGCTTGAGATCGGTGATATCGATACGGACACCGATACTACCTCCATCGCTGGTTCGCCTTTCCTCGACACGGATCCAGCGGTCGCCGGCCAGATGCTGCTCGTGCGAGTAATGCGGCAAGGCATGACGGGCGAGGCGGTCGACGAGCCACTGCTCTTCCCGCCCGACGGCCTCCGGATACTGCCCGGCCGTCAAGCCCGCGCGAAGGAGGCTTTCGAACGGCATGCCAACGACAAGCGCGTCGCGACTTACGGCGTAGACCTCGGCGTACTGGCGATTCCAGAGAACCAGACGATCGTTCTTATCGAAAACGGCAAGCCCTTCGGGGACCACGTCGAGGGCTTCGGTCAGATGTGAGTGAGCAGCACGGGCAGCAGCTTCTGCCTGCTCCGCGGTGGCCTTTGCTTCCGCAAGAGCCTTTTCGGTTCGATGACGCTCCGTGATGTCCTCGTGTGTCGCGACCCAGCCCTTTCCTTCAATCGGGCGATGCCGGATTCGCACGATCCGGCCGTTATTCAATTCCACGGTCGTATCCGAGTTTTCAGCGATCACGTGAGAGCTGTTGCGCCAAACGAGATAGTCACTCTTCGACATTTTCGGCGCGCTGCCAGCGGAATAGCGCAGATCGACGATCTCCGTCAGCTTCATGCCTGGCCGGACCAACTTCGGATCCAGATCATAGACCTCGAGATACTGCCTGTTGCACACGATCAGACGCTGGTCCTCGCCAAAGAAGCAGAGACCCTGGGACATGTTGTTGAGGGCACTGTCGAAGCGTTCCGCGAGGGTGGTCGCGATCTGCTCTGCGGCACGTGCGCGATCACCCTCCTCAGACAGCTGTCTGTGGGTCTCGACCAGCGTAACGAAGAAGCGAAAATTGGTGTTGATCATGCGAGCAAGCAGAGCGAGCAACGCCAAGAGATTGATCCCAACCGAGACCAGGACGCCTTCGCCGGAGAACAGTAGAAGCGTCGCAATCGGCGCGCCGGCAATCAACATCACCAAGCGAGACGCCGGCGGGAAGCTGGCGAGGCAGTAGGCAGTACCGACGCACCCCATGAAGAGTAGGAGAGCAACCGGCGCGCGCAGACCGGGTTCGACCGTGAGGAACAGGGCCAAAATCCAAGTCACAAATCCGGTGCTGAGCACCACGGTCGCCAGACGAACCCTTGCCAGCTCCTGGTACGCCTCTGGAGCCGTAAGATCCGCCTTCTTCAACCGGAGCCACTGGACCAGACGAAAAACACATACCATCAGCAGCGCGGTTGGCAGGGCAAACCGCAGCCAAGAGGAGACGCTGTTCGGAAGAACCAACCCGACACTGATGCTGTTGGCCAGAAGCACAGAATAAAGAACGGGCACCTGCTCGCGCAACACCCGGAACTGCGCAACGAGCACCGAACCGCCGAGCGGATCGGTCTGGTCGCCCACGGCGAAGAGACCACCAAATCGCGCCAAAATGCCCATTGAGATTGCCCCACCCGTTGGACAAGCTAGGGCAGAGAGCCGAAGAACCCGTAAAGACCATTGGTGTGCTAGGCCTTAACAGAGTCCCTCTTTTGCCGTGACTGCGTACGTCCATCTATCACAACACGTCCGGTATCGGAACTCGCGTGTCTTGGTTGCCGAGCGAGCAGCACCCGCATTCCGAGGACTAACAAATGTTTATCCGAAGCAGATCGGCTGTGGGGTACGGCTTCGCGTCCCGAGAAGTGAACCACTGCTCTGGATTGGCGAAAGCTATCAACGTCAGCCGACCGTTTAAGGCCCTAGAAGGCATCTGACGAAACACTTCCGAGAAGAAGTCTTCGGCCTGAAGGGTTAGGCCGAATGGCCTGACGCTTTATTGCGTCTGGGTGGAAGAACCCACTCTTACGAGAAGGTCGCTCGGAGGGAGTGCTTCGTGATCGGCCGCATGGAGCCGCCAAAGCGTCACGCCCTCAATCAGGCTTGGCAATCGCAGATCATTTTGACCGAAATTGGCTACGATTTGTAGGCTGCCGCCATCGACTGTTTTCCAGCGGACATCAATTCCCTGCGTGAGCGCGGTCTTTCCAAGCAGACTTCGCTCGGCCGAGACAAAGCCGTTCTTGATCAGCGGAACAATCTTCTCGCGCCGGATCCGGAGCAATTGGGCGGTCAGAGCCCGGAACTTGAGGCTCGCCGGGGAGCTATCGATCGCCTTCCAATCCAGCTTCGATGCTCGGAACGTTTGCTCGTCGCAAGGGTCCGGAATGCTCGCTCGCATTTCAGGCGTCGCGAATGCCTTGAAGTGCGCAAATTCCTTTCGTCGTCCCTCGCGCGTCAACTCGGCGGCTTCGCCGGACCAATCCGCGAAGAATAGGAACGGGGTGTCGATCGCCGCCTCCTCACCCATGAACAACATGGGAATGTGCGGACTGAGCAGAACCAGGGCGAGGGCCTGATCGAGCTTTTCCGGACTGACCAGTTTCGACAAGCGCTCCCCAAAGGCACGATTGCCGACCTGATCATGGTTCTGGGCGAAGAAGATGGTGGCTTCGGGTGGAAGGTGAGCACTCGGCTCGCCGCGGGGTTCGTTGTGAAGCGGAAAGACTTCGCCCTGATAGGCAAACCCTTCAGTCAAGGATCGTGCGAGATGCTCCAGAGGCTTATCGGCAAAGGCACGATAGTAACCCTCATCCTCCCCAGTTAGGAGGACATGCAACGCGTTGTGAAAATCGTCACCCCACTGCGCGTCATAATACCTCACCCGCCCCTGCTGCCGCTCAAGTAGACGGGCCTGGTTTGCTTCATTCTCCAGCATCAGATGCACGCGGCGGCCTGGCAATTCGTGACGCACCGTCTCGGCGAGCTCGGTTAGAAAGTGTCGATCTGAATCGTCCTTGAGGGCGTGGACCGCATCGAAGCGAAGGCCGTCGAAGCCGTAGTCGCGCAGCCACATCAGCGCGTTCTCGATCAGAAACTCGCGAACAAATGCGCCCTCGCGTCCCTCCAGGTTGACCGCAGGACCCCACCCGGTCGTATGACGCGTCGTGAAGAAGCTCTCCGCATAGCTGTGTAGATAATTCAACTGCGGTCCGAAATGGTTATAGACGACGTCCAGATAGACCATGATGTCCAGCGCGTGAGCGGCCCGCAAAAGCCGCTTGAGGTCCTGCGGCCGTCCATAACGCGCGTTTGGTGCGTTCAGCAGCACGCCGTCATAGCCCCAATTGTGCCGCCCAGGGACATCGTTGAGTGGCATAAGCTCGATGGCCGTGATGCCGAGATCGCGCAGGTAGGGTAACCTGCTCTCAACACCGGCATAGGTCCCTTCCTGGCTGAAGGCGCCGACGTGCAGCTCATAGATCACCGCCTCCGCCCAGGGCCGCCCTGGGTAGAGGATGGGGTCTCGAAGCGTCGCCGTATCGACGACCTCGCTCGGCGCGCCGACATCATCAGGCTGAAAGAACGAGGCGGGATCGGGGACAACCAACTCTTCATTGATCCTGAATTGATAACGTGTACCGGCGTGAGCGGTCGGGCTCAACAATTGATACCAACCGTCACTATCAGGCAGCATCCGCTGCGGCGCTTGGTTGGCCTCAAGCAATTCGACTGATTGTGCGGTCGGCGCCCAAAGATTGAAGACGACCCCATGATCCCCGATCTGCGGACCGTGGCGCCGGATTTGCCCGACTGCTCCTAGACTTTGACCCAAGCTGTTCGCCTTTAGTTCGTGACCAGCATGCTTCGGCGAGACTTGCGGCGTCTGACGCGCCTTTACGATCACTCAAGCATGCGTGTGGACGAAGAAGCTGGCGTCCGTGCAATCGTTCCTGGCAGGGCCGGCCGGCATTGTCTAACAGCTCACCCATCGCCCCGCATTGTCCGCCGGGGGCTTCTGTACACTTTTGAACCGACGCAAAAAAGCGCGATTGATTGCTCCGTAAAGGAACCATTGCTGCGGCGCGGAATTTCCGAATGGCGCTTCATTGGGGAAGCGCCTCTGGAATCGACAAAGATGGTTGGCGTAGACCACTTCGGCCGGCGGCCCTAGCGAATGCGAATCCTGTTCGCGACCCCGGAAGTATCGGACTTCGTTCAAGTGGGCGGCCTTGCCGCCGTATCGGCGGCTCTCCCGCGCGCCTTGCAGAGTTTTGCTGACGTACGCGTCATCATTCCCGGCTATCCCGCGGTTCTGCGCGGGCTCAAGGACCTCAAGCCCATCGGCCGATGCCAGCCATTCGCCGCCCTTCCGGCGTTCGAGATCGGCCTTGGGCATACCGCAGATGGCTTGGGCTATTATGTCGTTCGTTGCCGAGAGTTGTACGAGCGGGACGGAACTCCCTATGCCGACGGCCGCGGCGCCGACTGGAGCGACAACAACGTCCGGTTTGCGACATTTTCTTACGCCGCCGCGCAGCTCGCCAGAGGCCTGGTCGACAAGGATTGGCGGGCCGATCTGGTGCACGCCAACGATTGGCAATGCGCGCTAATCCCAGGCTATCTGGAATGGCATTACGCCCATATTCCGACGGTCTTCACGATCCACAATCTCGCCTATCAAGGCGTCTTCGACCGCAGTTCGCTAGCGCCGCTGGGCATCCCGGAGGCCAGCTTCAACATCGATGGCGTGGAATTCTACAATCGCCTGTCATTCATCAAGGCTGGCCTCGTCTACGCTTCCCACCTGACCACCGTCAGCCAGACCTATGCCCGCGAGATCACAACGGCGGAGTTCGGGTGCGGTCTCGAGGGCTTGTTGCGGCAACGCGCCGATCGCCATCAGCTATCGGGCATTCTGAACGGCATCGACGAGAGTTGGGATCCGCGGACCTGTTCATCGCTGCTCCAGCCGTTCGGGGCCGGCGATTGGACCGAACGCGCGAAGAACGCCGACGATGTCCGGGGTCAGTTCGGTCTTGCCGTGTCCCGCGGTCCGCTGTTCGCCCTGGTCGCGCGCCTGGTCCATCAGAAGGGCGTTGATCTCGTCATCGAGAGCGCGCAAGCGATCGTCGACGCGGGCGGCCAGATCGTCGTCACGGGCAAGGGCGAACCCCGCTTCGAGGAAGCCCTTCTTCAAGCGCAGGCGCGAGCCCCGCAGTCGATTGCCGTCAAGATTGGCTTCGAAGATGCCGAGGCGCGCAAGATCTTCGCCGGCAGCGATTTCACACTAATGCCGTCGCGCTTTGAGCCGTGCGGGCTGAGCCAGATGTATGCCCAGCGCTTCGGCTCTCTGCCAATCGGCCATCGTACCGGCGGCCTTGCCGAGACTATCGTCGACGGCGAGACCGGCTTCCTGTTCGATCGTGCATCGGCTCCGGGCTTTCTCGGCAGTCTTTGCCGCGCCTTCTCGACCTTCGGCATGAAGGACCGCCTCGACCAGATGCGCAGAGCCGCCATGGCGCAGGCTTTCAGCTGGAGGCAATCGGCCAAGTCATACGCGGATCTCTACCGATCATCGATCTAGAAGAAATCGAGCACAGATCATGAAAATCGCGCAAATCGCTCCGCTTGCGGAGAGCTGCCCGCCACGGCTCTACGGAGGCACCGAGCGCATCGTCTCGTATTTGACCGAAGAGCTGGTCCGTCAGGGCCATGAGGTTACCCTGTTCGCAAGCGGAGACTCCGTCACATCTGCGGAGCTGGTGCCGTGCTCGAAAATGGCCCTGCGGCTGGATCCTTCCGTGAAGGATATGACGCCGTACCACGTCATGATGCTGGATCAAGTTGCCAGGCGAGCGAACGAATTCGACGTCCTGCACTTCCACATCGATCATCTGCATTATCCCTTGATGCGGCGCTATGCGGACCGGACCGTCACGACATTGCATGGGCGTCTCGATCTGCCCGATCTGAAGCCGTTCTACTCCGCCTTCGCCGAGCCTCCGCTGGTCTCGATTTCGGACGCACAACGCCGTCCGATGCCCCCGGTCAACTGGCTCGCCACCGTGCTTCATGGATTGCCCGAGAACATCCTCCCCTATCGGCCAGCGCCATCCGGAGACTATTTTGCGTTCCTTGGACGCATCTCTCCCGAAAAAGGACCGGACAAGGCCATCGAGATCGCTGCCAGGACGGGCGTTCGCCTGAAGATGGCCGCCAAGATCGACGCCGCAGATCAGTGCTATTGGAATCAAGTGATCGCGCCGATGGTTGAAGCGCATCCGAACGTCGAGTTCATCGGCGAGATCAATGAAGTTCAGAAAGCCGACTTCCTCGGCAATGCGCGCGCGCTGCTCTTTCCAATCTGCTGGCCTGAGCCCTTCGGTCTCGTCATGATTGAGGCGATGGCTTGCGGCACGCCAGTGGTTGCGCTTTCCCACGGCTCAGTGCCGGAGGTCATCGACCACGGCCTCAGCGGATTCGTCGTGAACTCTGTCGAGGAGGCGATCGCGGCGGCCAACGCAGTCGGGACATTGGATCGAGCGGCGATCCGCAAACGGTTCGAACAACGCTTCACGGCGGGGCGGATGGCGAGCGACTATTTGGCCGCCTATCGCCGGCTGCCGGCCCTTCGGCAAACATCGCAGCTGGACGTTCTCGCGACGCTGGAAAGCAAGAGCGCAATCCGGATGCCGATACCTTCTGCCGAGTTGGAAATAGCTGCCGTCGCCGCTGGCTGAGATCCTTGGCCCGTGTCGGAACGGAATGCGCTAGCAGCGGTTACGACAACACACAGGAGTAGCCGCCATGCGCCGCTCGATCCCCAAGCCTATTCGCAACAAGCTCGACCTGACCGATCGCATTCAGATGCGGCTCGTCAGAAAGCGTCTTGGCCTTTCCGATGCCGAGCTGACCGCCATCGTCGGGCGGATTGGAAACTCGATCGCCGCGATCAGCAAGGAAGCCGCCCAGCAGCGCGCCGTCGCCCTGCCGAAGCCGGCCGAGGTGCCTCCCGCGGCAGTGATCGCCTCGGCTGCGGCCACAGAGCAGGCCGGGGTTGAGATACCCACAGTAGCGCCGACATCCTGAGCGGATTGCATCGGGGGCAAAAATGGACCAAAAAACGCAATCGGACGACGCCCTGACGCGGGCGGCGTCGAGCCTGCGCCGTTCCCGGATCACGGAGGGCAAACCGTTTCCGCTTGGCGCTACCTGGGACGGCCTTGGCGTCAACTTCGCGCTATTCTCGGCCCACGCTACCAAGGTCGAGCTCTGCCTGTTCGACGACGACGGTGAAACCGAGATCGAGCGGATCGAGCTGCCGGAATATACCGATGAGGTCTGGCACGGCTATCTGCCCGCTGCCCGTCCCGGCACCGTCTACGGCTATCGCGTCCATGGTCCTTACGAGCCCGACACCGGGCACCGCTTCAATCCCAACAAGCTCCTGCTCGATCCTTATGCCAAGCAGCTGGTTGGGCAACTGCGCTGGGGACCCGAACTGTTCGGCTACCAGCTCGATCACGCAGACAAGGATCTGTCTTACGACGAGCGCGACAGCGCACCTTTGATGCAGAAGTGCCGCGTCATCGACCCCGCGTTCACCTGGGGTGCGGCGCGCAAGCCCGAAGTGCCGTGGGAGCGCGCGATCGTCTACGAAATGCACGTGAAGGGGTTCACCCAGCGGCATCCGCTCGTTCCCGAGGCGGATCGCGGCACATTCTCGGGCCTAGCGCATTCGGAGATTCCCTCCTATCTTCGCTCGCTCGGGATCACCAGCGCGGAGCTGCTGCCGATCCATGCCTTCGTTGACGACAGCTACCTGGTCGACAAAGGCCTGCGCAATTACTGGGGCTACAATTCCATCGGATTCTTCGCCCCGGAGCCGCGTTACCTAAAGACGCCATTCGCGAACGAATTCAAGGAAATGGTCAACCAGTTCCACGCCCATGGAATCGAGGTCATCCTGGACGTCGTCTACAACCACACCGCGGAAGGCAACGAGCTCGGCCCGACGCTGTCGTTCAAGGGCATCGACAACGCCAGCTATTATCGCCTGCTGCCGGACCAGAAGCGCTACTACATCAACGATACCGGCACCGGAAACACGGTGAACCTGTCGCATCCGCGGGTGCTGCAGCTGGTTGCGGATTCCCTGCGCTATTGGGCCACGGAGATGCGGGTCGACGGCTTCCGCTTCGACCTCGCCACGATCCTCGCGCGAGAGCCCTATGGCTTCGACGAAGGCGGCGGCTTCCTCGACGCCTGCCGCCAGGATCCGGTGCTGTCCAGCGTCAAGCTGATCGCAGAGCCCTGGGACATTGGGCCCGGTGGCTACCAAGTCGGCCAGTTCCCGCCCGGCTGGGCCGAGTGGAACGACAAATTCAGGGATACCGTGCGCGCCTTCTGGAAGGGCGATGAAGGGACGTTGGCAGAGCTTGCCAAGCGCGTGTCAGGGTCCGGCGATCTCTTCAACAAGCGCGGACGGCGGCCTTGGTCCAGCGTCAACTTCGTCACGGCTCATGACGGCTTCAACCTCAACGACCTCGTCTCGTACAACGACAAGCACAACGAGGCGAATGGCGAGGACAATCGCGACGGGCACAGCAACAATCATTCCTGGAATTGCGGGGCCGAGGGGCCGACCGACGATCCCGACATCAATGCGCTGCGCGAACGACAGAAGCGGAACCTGCTCGCCACGATGTTGCTATCCCACGGTACGCCAATGCTTCTTGCGGGAGATGAATTCGGGCACACTCAGAACGGCAACAACAACGCCTATGCCCAGGACAACGAGACCACTTGGCTCGACTGGATGGGGATCACGGCCAACGGCCGCAATCTGCGCGAATTCACGCGCAAGCTGATCGCGACGCGCAAAGCCTTCCCGATCCTCTACCGCAGCCGCTTCCTGGTCGGCTCCCACAATGAAGAGCTCGACGTCAAGGACGTGACCTGGCTGTCCCCCTCCGGCAAGGAGATGACCGATGAGCAATGGCAAGACGGCAACGCCAAGTGCTTTGGCATGCTGCTCGACGGACGCGCCCAGGAGACCGGCATCAAGCGCCGTGGTTCCGATGCGACCATGCTTCTGGTCTACAACGCTCATTACGACGTCGTGAACTTCACACTTCCCCCCGTCACCGACGGAAGCCGCTGGTTGGGGCTGATCGACACCAATCAGCCGGACACACAGATGCCTACGTTCGAGTTCGGGCACGCTTACGAAGCGACCGGACGATCGCTGGCCGTATTCGGCCTTGCGACCGAGAACACGGCCACGCGTCGCCTGCGGCAAGGCCTTGGGGCGTTGCTCGACGTTGCCGAAACGCCCCTGTCTGGCTAGATCCTTGCGGCCCCGATCAAAAATCGGCGCCGCTGCAACGCCAAGGCGCTCTCTGCCCGCGCTTTGGTTTAGCTAGTCTAGCGTCGACAAACAAGCGCGGCTTTGGCGAGCGCCTCGCTCGCGCTTCCCGGAATGATCCCAACGCCGCCAATGCCAGCTGGCGATCTGGAGCCGTACATGGCGCGCTCAGCTTTTTTCCCTGCCGCCAACCTACTCAAGCGAAGCCGGCGAATTCGCGCAAGGCGCCTTGCAGAGTTTCAAGCCGATAAGGCTTCGCGATCAGCGGCAGACCTTCGCTGGGATCCAACTCGCGAACGGCGTCCGAATAGCCTGAGGTCAGCAACACCGGCAGTCCAGGCCTCAGCCTCTTCAGCTCACGCGCCAGATCGACACCATTCATCCCGCCGGGCATCACAACATCCGAGAATACAAGATCCACGTCTCGGCCATCGGCTGCAAGCTTAGCGAGTGCTTCTCTCGCGTTAGCAACGCGCTCTACAACGAAGCCGAGGGTCGTCATCATCTCCATCGCAAGTTCGGCGACATCGTCGTTGTCCTCAACGACAAGCACCTTGCGACCGTCCTGCGCGAGGCGATCGCTTGGGGCTGACGACTGCTCCGGCTGGGTCTCGGCCAAGGCCGTTGCTGCCCGTGGAAGGTGCAAAATGAAGGTTGTACCCTGTCCTACATGACTATGGACTTCGATGTGGCCGCCCGATTGGCTGGCAAACCCATAAACTTGGCTGAGGCCCAGTCCCGTACCTTTGTCGACTGCCTTGGTTGTGAAAAATGGATCGAATATGCGATCCATGATCTCCGGCGGAATGCCTGTACCGGTGTCCTGGACCTCAATGCGCACGAACTCGCCCTGGGCGCCGTTCGCGTGCGATCCGTCAAGCCGCTCATTGGAGGCGGCGAGCGTGAGCACCCCACCGGAAGGCATCGCATCCCTCGCATTCACAGCCAGATTGAGAAGCGCCAGTTCAAGCTGCCCGGGATCGGCGAGAACCGGCCAGAGCTGAGGGTCCAAATCCACCTCGACTGTGATATCACCGCGAAGCGCGCCGCCTACCAGGATGCGCATGCCGTCGATCAGGTTTCGCAAGCTGACAGGCTCGGGAGCCAGCGTCATCCGCCGGGCAAAGGCGAGTAGCTGACGGGTGAGCGCCTCGCCCCGCCCAGCAGCTTGGCGCATGGCTGTGATCAGCTTTCGCCGCCGCTCCAGGTCCGCTGAGCGCTCGAGCATGTCAAGGCCGCCACTGATGACCATCAGGAGGTTGTTGAAGTCGTGGGCAATACCGCCGGTCAATTGGCCGATCGCCTCCGTCTTCTGCGCCTGAGCGAGCGCGCGCTGAGCTTCCTCGCGTTCGCGCATCGCTTTCTGAAGCTCTTGCAAAGCCTCCTGCAGTTCGCACGTGCGCGCTTGCACGCGTTGCTCCAGGGTCTCATTCAGGCGGCGAAGCTCCGCTTCCTGCCGGGCGCGCTCCAAGAGGTGATCCCGGATCTCGTACTGACGCCGGCGCGCCGTCAAGGCCGATTGCAACGCGCTGATGAGCGAAGCCGAACGCAACGGCCGCTCCAGCATGACGATATTGCGATAATCGCCAATCCGTTCAGCGGCGGGGCGCGTCGGGCCGCGTCCGTTGGCCTTGGCGATCAGCAGGACCGGAAGTTCAGACCAAGCGGATTGTTTCCCGAGCGTACGATGAAGCCGGTCGATGGCGTCCTGCTCCTTCAGCGCTTCTTCGGCGAGCAGGATGGCGCCGGCTCCATCGGCAATCTCGACGCAGAGCGACTCCAGTGTCGCGCACGTATGCGGATGCATGCTGGCCTTCGCGATGACATCGGCCACGGTCGGCGCGTCCCGGCCGGAGGGAGCGAGGATCAGGATACGTAGTGTAGGCCGTTCAATGCCGCTATTCATCATCGCTGGATTCTGCCAACGCCTCGCGCGTCCCGACGAACCTCGGCACCCCGGTGAGCACGCCTTGAAAACCTCGCAGCGGCTCGCCTACGGTCACGCCGGTCTTCGATGACAGCGTATACTCCCGGATTGTGGTTTCGTGCTCGCCGGCCCGGCTCTTCAAAACCGACACTGCCTTTCGAACTTGTCCCTCGGCTTCGAAGTAGCGCAGCAGCACGATCGTGTCCGCCATGAAACTGAGATCCAACGGAACGTGAGTCTCGCCGACTAGTCCGTGTTGGGCGAGGATCAGGATCGTCACGATTCCCTGATTTCCCAGATAGGTGAGCAATTCGTGCATATGCAAGATTAGCGCCTGTTCCTGAGGCATCGAGGCGATGTAGCTGTTCAGGCTGTCGATGACCACGACCCGGGCGCCCGCGGCGACTTCCCGTTGGACCTCGGAAACGAACTCGCCAGGCGACAGCGTAGTCGGGCTGAGGTCGGTCCATGATAGCCGGCCGGCTTCCTTGGGGGCGTCGAGGTCGAGCCCCAGCCGCCGCCCACGGTCCGCGGCGGTGCGGTAGCTTTCATCGAACGCGAACAGGGCGGCGCGCTCTTCGCGTTTCGCCGCGGCCAGGGCGATCTGGATCGCGAGGGTAGATTTCCCGACACCGGACGGTCCAATCAGCAAGGTACTGGTCCCGCGACGAAGCGCATCACCGAGCAGGGCATCCAGTTCCGGCTTTTCGCTGGAAATGGGATCGCTGTGAAAGCTCGCCTTATGCTGGGCCGCGACCAGGCTGGGAAACACTCGCAGGCCCCCTGTCTGTATGATGTAGTCATGATAGCCGCTGCGAAAGTCTACGCCACGCAGCTTGATGATTGACAGCCGCCGGCGTACCGCGCCGTATTCCATCCGGCGCTGTTCGAGGCTGAACACGCCATGAACGACACTGTGCAGGTGCAGCCCCGGGACGGTCTCCGTGAGATCGTCCAAAGCCAGCACCGTGCAGTCCCGCTCCGAAAAGAAGCGCTTCAGAGTCAGGATCTGGCGACGGTAATTGAACGAGTCCTCAGCGAGGAGCCGAAGCTCGGTAAGAGCGTCGATCACCAAACGCGCCGGCTTCTCCTGGTCGATTTTGTCCATTATCAACTTGATGGTGTGGCCGAGCTCCACCTCCGACGGATGCAGTAAGCCCTGCTGCTGGTCGGGATCTGCCTCGAGCGGTATGACCTGAAGAATGGTGACCCCCTCCAGGGACCATCCGTGACTGGCGGCGGTCTTACGTAGCTCCTGCTCGCTTTCGGAAAGGGTGATGTAGAGCGTCCCTTCACCGTGGCGGGCACCCTCGATGAGGAACTGCATCGCCAGTGTTGTTTTCCCAGACCCTGGCGTACCCTCGATCAGATAGAGGTTCTCGCGCTCCAGACCGCCAATCAAGACCTCGTCGAGGCCCGGCACGCCCGAACTTGCCAGTCGTTCAGATAAGGTTTGAGTAACCATCGCAACTTTCCAAATGAGGTCCACCACAACGAGAACGAGAGCCGCCACTAGCAGTATCTGGGCTTCGACAACCCTTTCCCTCTGCCGGCGGTGGACGTGTCCGTTCACATCGCCGCTAATTGTGGAGCGCTTTTCGGCGAGCAGCTCCGCCGCCTTCCCGTCGTATTCTTCGGCCATGCGATTGAGGGTGGCTGACGCGTTGTCGTCCGCGACCGCATCAGCCAGCCGCCGGCCAGCACGGCGCCGAGCGCACGCTCCAGCACCGTCTCGACTGCGTTTGACGTGGACACACCTACTTCCATAACGACCTTCTCAAATAGCGTGGCGATCCAAGGAAATAACTCCTTCTTAGCCTCTAGGAACGGTCATCCAGGACATCCCGAATTCTAGCGGCCAAGTCGGCAGAACTGAAGGGCTTGGTGATCAGCCGCACGCCCTTGTCCAGCCGACCGTGGTGGATGATCGCGTTGCGGGCATAACCCGTTGTGAACAACACCTTCAGATTAGGCTTCAACCCGCGCGCCTGCTCAGCCACCTGCGCGCCGGTCAGGCCGCCGGGCAGCACGACGTCCGTAAACAGCAGGTCCACGCGGCCCTGGCGTTCCAACAGTCGCAGTGCGGACGGCCCATCGTGAGCTTCGACCACGCGATAGCCGAGCTCCCGCAGAATTTCGACGGAATATGTCCTGACGTCATCGTCGTCTTCAAGGACTAGGATGGTCTCCTCTCCATCACCATCAGGGATCGTCGCATCTGCCCCGCTCTCGGCGTCCGCGCCAACGGTCATAAGTCGCGGAAGATAAATTTTGACTGTCGTTCCCTGTCCCACTTCGGAATAAATTTTCACGTGGCCGGCAGACTGCTTGACAAAGCCATAGACTTGGCTGAGGCCGAGGCCTGTGCCTTTGCCGACCGGTTTTGTGGTGTAAAAGGGTTCGAACGCTTTGCTCAAAGTCTGCTCGTTCATCCCCTGGCCTGTGTCCGAGATGGAGATGGACACATACTGGCCAGGGCTCACCTCGGCATAGTTGGCTGCGTAGGCCTCGTCGATGTGGGTGTTGGCGGTCTCGATGGTAAGGCGGCCCCCGTCCGGCATGGCGTCGCGGGCGTTAACTGCCAGATTGAGGATCGCTGCCTCGAGCTCGTTGGCATCCGCTTCGACCTGCCATAGACCGGCGGCGAGCACGGTCTCGACCGCGACAATCTCACCGAGCGTTCGGTGCACCATTTCCGAAAGGTTGGTCACCAACCCGTTCACGTTCAGCGGCTTCGGATCGAGCGGCTGACGCCGCGAGAAGGCCAGCAAGCGCTGAGTAAGGGCCGCCGCCCGCCGCGCGCCATTGAGCGCTTGATTGGCGGCTCTCTTCAACCTCGGTGCATCATTGGAGACATTGCGCAGGATGGTGTCGAGGTTGCCGATAATCACCTGCAGGAGGTTGTTGAAATCATGGGCGACACCGCCGGTGAGCTGGCCGATCGCATCCATCTTCTGCGATTGCCGCAGCGCCTCCTCATTCGCTTTAAGCTGAGCTGTCCGTTCCGCAACCTGCTGCTCGAGGGTAGCATTTAGCTCTCGCAACGCTTCTTCGGCACGACGGCGTTCAGAAATTTCGCGTTGGGCCGCCTCGGAGAGCCTTACGTTGTCAATCGCTACCGCGGCTTCGGCCGCTAGACCAACCAATCCCCTTTCGGAGCGCTCGTCGAACACGCCCGGCGTAGCATGGCCGAAAAACAGTCCGCCAAAAACCTCGCCGGTTCGTGAAACGACCGGGACGGCGAGATAGCTCCGCACAGGGAGATGGCCCTCCGGCATCCCTTTGCGAGGCGCGTTCTTGCCGTAACGCGGGTCCTTGGTGATGTCGTCGGACCGGACGATACCCTCGCCGGTGAAGGTCGGTGCGAATACCGCGGTGTTGCGCGGCATCGGGAATTTGGAGAACGCCTCAATGGGCGCTCCCGACAGGGTGTAGAGCATATAGCTCTCGCCCTGCTCATTGAGCACATTGTAGAAGAAGGCACCGAACTCGGCGCCCGACAGCTCCACGCCGGCATCAGTGACGATCTGAACCAGCTTGTGGACGTCTGTCTCCGCCGCGAGTGCCGATCCTGCTCGATTAAGGATTTCGAGCGCGCGACGCTCGGCGGCGGCGGCCTCCTCCGCCACCTTGGCCCGGGTGCGGTCGCGCAGAATCTTCACGAATCCTGTAATCTCGCCGGCCGCGTCGCGAATGGGCGTCATTTCGCCGACAGCCCACAGTCGGCTGCCGCCCTTCTTGATCCGCCAGCCTTCGGTGCCGCCACCTAGGCCGTGATCCCGGGCATCCCTGAATTCACGATCGATCTGGCTCGAATCTTCGAACAGCCGCGCGAGGGTCTGGCCGAGCATTTCTTCCTCAGTCCAGCCGAGCAGCCGGAACGCACCCTGGTTCCAGCTCGTCACCAGGCCCGCCTGATTGGTGGTGATAATCGCCGTGTCGGTTGCGCTCTGAACGATCTGACGCCAGTCGGCGGCAGTAATGGCCTCCGGCCTGAATTCCCAGCTGGCATCATTCATATTCGAGCGCTTCCGGGGATATTCTTCCCACGCACTCGCTCGGGGGAATCAGATCAATGCATTGTCTCAAGAGACGCCCCAAGCGAATTTGCAATAAATGCCCCAGTATGGCTTTGGTTCCACTCGACTCTGCGGTCACCCGTCCTGGTAATGGCCACCGAGGCAGAAACCTTCGCAGGTGCAGCACCGATTTTGCGATTGGTAGATTTGAGCTTGCCGACCGGCTCCCAACCCATCCGCTGACCCAGACGTCTTCGCTGCCGTGTCACTCGGAAGGCGGCTGCGCGCCTCAAGAGCAGCTGTTGAAGCCCGGCCACCAAGACCTTCGCGCCGGTATGGCGCTTCGCGAACCTCCACCGCGACCATCGCACCACCGATCTTAAGGAACGAGGCAGGAGCATGGAAGCGGGCATTGTTCGGGGATGCAGCCTCTAAATACATAAGCCACAGCTGCCGACGGATGGCCGACCCGCGCAGAATGTACTACATTTGTCCCATGGATCGGCTGACACAACAATACTTCCTGTCCGACACGCCGGATGAACCGCTCGGAGCGCACATCGCCACGCTTTGCAAGCGCGTGGAAGCTTTGGTGCCCGGCTGCAGGGCCGGGGTGTCAATCGCAAGCTCTGATCACTCAAAGCTTGAGCGTTCGGTTTTTCCAAGCCTGCCCCTCACCTTTCAAGAGGTCATCAAAGATCTTCCAATGGGGCCTCCTTACATTGGCTGCTGTACCGCTGCCATGGATGGAAACGAGATCATCACAATACATGACATGAACAAGGAGAGCCGCTTTAGCGACTTTTTCATCGCCACCTGCCTTGCGCATGGTATCAAGTCATTGCGTTCGCGCCCGGTTTATGGCCGTCAGCGCGAGCCGATCGGCACCTTCGTTATGGGATATGGTGAACCCAGCGACGACCAGGCGTTTGATGCGCCATATTTGGAGTTTGCAGCCGATGCCGTGGGCGCCTTATTGCAGCAGGAGCTCGATGGAAAGCATGGGCGCAACAGCACGGACAACGGATAATCCAACGTGTCCAGGCGACCGGTTCCATCGGGACTCCCTCCTTGCTTTCCATCCAGAACGGGCGCTTCTTAAGACACCATTTCTTCTGCACATCGGGAGATCCTTGTGGCCCTCTTGAACCTCGAAGTGCCGGAGCAGGCGCCGCTTCTGGAATCATTTCTTGATCTGGATCAGGCAATCCTCGACGCGCTTCCGATTGGCATCTGCACATGCGATGCTGACGGCCATCTGCTTCGCGTGAACCGACAGGCGCTTCGGCTGTGGGGAAGAGGTTTCCACTCACTCGAGCCGGCCCAGCGTTTTTTCGGATCCTTTCGCATTGAAGATCTGCAGGGTCGCCCTCTTCAGTCCGAGGAAACGCCGATGGCTCGCGCGGCGCTGTCGGGCGAAAGCTTCGAAGGCGTCGAAGTTGTCATCCAAAACCCGGGTGGAAAGCGCTGGGTGGCGC
Source organism: Bradyrhizobium genomosp. I (2014) (assembly GCF_000261685.1). Lineage (GTDB taxonomy): Bacteria > Pseudomonadota > Alphaproteobacteria > Rhizobiales > Xanthobacteraceae > Bradyrhizobium. The sequence goes on along the minus strand of NZ_AJQE01000044.1, from coordinate 70,814 downwards.
GACTGAACGTGGCTCCCCTTCGGGATGTCGCCGGGACGGTTGTTGGTGCTATTACCTGCTTCCAGGATGTGACGCGAGAGCACGATATGCGGCTCGCACTGGAGCGCCAACAGCGCACCTTTGATCTTGCCATGATCGCTTCCAAAATGGGCACGTGGCGCTATACGATGGCCGACAACATCTGCATCTACGACGAGAATGCGCAACGGCTGTATGGGCTCACGAATGCTCGTTTCCTCCACGACGAGGAGGGTGTGAAAGCCAAATTCCATCCCGATGACATGGACGTTATGTGGGCTCGGGTGGCTAAAGCGCTCGATCCCGCCGGGGACGGCTACTACGACGTTGAGTATCGCGTGAAGCAGCTTGACGGAAGCTGGCGATGGCTCAGTGCCTGGGGGCTCGTCGAATTTGAAGGCGATGGCGCACAGCGTAAGCCCGTCGCCATCGCGGGGGCTAGCCGCGACCTCACCGAACTCAAGGAAGCGCAAGGGTTACAGCAGCTCCTGAACAACGAGCTCAACCATCGGGTGAAGAATACACTGGCCACTGTACAATCCATCATTTTCCAGACCTTACGAGGGGCAATCGATCTTCAGGCGACCCGTAAAACCCTTGAAGGCCGCATTGTGTCTTTGGCCGGGGTTCATGATCTTCTCACCGAACGCAGTTGGTCAGGAGCCGATCTCAGAGACGTAGTTGCTCGCGCCATGGCGCCTTTCGAAGCGGGGCAGATCACTTTCAGTGGCCCTTTCCTGGAAGTATCTCCAAAGCAGGCACTGGCCTTATCATTGGCTCTACACGAACTTGCCACCAATGCAGTGAAGTATGGATCGCTGTCCCGCCCGGAAGGGCGGGTTCGAATTGAGTGGGAGGTCAGGACTAATCAGTTAGATCTAAGTTGGCGAGAAAGCGGCGGTCCGCCGGTTGTCCCCCCTTCGCGTCGGGGATTCGGCAGCCGGCTGATCGAAGGCGGATTGGTTCGAGACATGGAGGGCCAAGCTCGGTTGGAGTTTGCCGCTGATGGCGTTCGCTGCCTGATTCGAGCGACTGTCGGCCAGGGCTACAGCGGGGAAAGCCGTCCAGGCGAGAACTCGAAGCGATGAGATCCGTTCACCGGCCGGGCTCTCCGGTCACCTGCCGTTGTCGAGAGAACCCGACAAAATGGGAGCTCCTGAAAACGGGGAAAGCTCAACTGCGTTGCTGCTTCCGTAAGTCCTCTCGTCATCACTCGCGGTCAACGTCCAGCTTCATCAGCTGGGCATGATCTCGAACCTTCTAAATTGCGTGCGCAAGTTCGACGTCGCCGCTTCCTTAGAAACGCTTCTCGAGAATCCATCTGCTCAACGGCGACGAATCTTACTATCCGGGCCGGGTAGAGGAGTGATTTCTCCGTCGAGCCATTCCTGCTCCTTCGCCAGCGCAAGCCACGCTTCCGCCATACGGCGATATCTTGCTTTAGCGGGCGCGTTTTGCGCCTGTTCAGCCAGTTCGATACAATTCTCAGCATTAGCGATGTATTTTTCCGCTTCGCTCATGGCAGATCCTTGGCTCTTTGGCAACGTCACGCTAACTCTAGGACGCGAACTCATTAAGGCGCAGCCATAGCCTTATTGACGCGAGTTGAACGAATGCGAGATAGTTGGCGGCGAGCCTATCGTAGCACGTCGCAACCCGACGACAATATTTGATCCTGTTGAAGAACCGCTCGATCTGGTTGCTCACCTGGGCTCAGCGTCAGCCGTACAGAACTCGCCATCGACCACCGCAAGGATTTTGCTCGTCAAGCCGGCGCGGGGACCTTCCCATCGATTGGCGCTGGTCCCTTGTGATGCAAGCTCTATGCTGATGCACGCGGACAATGCAGCTGTCGGTCATCTGGACAGCGGCATCATGAGCACTGGCAAGCGCTTCTATGATGCGGCCCCAAACACCGGCCCGCCGCCACCTAGTCTAACGAAGCGGTAGTGGTGTATGGGCCAAGCGCCGTCGGCAGATCACGCCAGGGTGCTCCTGATCGGAGGACCCAGAAAATGCCATTCAGGACCCGTCTGTCGTTCACCCGAGGAACGCTACGCGGCTTGTTCGGCAGCATGGGCTTGATGACGGTCCATTCATAGTCGGTGAGTTTGTAGCGCATGATTTGAGCCCCAGTTTGGGGGTTTGAATCACCGCAGTCTGGCCAAACGCATCGCTTCTGGTCCGCCCTTGGCACGGCGCTTACGGAAAGGAGCGGACATTAACCAGTCCTCAATCTCTGCCAAATGCGTCGAAAATAATCCGAAGCTGACATTTGTCTTGATGTCGACTCGCTAAGGCGCAACCGCCTGCCCAGACATCCTGCGCTGAGCAGATGCAACGGAGAAGCAGCTTGCTTAATCAGGTTTACGGACCGGAGAGCGCCTAGCCTCGCTCAGTCGCACCAGATTACTGCCGGGAGGCTGTCTGGCTTCGGCAATCAGCCGCGCGACGGTCCGGCTCAGTTCCGAAAGATCGAAGGGCTTGCGCAGAACGGGAAAATCCAAGTGGCTGCCCGATGGACTGAAGCCGGTTGCCAGCAAAACGGGAAGGCCCGGCTTTCGCGCGCGGATCGCGTTGGCCAGCGCCGCCCCATCCATGCCGCCGGGCATCACGATATCGCTCAGCACGAGATCGAAATCCTTCTGCACGAGCACCTCCAGCGCGGCGGGGGCGCCCGACACCGCGTGCGTCTCATAGCCAAGCTGTTCGAGCATCGAGATGCAGACCGACAGCACTTCGGGATTATCCTCAACGACCAGCACCGTCCCGCCGGCTGAGCTCTCTTCCTGGCTCTCGTGGGCCACGGCGTGCGGCATCCCATCGGATCGCGGCAGATAGATTGTGACCGTAGTCCCACGGCCCATTTGGCTTTCGATGTGCACCGTACCGCCAGACTGATGCGCGAATCCGTGCACTTGAGAGAGACCAAGCCCGCTTCCCTTGCCAACTTCCTTGGTCGTGAAAAACGGATCAAAAATTCTCGGCAGCACATCGGGGGCAATGCCCGAGCCGGTATCCGTAATGCGGACCGCTACGAACTCGCCCGTCAACCTAGCGTCGGTCTCAGAGCCGATGAGGGTCACATTGTCTGCGGCAATAAGGAGCGCGCCACCAGCGGGCATCGCATCGCGCGCATTCAGCGTGACGTTGACCAGTGCCAGCTCCAGCTCGCTTTGATCGACATTGACTGGCCAAAGGTCAGGCGCGATCGCAAAATTCAATCGCACCGCAGAACCCGCTGAACTTTCGAGCATCGTGCGGCAGGCGTTGACGCTTTCGGCGATCTGAAAAATCTTCGGGTTGAGCGTCTGCCGGCGGGAAAAAGTGAGAAGCTGACGCGTCAGGGCCGCTCCGCGCTCCGCCGCGTAAGAAATGGCGTTGGCTGCCCGCGCAAGCTTGACGTCGTCGGCCACGGCTTTTTGAAGCGTACGGATATGCCCGCTCACCACCATCAAAAGATTGTTGAAGTCGTGCGCCACGCCGCCCGTCAGTTGTCCCAAGGCATCCATGCGCTGGGCATGAGCACGCTGTCGCTGCGCTTCCTGCAGTTCGAGCTGCGCGTTTCGGCGCTCAGTGATGTCGCGCGTGATTTTGGCAAACCCGATCAGCTCGCCGGCTTCGTCATGGATCGGATCAATGACAACATTGGCCCAGAAGACCGATCCATCCTTGCGCAGGCGCCAGCCTTCCGCCTCGAAGCGGCCTTCCCGTGAGGCCGTATAAAGAGCGCGCGCTGGCGCTCCCGCCGAGCGGTCGGTCTCAGTGTAGAAGCGGGAGAAATGAAGGCCGATGATTTCATCGGAGGTGTAGCCTTTGATCCGTTGCGCGCCGGCATTCCAGCTTGCAACGTTTCCGTTCGGATCCAGCATGAAGATCGCGTAGTCCGTCACGCCGGTGATGAGAAGGCGGAATTGACGTTCGCTTTCGCGCAGGGCCTCCAGCGCAACGCGGCGCTCGGTGATATCGCGCGTCACCTTGGCAAAGCCGATGAGGCTGCCGGTATCGTCGCGGATCGCATCCACCACGACCGATGCCCAGAAGCGGCTGCCATCCTTGCGCACGCGCCATCCCTCGGCTTCATAGCGGCCTTCGCGCGCAGCCGTCTCCAGCACGTGAATAGGCAAGCCCGAGTTACGGTCTTCCTTGGTATAGAATTTTGAGAAATGCTGGCCGATGATCTCGTCGGCGGAATAGCCCTTGAGGCGCTCGGCTCCCTTATTCCAGTTGGTGATCATCCCACTGGGGTCGAGCATGTAGATCGCGTAATCGAGCACGCCCTCGACCAAAATCCGAAAGCGCCGCTCGGATTCAAGAATGGCGTGCTGCGCCTGCACGCGCTCGGTGATGTCGCGCGTGACTTTGGCAAAACCAACCAAGGCCCCTTGATCGTCGCGCACCGGCTGGCAGATCGCGTTGGCATAAAAGCGGCTGCCGTCCTTGCGAACGCGCCAACCTTCGGCTTCGTGCCGGCCATGAGTGCGGGCTTGCTCGAGGATTTTTTCCGGCAGACCGCTGGCTCGATCCTCCGGTGTGAAGAACCTTGAAAAATGCTGGCCTATGATCTCGACGGCCTGGTAGCCCTTGACCCGCTCGGCACCGGCATTCCAGGTCGTGACGAACCCTTCCGGATCGAGCATGTAGATGGCATAGTCGGCGACGGCATCAAGCAGCTGTTCAAGCCGCCTGTTTTCCATTGAAGAGCCTTGCGGGGCCGTTATATTCATCGACGCCGCCCTATCGCGCGTACCCGACTGACGTATTCTGGTCGAAAAACGCCAGCACCGGGTTTACAACAAATGAATGGCCATGAACATCCGTTCCGAACTTCTCCTCTCCGATCTTCCTCCCGGGCATCTCGCCGCGACGGCCCGTTACCGCTTTGTTCCGGATGAGGGGCCCAGTGACCCGGCTCACCGGACGCCGCGATCGGGCCAGTCGACCGCTGGCCGCGAGGATTTGCCTTACAAGGTGGAACTCTGGGACGAGAGCCGCACTAGCGTCGAACAGGTGCTAGCGGTGACCGCCAACGGCAGCATCGGGTACGCCGCCTACTATGCCGCAACGCGGGAATACCCGGACCGTTACGTCACCTTGCGTCACAAGAATAGCATTGTATCTCGTTCCAACCCTCCGCAGCATTGAAAAAGCCTGCGGCACGGTCCGCTCGAACAATGAGGCAGAGCAAGGATAAAGTAGCGATGAGTGATGGGACTTCCGCGCCAACGGAAGAGCTCCCTTTTCGCGTGGAGTTATGGCACGACGGCGGCCACGATGCCGTCGAACGCATCCTTGCCCGCGCCGCCAATGCCCAGCTCGCCCGTGCGATCTTCAAGGCGGCGCAGGGTGACCATCCCCAGCGTCGTATCACCTTGCGCCGGGATAACCGCATCATTGCGGATTCCACAAAGTGAGCCGATTGCGAGTGCTTTCGAAAGCCTCTAGATGCGCGCTGGCCAGCGCATCCGCGCACGCTCAGGTCTAGACTGTCTTTGTCGCACGGGCCCGCTTGGCCCATCGCGACTGCCGCTCGAGATCGGTCGCTCTAGAGGCAAAGCAGATCCGCCGGGTTTTGTGGGTACGCCCTATCAGACGGTGAGGCAATCAGTTGAGAATGTGCCTCCGTGAAGCGAAGGGCTCTTGCATCCGATCGTAATCGTACTTTTGCCCCGGCGGGGGAGGCCGTGGCAAATGCCGGAGTGACTGCTCTACGTAGCGGTCTATGAGCGAATAGCTCGCTTAGTTTAAATGGCTGGCTGACCTACAGGCGCTTCGACGGTCCACGGCGGCCATTACCTAACTGTTTGATCCAGAAGGTCCCTCACGCGAGCGGCGAGCTGCTCGAAAGTAAATGGCTTTGAAATGAGTTGAACGCCAGCATCGAGCCGGCCCTGATGCACGATCGCGTTGCGCGAATAACCAGTCGTGAACAGGATTTTCAAGCCTGGTCGGATCTCCTGGACGGCATCCGCGAGGACGCGTCCGCTCTTCCCTGGCAGGACGACATCAGTGAACAGCAGATCAATCCGTTGATTCGAGCGCAGGATATTCAATGCGACGTCCGCTTCCGACGCTTCGAGGACGACATAGCCGAGTTCGGAAAGGATCATCGTGCTGTAGGCCCGGACGTCATCATTGTCCTCAACCACCAGGATCACTTCACCATCGCTGCTCGCGGGAACAGCTTGCTCGACCGCATCTGCGCGTGACGCAGTGCTCCCAATGTAACGAGGGAAATAGAGCTTGACTGTCGTTCCCTCACCTTCCTCGCTGTAAAGCGTCACGTGACCGCCGGATTGCTTTACGAAGCCGTAAACCATGCTCAATCCTAGCCCCGTCCCGCGGCCCACCTCTTTGGTTGTAAAAAACGGTTCAAACACGCGGGTAAGGACCTCCTTTGGCATACCCGTTCCGGTGTCGCTTATTGCGATCATGACGTATTGACCCGGAACAACCTCAGCGTCGGTCGCGGTATAGCTCTCGTCGAGAGCCGTATTCGCGGTTTCGACCGTGAGCTTGCCCCCTTCGGGCATCGCGTCACGTGCGTTGACGGCGAGATTCAAAATCGCGCTTTCGAGCTGGTTCTGGTCCACCTCCACGGGCCACAGCCGGGGCGCCAGCACGCCTTCGAGTTCGATCTGCTCCCCCAAAGTCCTATGCAGCAATTCGGTCATTTCTCGGACGAGGGCATTGAGTTCGAGCGGCCTCGGCTCGAGTGGCTGACGCCGCGAAAATGCGAGTAGCCGGCCTGTAAGATTGGCTGCGCGCTGGGCCCCCTGCAAGGACATCTCGACCGCGCGCGCGATCCGCGCCTGATCGCCGGGCTTGCTGCGTTTGATAGTATCAAGTCCGCCGATGATGACCGTAAGGAGATTGTTGAAATCGTGGGCCACGCCGCCGGTCAGCTGTCCCACCGCCTCCATTTTCTGCGCCTGACGGAGCGCATCTTCGGCTACAGCCCGGCGCGCCACCTCTTCTGCGACGCGCTGCTCCAGGCTGGCATTGAGCGCCTGTAACTTGGCCTCGGCTTCGCGGCGCTGCTGGAGTTCACGATCGGCAGCTTGGAACAGGCGCGCGTTGTCTAATGCGATGGCAGCCTGGCTTGCAAGCGCAACGGCACGTTCTTCGGCTACGTCATCGAAGATATCCGTCTTTGAATGACCAAAGAAGAGCCCACCGAGAACCTCCCCGGTGCGCGATCGCACCGGGGCGGCGAGATAACTGCGAACTGGAAGGTGGCCTTTTGGCATACCGTAGTGAGGTGCATTGTGGCCATACCGGACGTCCTTCGTGATGTCGCCGGAGCGAACGACCGTCGTTCCCGTGAACGTAGGAGCGAAGACTTGCGTGTTGCGCGGCATCGGAAACTTGGCGAACGCCTCTCGCGGCGCGCCTGATAAGGTGTAAAGTGTGTATCGTTCGCCTTGTGCGTCGATCACGTTGTAAAAGAAGGCACCGAACTCAGCTCCCGTTATTTCAACTGCAGCGTCAGTGATCGTCTGTACCAGCCTTGCCTGGTCCAAGTCGCCCGAGATAGCGGTAGCTGCTCGATTCAGGATTCCGAGCGCTTTGGTCTGCTCCTTCAGCGCTGCGTTCGCGGACTTTTCCTCCGTGACGTCGATCACTACGCCGGCCATCCGCTTGTGGCCCTGAACATCGGTTTCGACGCGGCCGCGCGCAATGACGACGCGCTCCTGTCCCGAGCCGTGCACCCGGTACTCGGCCTCATAGGGCTCGCCGGTCTCGACCGATCGGCCGAGAACGGACATCACCCGCTCGATGTCGCGCTTCGAAAACAGCCACGCGGCCAGTCGACAGCGCAAGCGACAGGCGATCCTGTGTCATCAGATGCCGTTGCTCGCTTTGGAAGACCGCCCGGTTCGCTTCCCGCCGGACCTCGGCCATCTGAATATTAGAATGCACGCGGGCCACCAGCTCGCGCGCAGCAAAGGGCTTGATCAGGTAGTCATCTGCCCCGGCCTCCAGTCCTTCGACTTTGGATTCTTCACCGGCGCGGGCAGACAACATGAGAACCGGGATGTCCGCCAGCTTGGGATCATTGCGGACACGCTTGAGCAAACCAAAACCGTCGAGCCGCGGCATCATGACATCGGTCAAGATCAGGTCGGGCTTTGCCTCCTGCGCCAGAGCGAGGGCGACTTCCCCATCACGTGCTTCGTCGACCAGATATCCTTGACCCTCCAGTAAACGGCGTACGTAACCTCGCATGTCGGTGTTGTCGTCAGCTAGAAGGACCCTCTTTCTGGCTGACTGAGTCACAATTGCCTGATTTGCAATTGCGCCCAGTCCCGCTGTGGACAGCTCGCCTTCGATCTCCAGTCGAGTCGCGGCATCGGGGAGCCATCGCAAGGCTTCCTCAACATACTCGTGCGCTCTGGTCACATCCGTCTGCCCAGCGGCTTCAGCTTGAACCCGTTCGGGCGGCAAATGCCGATGACCGAACGGGAGAGACACCGTGAAGGTGGTGCCAGCCCCCGGCGTGCTTTCAGCACTGATCTCGCCACCGTGAAGCTTCACCAGCTCCTGGACGAGCGCCAGGCCAATGCCGCTTCCCTCAAAGCTGCGGCCCTGAGCTGCCTCAATGCGATGAAAGCGCTCGAAAAGCTTGGGCATCTCGGTTTCGGGAATGCCGATGCCGGTGTCACGCACGCTAACAATGGCCGATCGCCGATCAGCTCCGGGGGCAACAGACACTGTGATGCCGCCTTCAAGAGTGAACTTGAAGGCGTTAGAAAGCAGATTAAGCAGGATCTTCTCCCACATTTCCCGATCGACGAAGACCGGCATGGGCAATGGCTGACAGTGTAGCGTCAGGGCCATACCAGCCTTCTCGATTGCCGAGCGGAAACTAGATGCTATCTCGGCGCTGAAGCGCGCGAGATCAGTCGGCTGATACGTCGCGCGCACCCTCCCGGCTTCGATCCGCGAAAAGTCCAGGAGGCTGTTGACAAGCCGCAGCAGGCGCGTGCCGTTACGGTGGGCGAGTTCCGCTTGCCGGCGCATCTCCTCGGGTGACGCCCTGCCAGCCAGCAGTTCCTCGAGCGGGCCAAGCATGAGCGTAAGTGGCGTGCGAAACTCGTGGCTAACATTGGAGAAGAATGCTGTCTTGGCGCGGTCGAGCTCCGCTAGCGCCTCAGCCCGCCGCCGCTCCTCTTCGTAGGCGTCGGCGTTGGCAATAGCCGCGGCAATTTGGCCAGCAACAAGCCCGAGGAAACCCTTATAGCCCTCGTCGATGAGCCGAAAGGGATTAAGCCCCACGATAAGGACGCCTGATCGACCCGACTCGCCAGAAGCCGGAATGGCGAGCATTGCAGCTTTGCTGGTCGCCACGTCCCACGCACCCCTTGGCGGCTTTTCACTCAACATGCCCGCCACGTCATCGATGACGATCACTTCGTGCGTGCCGACTGCCTTCCTCAAAGGCCAGGAACCTGCGCTTTCAAGAGCCGCGGTCACCGGCGCAGCAGAGTGGCCGCCGGCAATTCCGTAAGATGCGGCCAGGGTCGCGCTCTCGCCGTTTGGCGGAATCATGTAGAGCAATGCAAATGTCAGGTCGTGTGGGTCTGTAGCTAGTGCCGCCACGCTGCGCTGGCATGCCTCGCTCCATGTCCGTGCGTCGACCGTTCGCGCTGCTAGCTCGCGTAGCAATCTGACCTGGCGTTCGCCGATGACCCGTTGAGTGTCGTCGGTGTTCGCGCAGATGATGCCGCCCGGCGTACCATCGTCATCCGGAATCGGGCTATACGAAAACGTATAGTAGGTCTCCTCGGCATAGCCATGCCGCTCCATGATCAGGAGTTGCTCTTCGACATACGTCCCTTCGACACCTCCCATCGCGGTGCTCAGCATCGGGCCAATTTCCGGCCAGATTTCCCGCCAGACTTCCGCTGTGGGCTTACCCAACGCCCAGGGATGTTTTCCGCCAATGATGGACTTGTATGGATCGTTATAAAGATAGATCAGTTGCTCGCCCCAACCGATCCAGATCGGCTGGCGCGAGGTCAGCATAATTCGCACAGCTGTTTTCAGGCTTTGTGGCCAGCTTTCCGGACGTCCAAGGGGATTGCTGGTCCAGTTGTATTCGCGAATAAGGGCGCCCATCTCGCCCCCACCCGCGAGAAAACTCGAGGCGGCAGCGGGTGCTTCGATCTCGTTGAGCTTTGAAATTTGCTTGGTCAATTGAATTGCGCGATTTCGAGGACGAATTGCTATGGACCGGAGACAGCTTCCTATTCCGCCAAAGCGGCAGTAAGTGCCGCCGAAAGCTCTTCGATCTGAAATGGTTTGGCTACGACGGGTCTGTCACGGAAATCGATCGGTAATCCTGCTGCCCCATATCCGCTCGCGAAAGCGAACGGAACGCCGTGCTTCGATAGCCATTCAGCCACGGGAAATACCTGCTTCCCATTCAGGCTCACGTCAAGAAGGGCGACCTCAAATCCTCCCGCCTGCGCTTTTTCCAAGGCTTCGCGCAAAGTGCCCGCTTGTGCCGCGACGCTGCAGCCAAGGTCGGAAAGCATGTCCTCCACCGACATGGCCACCAGGCCTTCGTCCTCGACCACCAGAACCCGCTTTCCCGCTAATTCCATGCGACACCTCCGACCTACTCAGCGCGGCAATTCTTATTCCAGCTCAATCGTGACAAGCCGAGCTTCTGTTGTTGAACATCATGTGTAGTTTCGTCTCGAGCTCTTCCATCGTGAAGGGCTTCTTCACGACGTGCCATCCGTCGAAAGCCTTCGGCAATCCAGGGCGCCCGTAGCCGGTGCTGAATACAAAGGGCAGGCCTCTGGTCTTCAGGATCTCCGCCGCTGGAAAGACGCGTTCACCAGCGAGATTGACATCAAGGACGGCAAAATCGAACGCGCCGGTACGCGCCACGATCAAAGCCTTCGCCAAGGTCGCCACCGAGGCCACCACCTCACAGCCCAATTCCTCGAGCATGCTTTCGATGAGAAGCGCCACACTTCCTTCGTCTTCAACCACCAGCACTCGCAGGCCCGCAAGGTCAGCCATCGAGTGCCGGCCCTCGCAACGGAATGACAATGCGGCAGCAAAGACCCTTTGCATCAAAGACCAGGTCAAGCTCTCCGCTGAGATCACGCTCGATGCATCGCTCTATGAGCCGCGTACCGAAACCCCGTCGCGTCGGCGCGCGAACGGCTGGCCCATCACTCTCCTGCCAAAGAAGGTCTAGAGAAGTTTGCCCCGCAGTCTCTCGCAGCCGCCAGGACAGCGACAAATTTCCCGTTTCGGAAGACAAGGCCCCATACTTCGCCGCATTGGTGGTGAGCTCAGTCAAAGCCATCGTCAGGTTAAGAGCAGTTCGCGGATTGAGCATGATTGATGGGCCCTCGATCCGTACCCTTCCTCCAGAACTCGCAGAAAGGGGCTCGAGAATTTCACGTGCGAGATAGTCGAGCGGCGCATCTTCCCAGTGCCGCTTGGACAGAAGATCATGCGCGCGCGCCAACCCGAGCAGTCTTTTTTCGTATCGTTTGCTGAAATCCGAAAGATTATCGGAATGCCGCGCTGTCTGCATGGCCAAGGATTGCACCGTGGCCAGCGTGTTCTTCACTCTGTGATTCAGCTCATCGATCAGCGTCTTCTGCCGGTTTTCCGCCTGCTTGCGCTCGGTAATATCGACGAGCATGTTGATGGCGCCAATCAGCTTTCCCTGGGCGCCGTGTAGCGGCGTCGGATAGGGGATGAATGGCACGAATGTCCCATCGGGGCGCTCTGCAACAGCTTCGACGCCTCGCACACTCCGATCCTCCTTCAGAGCGATTGCCATCGGACACTGATCGTGCGGTAGCGGCACTCCGTCAGGAGTGTAAAGCCGCCATGTCACGCACCACTCGTCGCCGAGCTGTGGCGTTCGACCCGCCATGTCGATACAGGCCTTATTGAAGAACGTAATGCGGCCATTCGCATCGGTGGTGTAGACGGCCGCGGGTAGGCTCTCCAGGAGGTCGCGCATATGCTGCTCGCTCTCGCGAATGCGGTCCTCCATGCGCTTTGCCTCGGTTACGTCCTGAATCACGCGGACCCCATACTGGAATCGCCCTGCTTGATCACGCACCGCGGAGCCGTAGACATCGAGGAACGCGGTGGTGCCATCGGGTTTAGGAGCTCGTTTGCGAAACGAGTAGCTCTCGAGTTCGCCCTTGACCTGTCGGTCGTAGTTTGCGGCATCCTCGGCGCGATCATCCTCGTGCGTGTAATCGAAGAATGACATGGTGAGAAGCTGCTCGCGGGAGCGTCCGAGCATCTTGCAGAGGGCGTCATTGACACGTAGCAGGCGGCCAGTCTCGTCAGCCTCGGCAATGCCGACCGTCGCAGCTTCATACGTCGCGGCCAGACGCTCTTCGCTTTCGCGTCGTGCCCGCTCCGCTTCGCGCAAATGCGTCACGTCGATCGTGAAGCAGCGGGTGTTTACGAACTTCCCGTCATTAAATCGACTGTTCGAGGTGATCAGGACGTGCTTTAGCGAACCATCCTTTGCACGAAGACGCGCTGGATACTGATCGAGCCTCTCGCCACAAGACAGCTTTTGAAGGATCTCGCCGATGACTGGTGCATCGGCATGGAATTCTGCAATGTGGCGGCCGACATACTCTTCGGCACTGTACCCCAGAAGGTCGAGCTCAGCCTGGTTGGCTCGTAAAATGATGCCTTCGCCGCTCACGATGTGAAGGCCAACGGCACTGTTCTCAAAAAAGTCCTTCAGATCGCTGTTTTTGCGCCGGACCTCATCTTCCATGGCCTTGTAGGCGGAGATGTCCTGAAAGCAGTTGATCGCCCCCTGAATGCTCCCCCGATGATCCTTCAGGGCGCGAATGTTGACCAAGGCTACGAAGCGTGATCCATCGGGCCGCTCCATGACGACCTGGGCATTTCTCGTCGCGCTCCCTGCCCGCACCGCATCGGCCATCGGGCAGTCCTCCGGTCGCAGCGGTGTTCCATCAACCAGAAACAGGCGATGAGAACCGCAGAAGCGCTCTTTCGCACCATTCGCGTTCGGTGTTCGGCCCCAAAGGGCGGCGGCTTCCGAGTTGTACCGGATCAGCCAGCCATCATGGTCGCATACGTAGACCGCCCCCGGTATCGCATCCAGAGCGGTCGGAGCGGCGGCGACAAGCGCCTCGAATTCGGTCAGCCTTCGACCCCCAGTCGGGAATTGCTCGACATTAGACATCTGCGGCCGACCTCTTGCTGAACCCGCGCAAACATTACATGCGCCCACCTCGAGAGCGAGGGATGGCCGAGTCCTGGATCGGTATGTCCCCCAAGCCTGCGCGTGGTCAGGCCGGTACAAACGCGCGAAGGCGAAGTTAGTTCCGCCCCATCGCACGTCAGATGTAGATAAGCCTGTCCAATTCCCTGGTTAGGCCATATATTGCATTAGCGTCGCTGCATGGCTTATCTAGAGGCGCAGTCCACCAAATATCATTTCCCGGTCGCGGGGTCCTCGCGTCGGACGCCACACTTGGCTCGAAAACCGGAGAAATGGCTTGGACATCTTGCGGCGCAACAACGTCAAGACCATGGGTTCGGGCAGCCGGGCGATGGTCTTTGCCCACGGTTTCGGCTGCGATCAAAACATGTGGCGACTCGTGTGGCCCGCCTTCGCCGATGGTTATCGGATCGTCCTCTTTGACCATGTCGGCTGCGGCGGCTCTGAACTTTCAGCCTATAATCCGCAGAAATACGCCTCTCTCGACGGCTATACCGATGACATCATTGCCATCTGCCGCGAGCTCGGCATCGTCGATGGTGTCTTTGTCGGACATTCCGTCAGCGCAATGATCGGGGCAATCGCCTCGCGCAAGGCCCCCGATATTTTTGCTGACCTCGTCATGATCGGACCGTCTCCCCGGTACATCGATGACGGAGAGTACATCGGCGGCTTCAGCGAAGGGCAGATTCACGAGTTGCTCGACTTCCTTGACGCCAATCACATGGGTTGGTCGCAGGCGATGGCCCCCGTCATCATGGGCAATCCCGATCGACCGGAGCTTGGCGAAGAACTCACTAATTCCTTCTGCAGGACAGATCCCGAGATCGCCAAGAAATTCGCGCGCGTCACGTTTCTTTCTGACAATCGCAACGACCTGCCTGCTGTCAAGGCGCGCTGCCTCGTGCTGCAATGCTCGGAGGATATCATCGCGCCACAAGCGGTCGGTGAATACGTGGCCAAGCAGCTACCCAATAGCCAGTTCATCATTCTCAATGCCACGGGCCACTGTCCCAATCTAAGCGCGCCTGAGGAAACCATTTCCGCGATGAAAGCTTTTCTGGAAGGTCCGCCTGATTGAGCGCGTCATTGGAGTTCAGGGCCGACGAAGTCGACGATCTTGAGGATCTGTTCGACAATGCTCCATGCGGCTATATCGCCGCGGGGGCAGACGGCCGTATCACCAAAGTCAACTCGACCTTCTGCAAATGGCTTGGCCGCGAGAAGAGCACGTTCATTGGCCATCGCTTCCAGGACTTCCTGAACATCGCCGGTAAGATTTACTACGAAACCCACTTCGCTCCGCTGATGCGGATGCAGGGGTACTTCAACGAGGTTGCACTAGATTTAGTGCGCGACGACGGCGCCACATTGCCGGTCCTCGTCAATGCGATCGAGCGCCGCGACGATGCAGGAAATCTGCGTTTCATCCGCATAACCATTTTCAATGCCTCCGATCGCCGCCGTTATGAGCGAGAGCTTCTCGAAGCGCGCCGCGCCGCCGAGCAGGCGAACACCGAGTTGAAGGAACTCAACCGGACCCTCGAACGGCGCATCGCGGAGGCCGTCGAGGCGCGGATAAAAAGCGAGCAGGCGCTTCACCAATCGCAGAAGATGGAAGCGGTCGGTCAACTCACGGGGGGCATTGCGCACGACTTCAACAACATGCTTGCGGTCGTGCTCTCATCGTTAAGTCTGCTGGAAAAGCGACTTGCGAATGGTGAGGACGTCGCCCGCTTCATTGCTGCGGCCCGAGAAGGCGCCAATCGGGCTGCCGACTTGACCAGGCGCCTTCTTGCCTATTCACGCCAGCAGACCCTTGCACCTCAACCGCTCAATGCCAATCAGATGGTTGCCGACATGTCTGAGCTTCTACGTCGGACGCTCGGCGAAACCGTCCGGCTCGAGAGTGTTCTTGCAGGAGGGTTGTGGCAGATCCACGCCGACAGGAACCTGCTTGAGAGCGCCATCTTGAACCTTGCCATCAATGCGCGCGATGCGATGCCTGAAGGCGGAAGGCTGACTATCGAAACCGCCAACTGTCACCTGGACGAGACCTACAGTGCCGAACAGGCTATCCTGCCCGGTCAATATGTCATGGTCGCGGTCACCGATACCGGAAGCGGCATGCCACCTGAAGTCATGACGAAGGCATTTGAGCCCTTCTTCACAACCAAGGGTCCAGGCAAGGGCACTGGGCTCGGTTTGAGCCAAGTGTTCGGGTTCGTGAAGCAGTCAGGAGGACACATCAAGATTTACAGCGAAGTCGGGCATGGCACCACGATGAAGATTTATCTCCCGCGTCTTCATCAAACCGCCGTGGCGCCGAAGCCTCTGCTTATCAGGTCGGACGTGGCGCGCACCGTCAGCCATGAAGTCATCCTTCTCGTAGAGGATGATGCGCAAGTGTTATCAATTACGGCGCAGATGCTCCACGACCTGGGCTACGAAGTGATAGAAGCGCGAAATGCCGAGGAAGCCCTGAGTGCACTCGCCGCCTACCCCGAAATTCGTCTTCTCTTCACCGACGTGGTCATGCCCGGGATGAATGGGCGGCGTCTCGCCGACGAAGCGCGGCAGCGCCGACCGGACCTTAAGGTTCTGTTCACGACGGGGTATGCGCGAAATGCCATTGTCCACAACGGCGTGCTCGATCCAGAGGTGAACCTGCTGCAGAAGCCTGCTTCTGCGGAGATGCTGGCGATCAAACTGAGAGAAGTTTTGGACGGCGCACCATAGCAGGGCGAACTATAGCTATAGATGATAGCAACATGCCCAGTGCAACAAGGTATTCGCAGGCTCAATCCTCGACATCTACGATGCGTCTCTATTTCGACTCTCGCACGCGGCCGATCGTGCGACCCGCGTCAGCAAGCTGCGCCCGCAGGTTGAGAGACGGCCCCGGGCAACGGTGTCATCCCGCGCGCGCTGACTCCCTTGCTCGATACGCGCGGGATACGTCGTTACCGACCTTATCCTGCCCATGCCTGATTGCGCCGTCACAAGGCAATCGACGGCGGCTGAGAGTTCGAGGAAGTGAATCGCAAGTACCTGCCGTGTCGCAATACAATCGGTCTGCTCGTCCTGGTTGTTCCGTGTGCGCGGAGGCATCGCTGGAATCGGAAGAAGGATGCGCCGGCTCGAACGAGCGGACCGGATACCGCGCTGCTCTAGCGCAGGAGCATGATCAGGATGATCAGGGGGATCGGGATTCCGACGAGCCAAAGAAGAATGGGCATGTGTTTTCCTTTCGCAGATTCAAGTACGACGTTTCCAAGTGCCGTCACGAAGGCCGCCGCCTTCTGTGGCTGCAAGGCTGGCGCAAAAAGCGCCCAGTAACAGCGACGCTGTGAGCCAGAAAGCGAGCGAGGCCGTTGCCTTCCGCGCAGTGTCCGCATCGGCCTTGACTTGCATGATGACGTCGTTAACGCGCTTCTCGGCATCGGGCTGGCCCAGCCCCGTCCGGGCAGCCACGACCTTGACCACATAGTCGCGATCCGGCCCCTTCAGTTCAGCCCCGTTGCGAAAACTACGGGTGAACAAACGGCTGATTTCGCCGCGGCTGTCAGCCGGATTAGTAGCGGACGCTTGCGCCGCAGGATCGGCGCGAAGAAGCGTATCGACGTAGCCGTCCATCGGACCGGCATTCTGGTTCGCGCCAGCGGTCGCTCCTTGGGTCACACCAGCAGCCGTGCTACCGAGAAAGCTCGTGGCCGGCGCTGCGAGCAAGGCGGCACCCAGAACCGAGGCCAAAGCCCATGCCACGAAACCATGAGCGGTGTCACGGAAATACACCTCGTCCGCATGTACGCCGGACCAACTGGAGCGAAGACGACCGGCAAGATAACCGCCGATCGAGGAAGCGATCATGGCGATGACGATGAGGTACAAGCCCGTCGTGATCTTGAAGGTCGTGGCCGAGACACCGACGCCATACCAAGGCGAAACCATACTGAGGCCAAGGCCGGTGCCAAAGGCAAGCAGAAGCAGTGTTATAGCGCACGCGGCGATCGCCCCGGCCACGATGGCTGGCCATGACACGCCCGAAAGGGCTGAGCCCGGCGAATCCCCCGGGGCAACGACAACGGTGTCGATCATGAATGTTCTCCTTGGGATGACGCCCTACACGTCATCTGGCGCAATAATGTGCACCTCTCACCAAGGTTCCAGGAACGCGCAACATTCCAGCCTTAGGAACGACAATTTTGCCTCAAGGTGGGCCACGATCGCGCCTTGACCGATCACCCTCAGAAGATGACGAGCGGCGGCGTCCCCAGTGCGCGCGAGGATCGCAAGTCGAAAAGCGCAAATAGGCCTTATGCACTGGGGAATGAACGAATCGCGACGCTCGCAACCAAAGCTCTCCGCCAGCTATTACGGTTTCAGCGCCTCGTTTCCAACTTGCCGGAACGACCATGAAGTTATGTCGTTCGATTGCCGAAGCATACCATCTCTCATGGACCAAAAGTGAGCATACTTCTCGTCGAGGACGACCCCCTAATCCGCGAGTTCGTCGTCGAGGCACTGCGTGAGGAAGGTTATCACGTGATCCACGTGAGCACCGGCGAGGAGGCCTTGGCTTGGTGCAACCGCCGCGTTGCGGATGTGCTGGTCACTGACATCAGGCTGCCAGGTGAGGTCGATGGGTGGCAGGTGGCGGAGCGCTACCGTGAGCAGGATCCAGAACTGCCTGTCATCTACGCGACCGGATTCTCACCCGTCACGCCGCGGCCCGTCTCCGGCGGCCGCATCGTACAAAAGCCTTTCCATCCGGAGGAGATCGCCCGGACCATTAGGGAGCTCCGAGAGAAAAAGAGTGCGCCGCCTGGTTAGTCTGTCATGGGCCCGGCGCACCCCGCGCCCTCTCGCCGCTCGACGAGAACCACAATTCTTCGGGCGGGAACGATAGCGTCAATGCAAACGCCCTGCTCGAAGTCGGTGCTATGGCCTGTTTTAGGTGGTCGAGCAGCCAGATCACTACTCCGATCACCTTAGCCGCGACTTAGGAGTGCGTCCGTTCCGAGCCCTTCGGCTTCTCCACCTCTTCGCTCCCGACAGAATCCGAATCGCCAGCAACCGGCAGCCGAACCGTGGCACGGAGCCCCGACCGGCCGGCGCCCGCGATGTTCTCGAGCGCAATTTCGCCGCCCAGGTTATCGACAATACGCTTCACGATAGACAGGCCAAGACCGGTTCCTTCTTCCTCTGGACGGGAGCCGCGGAAGAATGGCTCGAAGATTTGATCCATGTCGGCCGATGCGATGCCGGGGCCGGTATCCTCGACTTGCAGGATCCCTATGTCGTTCTCTCGATAAACACCAACATCTACTGTTCCATCTCGGGGCGTGAAGCGAATCGCGTTCTCAAGCAAATTGCGGAGGATCGCCGCGAGCATCGCTGCCTCGCTGTGCACCATGACAGGTTCGACAAGTGCGAAGCCGAGATGGATGCCTCGATCAGTCGCCTCAGCCACTAGATCAGCCGCGACCTCCTTTGCCACACGGTCCAATGACGCAAGAGGCATTTCGGCCGGGCCGGAGGGGGTTGCCTCATGCCGCGCCAGCGCAAGCAATTGCTCCAGGAGATGTTTGGTGCGGTGCATACCCTGCTTGAGCACGGCGGCGCGCTCTCGCGCAACCTTTGAAAGCGCGACTGAATCAAGGTTTTCCGCCTGCAGGCTGAGCGCGGTGATCGGCGTGCGCAGTTCATGCGCTGCATCGGCGAGGAAGCGCCGCTGCTGATCCATCAAGAGCCGCATTCGCTTAAGCAGTGCATTGATTGAGGCGATGAATGGCTGCAGCTCGCTCGGTGTACCCAAAAGCGGCAATGGGGTCATGTCATCGGCACGTCTTGCATCGAGATCACGGGCCAGCCGGGCCGTCGGCCGCAGCGAGTGCGCGACGACAAGCGCCGTGACCACCATCAGGCATGGAATCAGCGCGGCGATCGGAAGCAGCGTGCGAAGGGCGACGCCGCGCGCGGTTTCGTCCCGGACCGCCGTCAGCTGCGCAACGGCGAAACGGCTGCCGTCGGATCGCGTCTTCAGCAACACCCGGACCGGTTGATTCTTCCACGTCGCGACCTGAAGACCTTCCTGCAGGGTGAAGAGCTGGCGATCATCTCCCGAACCCCGCGGTGTCTTTCCCAACTCGATAAGCCAAACCTCAGTGTCTTCGTCGACGCCGTGAAGAGGCTGGCCGCCGCTGAAGCTGGCGTTTTGCGCCAAGCTTGCGAGCTGGATCAGGATCGAGTCCTGCAGTTCGATAGCCTCGCCGAACGCCCAGTTGTAGGCGAACATGGCGCCGATTGCTCCGGTCAGCAGGATCATTGCGGTCAGCCCGACGAAGAGACGTCCGCGCAGCGACTTGATCATGACGCGCCGTCCACCATCCACCCCACACCCCGCACGTTGCGAATCGCGGTAGCTCCAAGCTTCTTGCGGATAGTGTGGATCAGGTACTCAACGGCATTGCTCTCGACCTCTTCATTCCAGCCGTAAATCTGTCGTTCGAGCTCGCTGCGCGACAGGACAGTGCCAGGACGCGCGAGTAGCGCCTGCAGCAGCGCGAACTCGCGCGCCGTGAGCTGTGCGCCCTCGCCGAGAAACGACGCTTCTCGCGTCCCCGGGTCGAGACTGAGCTTTCCATTGCCGAGATGCGGTGGGGAGCCGCTGCCCTCGCGGCGGAGCACGGCGCGCATCCGCGCCAGCAGTTCGCGAATCTCAAATGGCTTCACCAGATAGTCGTCCGCGCCGAGATCGAGCCCGTCGATCCGGTCATCGACGCCATCCCGCGCGGTCACGATGATCACGGGGAGCCTGCGGCCCAGCGCACGCAGGCGCCGAAGCACCTCGCGGCCGTCAGCCCTCGGTAGTCCAAGATCGAGCAGGGCCAATTCGTAAGATTCGGTCTCTGCCGCGTGGAGTGCCATCTCTCCATCGGTGACCCAATCGACCGCATAGGCAGCGTCCTTGAGCGCCTGCTGCATCGCCGCGCCGATCATCCTGTCGTCCTCGATCAGCAAAACCCGCATGATGCTTTCCTCACCCGGGCAGACCTGCCCTCACGCGGGCAGACCTGCCCCATTCTTCTGCTCCAGACTTAGCGCAGACTTAGGGCGGCGTCGCGCTTCGGCCTGTCTTGGCAAAAAAACTAATTCTGCGGTGCAGAACAATCCTGTCCTAAGGCGCGCCTAAGTCCACCATGATCAAGCTCGGGCGTCGCCTTGAGGGCAACTTGTTTCGGAGGAGAACCACGTGTCCACGACTTGGCAATTGCCGCCGATGTTGAACAAGGTTCCTGAGATCACGCTCATCTTCTGGACCATCAAGATCCTCTCAACCACTGTCGGCGAGACCGGTGCCGATTATCTTGCGGTGCATGTCGGCCTCGGCGCCAACTTGACGATGGCGTGCATGGCTTCCCTGCTGATGGTCGCGCTGATCCTGCAGTTGCGTGCGCGCCGCTATGTCCCCTGGATCTACTGGCTCACCGTGGTTCTGGTCAGCATAGTCGGAACCCAGATCACCGATTTCATGAGCGACAGGCTCGAGATCAGCCTGTACGTGAGCACGGCGGCGTTCGCCGTTGCCCTCGCTGCAACCTTCGCGATCTGGTACGGCCTCGAGCGCACGCTCTCGATCCGCACCATCGTGACCACACGCCGCGAGCTGTTTTACTGGGCCGCCATTCTCTTCACCTTTGCGCTTGGCACCGCCGCCGGAGATTTCGCGACGGAAGCACTCGGCCTCGGCTTCCAGCTGGGTGTCATGGTGTTTGGTGTGCTGATCGCCTTCGTCGCCGTTTTCTATTCGCTCGGCATCAATCCGGTCCTGACCTTCTGGCTCGCCTACATTTTGACGCGGCCCCTTGGCGCTTCGCTCGGCGACTTGCTGTCGCAGTCTCGCCACTACGGTGGCGTCGGCCTCGGGACGATCCACACTAGCCTCGCCTTCCTGACGGTGATCGTCGCGCTGGTCGCCTGGGTAACGTTCGAAGGTGACCGGACTGAAAGCACCGACCCGGCGGAGTAGTCTGAGAAACCTACACCCGAATGCCCCAGGTGTGTCATGCGCGGGCGAACCATGAGGAGATGATGCATGAAACGAGTTCTTGTGGCAGCGGTGGTCGCCCTACTCACGTGGGGCATCGGCGCCCCGATGCACTCAAACGGGACGGTCTCCTTTTTTCCGCGTGCCGAAGCCGCGAGCTCAAAGCTCGGCGACCTCACGCCGTTCCGCACCATCGTTGCCGAGGTTTCCGCGCTGATTGACAAGGGCGACCTGGTTGCAGCCAAGAACCGCATCAGGGATCTCGAAGAGCGGTGGGATGAGGCCGAAGCCGCCTTGAAGCCGCGAGCAGCGGCCGACTGGCATGCGGTGGACAAAGCGATCGATCGTGCACTCGATGCGCTGCGCGCAGCTACGCCGGATGCAAGCAAATGCAAGCAGACGATTGCTGACCTCCTGTCCGTCATGGACTCGATCGGAAAATCCTGATCCGGCCACGGGTCCGTCGCCCGTGATCTGCGACATTGAACTTTTCAGGAAGTCGACCTCATGCGAGCAACGATGCGGATCCAGAGCCCTGAGTGCCGCGCTAGCCAAGCGATCGGCGAAGCGCGCCAAGCGACCTTCGCGTGCCTCCTCCTCGTTATGCGCAAGGAGCTAGGTGGGAGACACTCAAACCGCGTGAACGTCTGCGAGGAACACAATGCAAAATAAAAGCGAGATCCTAAGCAAAGTCCCGGAGCTGACGCTCGGCTTCTGGGTGATCAAGATTCTTGCCACGACGCTCGGGGAGACGGGCGGCGACTCGGTGACGATG
The DNA here is from genome assembly GCF_000261685.1 of Bradyrhizobium genomosp. I (2014). Taxonomy (GTDB): domain Bacteria; phylum Pseudomonadota; class Alphaproteobacteria; order Rhizobiales; family Xanthobacteraceae; genus Bradyrhizobium. The sequence continues at coordinate 48,713 of NZ_AJQE01000044.1, read as the reverse complement.
ACCTGGCTTCACGCGGACCAAAATGCTCACAATGGGGGCTACTTGATCGGCACCGCCATATTCCTTGCGATGTTCGTCGCGTCCCTGATTGCCCAAATCGGGATCAAAAGGTTCAATCCCTGGGTCTATTGGTTGGCCATCGTGGCCTCCACGACGGTAGGCACGGCAATGGCCGATTTTTTCGATCGATCATTGGGCATCGGCTATACAGGCGGCTCGTCGATCTTGTTGGCTTGCGTTTTATGCTCGCTCGCGGCCTGGTACTTCACTCTCGGCTCGATAAACGTACAGACGGTCGCAACGCCGAAAGTGGAAGTCTTCTATTGGGTCACAATTACGTTCTCGCAGACCCTAGGCACGGCACTTGGAGACTGGACGGCGGACAGCACCGGATTGGGATATGACGGAGGCGCGCTCGTGTTCTGTATAGGACTCGCCCTGCTCACAGCCTTGTACTATTGGACTGCAGTCTCACGCGTGTTCCTGTTCTGGACGGCTTTCATATTCACGCGACCGCTCGGCGCGACGGTCGGAGACCTTTTGGACAAACCGACGAGCCATGGCGGCCTGGCGCTGAGTCGCCCTTTGGCATCTGGAGTGATCCTCGCCGCGATCGTTGTCCTTATTCTGGTCTTGCCACAGAAGCCAGGACGGCACCCCGGATCCGATGTGGGGGTTGTGCAATGACAATCAGGTGGCGACCTCGCGCTGGTGAGGAGTTTCGCGCTGGACAACCCGGGCGAATTGTCGGGCAACAAATATCAATGTGATTCTCTAAGGCTGTTTGGCTTGGGTTCTGATCTGATCTCGAGGTACGATAGTCTGTTGTTTCGCTTATCATCGGATGCGAGGGGCGGCACCGCCGGCTGCGCCAGCACTATACATTCAATAGCGGAATGAACCGGCCGACGGCACCCGAGGCGATGTTAGAGTGGATTTCAACTGACCTTGCACTAGCTCATCCACGAAACGGGTCAAGACGCCCTCCAGATAGACTTCCTACCTGCGCCTTCTTGGCCATCCGGCAACGGGCCCGTCCACAAAGCTTGGGACGTTAACCCCACCCCGTCCCCGGCAGCCGTATCGTGACGAAGCCCTTCCATCCGGAGGAGATCGTTCGGATAGTACGGGAGCTCGGCCAGATGAAGGGGACGCCTTCTGCTTACTGCGCAAGATCGTGCGACCGGATTAAGAGTCTGCTCCGTCCGAGGAAGGATCGGGCAAGGAGCAGACTAACAACAACGTCGTTGCCGGCTCAAGGCCGAAGCCCTCACCGGGCCCCCGGAAGAATGGCTTGAAGGATCTGACCGATCTCGGCTGGCGTGATGCCGGAGCCCGTATCACGCGTGATCGCCCTTACCGCGGTCTTCAAATCGTTGGCGCCACAGATTTCGAGATCGTCATTGAGGGGAAGATCGATCGCCTCGGCGACGATCTGGCAGAAGGATGGCATTGAGGCTGACGCTCGCGCTGCCGCCAGCGTGTGGGTAGCGACGGCAGGGCCCTTGAGGCCCATGCGGCAGGCCGCCGGGAAAACAGTGGTCGGGCGCGCTCTGAAGGTCCGGGCGGCTCCGAAGCGAAGTCGGAGTTCGTTCCGAGTCAGAATGCTTGGCGCTGCTCACGAGTGCGCAGCTGCTCGGAATGCAGCTCCTGCTGCGCTCGTTTCACACCTGATCCCGTCAACTTGTAAACGACGTCCGGCAACGAAAGTGTCGTGCTTGCAACCCAACCAAGATCCTGAAGCCTTTCGTAGGGGCGATGATCAACGTTGCTATCTGCATGCACCGATTGGCCGCCGGCATAGATCCGCTTTAAGAGCTCGAGGTCCTCGACTGTGGGGTGCATCTGCCCTTCTCCAATGTGCTTAATTGTCCAATCGGTCACGAACCGTTGCCCTCAGTCGGCGAAGCTAAACGGTTTCGGAACAAGACGCATCCCCTTATCGAGGCGGCTTCGGTGCATCTTCACCTAAAGAGCCATGCCGCGGCTCGTCGCAGTGTTAGTTTTACTCGTGCTTAGGAATTCGTCACCTCTCGTCGAGGATCTTCCGGACCTTCTCAGCCAATGCGCGAAATGTAAACGGTTTGCTCAACAAATTAACGCCCGCGTCGAGACGCCCGTCGTGGACTATCGCATTGCGTGTGTAACCTGTCGTGAACAGGATCTTGATCTTAGGGTGCAGCCTGCGGGCGTGATCGGCGACGTTTTTCCCGTGGAGCCTGTCTGGCAGTACAACATCGGTAAAAAGAAGATCGAGCGGCCGAGAGGTTTCGAGAAAAGCTATAGCCGATTTCGCATCGGCCGCTTCAAACACCTGGTATCCGAGGTCGCGGAGAACTCCGCATGAATAGGCGCGCAAGTCGTCATGGTCTTCGACGACTAGGATCGCCTCGTTGCCACCTAGCATCGTTGCGGCCGGCGGGAGACGGGTTACCTGCTGATCGGCGTCTGTCTGGGATCGAGGAAGGTAGATTTTGACTGCCGTGCCCTGGCCCGGTTCGCTGTAAATCCTGATATGCCCTCCCGTTTGTCGAACGAAGCCGTAAACTTGACTCAACCCTAGTCCGGTCCCTTTTCCGACCTCCTTCGTCGTGAAAAATGGCTCGAATACTCGGTCAACCGTGGCCCTATCCATTCCGATTCCAGTGTCCGTGACCGCCACCAAAACGTATTGGCCGGGAGGGACAGGCTCTGGCAGCGCAGCAACATAATCGTCGTCCAACCAAGTATTTCCAGTTTCGATTGTTAGCCGCCCTCCTTCTGGCATTGCATCTCTGGCATTGACCGCGAGATTCAAAATCGCATGCTCCAGTTCCGAAGCGTCAGCGAAGGCGCTCCACAATCCGGCGTTACCTACAACCTCCACCCGGATCCGCTCTCCGAGTGTGCTATCAAGTAGCTCCCTCATGCCGGCCAGCAAGTGATCGACATTGATCGACTTCGGATCGAGCGGTTGGCGGCGCGAAAATGCGAGCAATCTCGCGGTAAGCGTCGCCGCTCGCTGAGCTGCGTGATGCGCCATTGCCTGGGCGCGCATGACGCGGGCAAACTGTGCCACATCGGACATGCCTCCTATCTGCCGTCCAATCGTCTCGAGGCCTCCCATTATGACCGTGAGCAGGTTATTGAAGTCGTGAGCAACCCCGCCAGTAAGTTGTCCGATAGCCTCGAGCTTCTGGGCCTGGTGTAGCGCAGCTTCCGCCTCATTCCGACGCGCGACTTCTTCCGCGACACGCTGCTCAAGGGTGGCATTTAGCTGCTGCAGTCTCAGAGACGCGGCGGATACATCTTTGCGCGCGCCATCCAGCGCTTTGGCGAGATTAGTGGCGTGAATCGCGACCTCCTGGGCGGAGCGTTCGCGGGCCAGCGCTATTTGAACCCTTGCTTCGCTCTTCAGTAGTTCGATCAACAACGGCAATGCCGGTTCGAGGTCGCCCCACCGGACGCGCAAATGTTGCCCCACAAAGACAAAGATAGCCCCATGGGCCGAATGCGAGACGGCAGGAATGAGCGTATCGGGATCAGGAAACGCCACCTCCCCGGCAAACTCGGAGCTGCGCGAGGCCTGCTTCAGAAATGCTCGCCAAGACGGCCCACCAGGCAGACGCTGATTGAACCCTTGAGCGGGCGTAAAACTTCCCGTTTCTTCATCTTTTAAGAAGACGATAAACGCTTCGCCTCCCATATCCCTAGCCAATCGAGCCGAGGCTTCCGGCCTAGCTTCAGGATTGGCAAACTCGCTTAGCCGCTGGGCTCCATCGTTCAACTGATTTACTCGGGAAATACGCAGACGACCGCGGTGCAGTTGTGAAACCCACTGAACTGGCCTTCCGCTCGCGCGATCTGACCGTGAGTGTTGCAGCCCGTAAGCGGAACGTCGGAAAATCTATCTTGCAGGCTGGAAAGCTCTGAGGCGAACTCGTCTCCCATTCGCAGCCTCGTAGCAACGCAATCAAAGAAAAGGGCACCGGCGGGAGAGCCGCCTAGCGCAGCCAAGGCAGCATCTGCAGCATCTTTCGCAGCAGAGACAGCAGATGCCGTACTAGTCCTCATGATCCTTAGAACGGACCCCCTCGGAACCTCAGCGGCGCATACAACTGCACCGTCTGCATCGACGGCGAGAGGCACCCGCAACCTATGGTCGGGCCCCGCTTCTATTCCAATGATATTATGCAGAAAGAAGGGTAAAGGATTTTCGCGATCCAAGGTTTGCCCGAGTTGTTCCGCGTGATCTTCGAACGCTTCAATGGCAGGAAAGCCATTCAGGCTGATCACTCGCATTCCTTCACTTGCCGTTACGCGATACGCCTTTGAAGCAGCAGTCCAACCGTGACTAACCCCAACTCCCACGGGCTTCGAAGAAAGAATTTCCAGGGCGACGGCTGCGTCCGACAAAACGTCTTCACCACAAAAGACGGTGGTCTTCTGGAACTGCGCGTTGTCTCCGGCGCCGCCGCCAAAAAACTGATATTGTCCCGCCGTAGCTAATGTCAGTTGATCCACCAAGATATCGGCGTGTCCGGCTAACGCGTCAGCCATTACCAGAGCTGATCGAAACGGAAAGCGGCTGGGCGGTGTGTCTATGAAGCCCGAAACTATCTCTTGAGCAGCTTTAGCTGCGTCCCGCGAGAGGTTACGGCCGAAACTGCTTGAAAAGATGACGTCGTCTCCAACCAAACCCATCGCGCAAGCTAAGCCTTGACCGCTCGTTACATTGGTAAACTCACCTGCAGACGAAGCGCCCACAACGATCGTGTCCGGCAACCTGCTCCTAATGGACGAAAGCATGGCCTGATGATCATGCTGGGGGGCTGCAAAAACAACCAAAGCTCCCGGCGGCTTTTCTAATGCCTTTTGCACTTCAGCCGCCAAGTACTCGCCCGCAGCCGCGCTATCCTGCAAATCGGTTGAAACTACTGATACCTTCATACTACCCCCAAATCAGGCAAAAGAACCCGCCCTCAACGCGCTGACTGAAAGATGGTTCCATCCAGTTCGACGCCGCCACTGTCCGGCCGTGACAGCAGACACCTGGGCCGAATTGAAGGGCGCTCTAAGTGCAACGGGCTCCAGCGGCACCTTCTCTATACAATAGGTTCACGTCACCGGTTGTCGTCCCAAAGAGGTCGACAGCGGTGTCCCGGGTTCGTCGGTGCCTGCGTTCATCGTCAACCAACCTCGCGCTGATGTCTTTTTTCGCGGACCAGCACAGCGCCATGGCGGGACAAGACTTCAAGCGGCTGTTCGCCAGCTAGCGTTCCTGGGAAGGCGCGGTCGACGTTGCCCGCTAACAGGCTGTTTTTCCATCCAGGACCCGCCGTCTAAAGAGCGGGCTAGCGTCTCCTAGAAGGAACTACCAAGCGTCGATTCGGTTGTGCTCGTTTTCCGGACAAGAAAGGGAAGGATCATGGACCGCGAACATGTGAAAGGCGCCGCCGACAAGGCCAAAGGCGCGATCAAGGAGGGGGCTGGCAAACTCACAGGAGACAAGGACCTGCAAGCTGAAGGCAAGATGGATAAAGCCAAAGGGGCCGCCCATAATGCTGCGGGAGACGTGAAGGACGCCGTACGAGACGCCGCTGACGCCCTCAAAAAATAGATACAAGAAGGAAGACCTGCAACTAGCCGCCGCAGAGCGGCTTTTTCTTTCTCAGGTTTGCGGGCCTGCAGGCTCGGGGGCTCCCCTCCAAGACGCAAAACTTCATCGTGGCCGTGGCAGGCGCCTTTGCCAGCGATATTAAGGCCGTGGAACTCGCAGGCGCGGTGGCCGTTTCATGGCCCGCGGCAGCAGTAGCGAGGAGTGCACGTGAACCGACGCCAGCTTGTTCGAGGGTCGGCAATGCTGCCGGCGCTGCTGCTCGCCTCGCGCAACGGCTTCGCCGCTGCGTCGGACGACACGTTCGGCCCGTCCACTGTCAGGGATCTGGCTCGCGCGCTGGCAACCAGGCCGTTCGAGGCGCCGGACGAGAAACTGCCCGGCGGGTTGAAGGACCTGGACTACGATCAGTACCGTTCGATCCGATTTTTGCCCGAGCGTGCGCTCTGGCGCGGCAAGAATCTTCCGTTCGAGGCGCAGTTCTTCCATCGCGGCTTCTTCTACAAGAACAGAGTGTCCATTTTCGAGGTCGCGGACGGAAAGGCCTCCGAGCTCAAGTACCGCAAGGCGGACTTCTCCTTCGGCGAGAAGGTCCCGGCGTTTGATGACGTCGATCTCGGGTTCGCCGGCTTTCGCATCCACGCGCCCATGAACCGTCCCGACTATTACGACGAGGTCTGCGTCTTCCTCGGCGCGAGCTATTTCCGCGCGGTGGCCAAGGGACAGACATATGGGCTTTCCGCCCGAGGACTCTCGATCGATACCGGCGAAGCCAAGGGGGAGGAATTTCCTCTGTTCAAGGCGTTCTGGCTCGAGCGGCCGGCGCCCGGTGCGACATCGCTGGTGATCCATGCCCTGCTCGACAGCAAGAGCTGCGCGGCGAGCTACCGGTTCACGGCGCGGCCCGGGGAAACGACGGTCTTCGACGTCGAAATGTCGGTCTACCCGCGCGTCGAGATGCCGCGGGCCGGGCTAGCGCCCATGACCAGCATGTTCTTCTTCGGTCCGAACGACCGCAACGACATCGACGATTTCCGCCCCTCAGTCCACGATTCCGACGGCCTTGCGATCTTCAACGGGAAGGGCGAAAGCCTCTGGCGGCCGCTGAGCAATCCGCGAGACCTCCAGATCAGCACGTTCCAGGATCTCAATCCGCGGGGCTTCGGCTTGATGCAGCGGGAGAGAAACTTCTTCGCCTACCAGGACATCGAGTCCAGCTTCGAGAAACGTCCCAGTCTCTGGATGGAGCCGATCGGTGATTGGGGCGAAGGCGGTGTCACGCTCTTCGAGATCCCGACGAAGGAGGAGGTTCACGACAACATCGCTGCATTTTGGCGGCCGAAGAATCCGCTGCAGGCCAAAGGTGAACACATCTACACTTATCGGCTGCATTGGGGGCCGGATAGCCCGAAGCCGCATTCGCTGGCCCGTTTCACGCGAAGCGGTATCGGCGCGAGGGGTGAGGACGCCCGCCTCTTCGTCCTCGATCTGGTCGGCGACAACCTGAAGGGCATCGATCCGGTAGGCGTCAAAGGCGTCGTGACGGCAGAGAAGTCCGAGGTGAAGAACATCGTCACGCAGCCCAATCCCTACACCGGCGGTTGGCGGTTGAACTTCCAGTGCCAGGTGAAGGGAGAGCCGATCGAGCTGCGGGCGTTTCTGACCGAAGGCGACAAGCCGTTGTCGGAAGTCTGGGTCTACCGATGGGCACCCTGAAAGCGGCGCCCCGCCCGGTTGCCGGCGATCTCGCGACGCAGCGCTTGCTGCCGCGCGAGTCGCCCCTCCCGATGGCTCCCGGCGACCTAGGAAAGAAAGGGGTACCCGATCGCGTTCCCGCGCCGGCTGCACCCGCGATGGCCTGGCGACGCGGCCTCATCCTGCTCGCGACGGCGGCGCTCACGGGTGCCGGCGGCTATGAGATGTATCGCGTGCTGGAGGTCGGGGGCGTCACCGTCCTCGAAGCCATGGTGCTGGCGCTCTTCCTGGTCCTGCTGGCTTGGGTCGCCTTTTCGTTCGCATCCGCGCTGGCCGGCTTCTTCGTGCTGCTGGCTCATCGTTCGGGCGCCTTCGCGCCGGACGCGGAGCTGCCTGCGATCGCAAGCCGTACCGCCATGCTGCTGCCCACCTACAACGAAGACCCCCACCGATTGACGGCCCGGCTGCGCGCGATCATCGAGTCGTTGGAAGCGACGGCCCATGGAGGGCTGTTCGACTGGTACGTTCTGAGCGACAGCACCGATCCGGACATCTGGGTCGCAGAAGAAAAGGCGCTGCTGGCATTGCGACAGGCCGTCGGCATATCGGGGCTGTACTATCGTCACCGCGCCGACAACACGGCGCGCAAAGCCGGCAACATCTCGGAGTGGATCACGCGGTTCGGCGCCGTCTACGACTTCATGATCGTGCTCGACGCAGACAGTCTCATGAGCGGGCAGACAATCGTCCGATTGGTCCATGCGATCGAGACCAACCCCACGGCCGGGCTCGTCCAGTCGCTTCCCCTGATCGTCAATGCGCGAAGTCTGTTCAGCCGCGTTCAGCAATTCGCGGGACGGTTATACGGACCGATGATCGCCGCCGGCGTCGCCTGGTGGCACGGCTCCGAGGGCAATTACTGGGGCCACAACGCGATCATCCGGGTGAAGGCGTTCGCCGAAGCGGCGGCGCTGCCGCAGCTGCAGGGGCCCAAGCCGTTCGGCGGGCACATCCTCAGCCACGATTTCGTCGAGGCCGCGCTGATGCGGCGCGCCGGGTGGGGCATCTACATGCTGCCAATGCTCGGCGGAAGCTACGAAGAGGTGCCGCCTTCGCTGCTTGATTTCGCCGCGCGCGACCGGCGCTGGTGCCAGGGCAATCTTCAGCATCTCGCTGTGGTGCCTGCACGCGGTCTCCATTGGCTGTCCCGCCTGCATTTCATGGTAGGCATCGGGGCCTATCTGACGGCACCGCTGTGGCTGCTGTTCCTGCTGCTGGGGATGCTGATCTCGCTGCAGGCCCGCTTCGTGCGCCCGGAGTATTTTCCCAAGGGTTTCTCGCTATTTCCGACCTGGCCGGCTCAGGATCCGGTGCTCGCCACTTGGGTGTTCGTCGCCACGATGGGACTGCTTCTGTTGCCGAAGCTGCTCAGCCTGCTCCTTGTCTGGATACGGCGCTCGGAGCGACGCCAATTCGGCGGAGCGTTGCGAACCTCGGCTGGCGTGCTCGCAGAGATCGTCCTGTCGGCGTTGATGGCGCCGGTGATGATGATCTTTCAGTCGATCGCGGTCGTCGAGATCCTGGCCGGGCGCGATGCTGGCTGGCAGACGCAAAGGCGGGACGACGGCACGGTGGAGCGCCGCGAGCTCTATCAGAAGTACGGCGTCCCGACCTTGTGCGGCGTTGCGATGGCCGCGAGCGCCTATGCCGTTTCGTTGCCACTTTTGCTCTGGATGGCGCCGGTGATCGTCGGGGAAAATGGCCTGCCGCTCAAGTCATTCCTGCACGCAATCGATTCGCGCATCCACTTGAGGGACCCCGAATACCTCCACCAGCGGTCCCTGGATCGCAAGCCGGTCACTGTCGACGGCCCGTTTCCTTTTCCGTGTCGGGCTTGGTGATGTGCGCGGCGCCGGCGACGCGTCGCGTGATCGAGTCGCGGACCGCAAACAGCTGGCGATAGAAGGCCGCGGCTTTGGCCTCCGACAGCCCCCGCCTGGCGACGATGAGATGGCTGACGCTAATGGTGTCGAATTTGTCCTCCGGCCAGGCCGGATTAGCGTTGAAGACGCTTCCAGGAATTCCTCGGCTTCGTATCGCGGTTGCCTCAGGGCGATGGCCTCGGATGCATCGACCGGAAGAAACTTCGGGGCTCCGCGCGATCGCGAGGTCGCGGCGATTGCGTCGGCAGTGATCCTGCTGTCGAGCAGACCGACCGCGAGATAGGCGTCGAGCGTGGTATCCTGCGCGAGCTTCTCGATCTGGTCGGTCCCGAATTGGACCGTCGTCACCTTGTCCGGATCCACGCCCGAGCCGACCAGAACGGTGCGCAGGAGCGCCAGATTGGCGCCGGTCCTTCCGATGATGCCGACCTTGTGGCCAGCGAGATCGGCGATCTCTCCGATCGTCCCCTTCGGCTTCTTCCGGGATTCCTTGCCCGGCCGTCCGGATGGCGTCCACAGGACGACGTAGTTCTTCCGCAGCACGGCCAACATCTGCGCGTCTGACGGCATGCTCAGGTCGCCGCGACCGACCGCGAGTTCGGCCTTGCCGGCGCCCAGCAGAGCGAGCGACTCGGCCGCGCCTTCGGTCGTGATGGGGGATAGCCTGACCGACCTGCTCTCATCGGCGAAGGCCTCGGCCATCGCCTCCACCACCTGTTGGTCGTCACTCCCCGCGGGGCCGACCGCGATCCGAAGGGTCTCGGGCTGCAAGATATAGTAGAGAGCGGCGGCGGCAGCAGCGAAGACGATGAATCCCAGCGCCAGCACCACCAGCAGCCTTCGTTGACGTCCGTTGTGCGCGATCTGGGCGGGGTCAGACGGGGTCATCGGCAGAACCTCCGCCACCAAACGAGTGGCGCTGGGATCGGTTCACGCGCCGCTTTTATTTTCCTGCCGAGCTTCCCTGATTGCCTCGGTCATATCCAGATGCTGCCTCTCAGGGATTGAATCGGCGACCGGGCGAGGCACGGACCGAAATTTCGCGCCTGGATCGGAGAGCGAACGCCTCGCCCGCGTTCGCCCTCCGTAATGGTTCAGTTACTTCTTTTCCGGCACCCAGGTGGTGCTGGCCCGATCGTACTTGAAGCCCGGGGCGCTCTTCAGGGCGTCCTTGGTTTCGTCAAGCGTCAGCCACCACTTGTCGTTCTTCTTGGCGGTCTTGACCGCGGTGAACGGCACGATAACGTCCTTCTCACCCGCGCCCAGGAATCCGCCGACCCCGACGACGAGCCCGGTGATCTTGCCCGTTTTGTCGACGAGGACATCGTCGATGTCGCCGATCTTGCTCTCCTTCGGATCGTACACGGCCTGCTTGTAGTAGTTCGTCACAGTCCAGCTTTCCGTCGGCGCCGCGGTCAGCACGGTGGTGGCGGCGAAGGCCCCGGTCGCCGTCGCCGCGGCCAGCAGACATCCGATTGCAAGATTCTTCTTCATGTCCGAACTCCTCGTTTCATATCGGATCCATCCAACGGGATAAAAGGCAAATGTTCCGATGTTGGAACGCGCTGAGCGCCGTGCAGCAAGGCGTGGAGGTTGCGCGAAGGGACCGCTGTTTATTGCGCGGTCAGTGCAGGTCGATCTCGACCGCCACTCTGACAAGGTCCGAGTGGCTTTTGGCGCCCAGCTTGGCCTTGAGCGCGGAAGTCACGTTCGCGACGGTCTTGTAGGAGATTCCGAGTTCGGACGCCACTTCCGCTATCCGGTCACCCCTTCCCAGCAGCCTGAGTATCTCGAGCTCGCGTGCGCTCATCCGTGTCAACGGGCTGGCTTTGATCTCGGCGCCGGCGAAGGTCGTCGCTTCGGCCAGGCGAGGCGAGACGAAGCGCCCGCCCGCTGCAACCTTCCGTATCGCCTCGGCCAGGAGCTTGGGATCGTCGCTCTTCGACACGTATCCTTGGATGCCCATCTCGACGGCGCGCGCCACGAAGGCCGGGTCGTCGCTCACGCTGAGCAGAACGATCCGCGCGGCGGGATCGTCCTTGCGGATCCGGCGCGTCAGTTCGAAGCCCGTCAAGTCCGGAAGCCTGAGGTCTACGACGGTCACGTCCGGATGCTGCTGCAGGTACGCCTGATGACCCGTCTTCGCGTCGAAGGCCTCCTCGATTTCGACGGAACGGTCCGATGCGAACAGTGCACGGCATCCCGTCACGACGACAGGATGGTCGTCGACGACCAGCACCCGCACCACCGATTTTGTTTTATCCCGCACCGACGATCCTCGATTCACGCGACAGGAACGCCGGGCACGCGCCATTGGTTCGGTATCGCCCCAACGGAAAACGAGCGAAGCGCTCGAAGAGCGCAACTTGCTGAAACATCCGGATGGCTCCTTCTTCCCACCGCTGCCGCATATGCCGACGCTGCGGGCAAATGCATACGCCGGGAAAAATAGGCAATGGACATGTCATAAAGGCGGAACCTTGCCACCATCCGCGTGTTTTCGCATGCCGCATGTTGCGGAGAGGGAGGCATTCATGAAGAAGCTGATGCTGACGTGCGCGGTTGCCGCGCTGATCTCGACGGGCGCGATGGCACAGTCTACGGTCGTCACCACGACCGGCACGGGTCACACCGCCACGGTCCAGATCGAGCCCGAATACCGCACGAAGATCCGCACCTACGTGACCGAACACAAGATCCGCCCGGTGGAGACCCGCGAGAGGATCGTCGTCGGCCAGCCAGTGCCGCGCGAGGTGGAGCTCGAGGCCGTGCCCGCCGATTGGGGTCCCTCGCTCACCCGGTATCGCTACGTCTACTCGGGCGAACGTGTGATGCTGGTCGACCCGTCGACCCGCACGGTCGTTCAGGAAATCGACTGAGTTCTTTCGGGGCGAGTCGCCGAACGGCGGCCCGCCCCGACGTCAATCCGGCGCCCGCCGAGTGTTGATTCCTTCCCCGCGAGCGGCCGTCTATGCCCATCATCCGATACTTCGTCTTCGTCGGCGCGCTGCTGCTGGCGTTGCTCTTCGCCGCCGACAGATACCTGCCGGCTCCCGTCGAACGCGCGGCGGCGAACGACCCGGACAGAACCATCATCCGGATCGCCTCGGCGAGAAGACTTCCCGACAAGATCGTCTTCGATACGCAGCCGCGGTCCGACCTTCCAGCCGTCGCGCAGGCCGATCCGGCGGCTGAACGGTCGCAGCAGGATGTGCGAGAAGCCATGGCCGCCGTGCCCGCAGCGCCTCTTCCGGCGTCGAAGATAGATCAGCCGACCCGCGTCTCCGCAGCGCGCCGTCCGCACCCCAAGCGCGCGGCTAAACTGTCGCAAAGAGTACCCGAGCGGCAGCTTGCTTTCGAGCGGCACGGCCCATCGCCGGCCGAGTGGTGGTGAGTAAAAACAATAAGGCCGCGCCTTCCGGAGCGCGGCCTCTTACGCGTCGGACCGACAGATCTACCAGTGGTGACGATGCCAGCGATGCCGAACCACCGGATAGGATCCACCATAATAGGCGTAGGCGGGTCGCACGACGCGCCGATAGCGGTAGCCGTAGGAGACAGGAGCGCTGTAGTAGGTGCTCGCGTAGCCGCCGCCCCAGCGATAAGGTTCGTCGTACCCGTAGTCGAAGGCGTACGGGGCGCCGTAATAGCCGGCACCGTAGTAGCCGGGACCGCCGTAATATCCGTAGCCTGGGCCCCAGCCGTACGCCGAAGACGCAAGCCCGCCAATGACGGCACCTGCGACCAGGCCGCCGGCGATGCCCGGGCCCCAGCCCCCGCCCCATAGGCGTTAAGTTTATTCTTGAGTGTTGGAATCACACGTGATTCCAAGGGGCATGGCAGACGAATCGCTTCTGAACGAGGACTGGACGAGAGTGGTTGCGCAGCTGGGTGGGGCTGAGCAGCTTGAGATGAGTGCGCGCCAGAGGAAGGCTTTCGTGCGGCGGCGCCAAATTCCAGACGCGGTGGCGTTGCTTCGGCTGATGCTGGCCTATTGTCTAGGGGAAAGAGGATTGAGATCGACAGCCGCGTGGGCGGCTTCTGTTGGCCTTGCGGACCTCAGCAGTGTGGCGTTGTTCTATCGCCTGCGTCAATGTGGCGATTGGTTTGCAGTGCTGGTGGAGAGCTTGCTCGCTGCGGCAGCCCCGAAGGCGAGCCGAGGCCGCCTGATCCGGATCGTCGATGCGACGACAGTACCTCAGGCCGGGCCGACTGCCCGCAGGGGCAGTGAGCTTTGGCGGCTTCATAGTGCATTTGATCTGCCATGTGAGCGCTTTGGTCACTTCGAGCTAACGGATCAGCAAGAGGGCGAAACGTTTGACCGGATACCGGTAGTCAAGAACGAGATCCGCATTGCTGACCGCGCTTATCTGCAACCTGACCGCATCGCGGCTGTCCGCGCGGCCGGTGCAGACGTTCTGATCCGAGCAGGCTGGAGGAACGCGCGCTGGCTTGATGCCCAAGGCCTTCCGTTCGATCTGATGGCTCAATTGCGTGCGGCAAAGGCGCGTGGACTGATCGATCGGAGGATTTGGATCAAACGCAAGGACGGTGCGCCTCTGGCTATGCGTCTGGTTGCGGTCAAGAAGCCCACCGGTGCGGCCGCGGCTTCGCGTCGGAAAGCCCGGCGAGACGCACAAGACGAAAACCGCATCATCTCCAAAGGAACTCTGGAAGCCGCGGATTGGGTCATTCTGGTCACGTCGCTCGCACGGGACGAGTTCTCCGCCAAGGATGTGCTTGCACTCTATCGATTGCGATGGCGGATCGAACTTGGCTTCAAGCGCCTGAAAAGCCTGATTGGTCTCAAGACACCGCCTGGAACTGATCAGCGTTCGGCCAAGCCCTACCTGCTGGCTCACCTCTTGATTATCCTGCTGCTCGAGCCGCTTGTCCGCGACTTCGAGGACTCTCCCGACTGGACGCAGGCCGCCTGACGACACCTGGCGGTTGGCGCATCTTGCAACAACTCGTTGCATCCTTGCTGCAAGCAATCATTCCACAACCAACCATCCGCCGTTTGCGCCGCAGTAAACGAGCGCTTGGCCGGCACCTGCGCGAGCCTCCCCGAAAACGTCAGTATCAATCCATGCTTGCGCTACCTTAACGCCTATGAGCCCCCGCCCCGCCAGCGAGCTTCGGCGGGAGACGTCGTGGCCACCGAAGCCAGACCAAGGGCGCCGACCATGAGCGCGGACATTGCAATCTTCTTCATCGGAATTCCTTTCTCATTGCACGCCCCGTCCGCTAACGGGAAAACTAGGCAATAGTTGCTGTGGCTGCGGCATTCGACAAGGCAGGACACCGGGTGTGAACTTCCAGGTCACGGTGCTCAAGATCCTCGTCAGCTATCCCGACGGGTTCGCCGTCATGGCGGATCTCAAGCGGGACATGGCCATCCTGGCCACCAGCGGCCGCGAGTGGGCGGACAGGACCAAGCGCCTTGCCGTGCGCGTCCCCGATCTCGACCTTTTCTCGCAGGGACTCGTCGAGCGTTTGAACGGCGGATGGCGGATCACCGACAAGGGACGCGCCGTGCTCGACTTCATGGAAGCAAGGCCTGTCGAGGCCCAACCGCAGCTAGGCGCTTCCGCCGCAATCCCCGCATCCGAGGAAGGTCACTCCAAGGCTTCTAGCCTGGACGAGGGTCGCCCGAAACAGGCGCCTGCAGCGGCGACGGGCGGCACGTGCGAGAGCAAGGACGAAGGCTTGACACTCCCCGCGGACCGATCGGGAAAAACTGGAAACTTTCGCGTGTGCGTCGAGTTTGCGTCGGATGGAAATGCCTGCGGCCGGAGCGCGAAGATGTTCGACGACGGAATTTTGAAGACGGCCGCAGAGACCGCATGGACGGTGTACCGGTCGCGTCACCCCGACATCGATGCGCGAGATGACCGGCGTTGCCTGCTGCAGCGTCATCTGCGGAGGAGATGGGAAGAGCGACGAAGCGATACCGAAGAACTCGCGAGCTTCGGAATAGCGTATCTCGACCGGCTTCCTAGAGAGGGATGCTGACGCGGCTCAAGACGTTCGTTGTTCGGGTAGCTCGCGGAAGCACCAGGCCCTACTGGACTTTGCTCGCGATCTCCTGTCTCGCTTCCGCCGCCATCGTCATGGCGCTGCGCTTCGTGGTCGAGGGCTAAAAAGGTAGACGCGTCCACCCAAAGAAAACGGCCCGCCGGGGTTTTCCGGGACGGGCCGCTCCGTACGTCAATCGGTTCAGTGCATGTGAACCAGAAAGTATCCGGCGCCGCCGACGAAGATGACTGCGGGCACGGCCCACAACAAGATGACGGGCATGACGTTCTACTCCATTCCTCGATTTCTATCGGAAGGACCTCGCGGCCCCTCGGTTACTGCTCGGTGCAGACCTTCGTGGTCTTCACGGCGGATTCCGCCTCGACCTTGGTTTTGTACACGCCGTCGCCCACGATCGTGGTGGTGGTCGTGGTCGGCTTGCTGTCGACGACCGTGCACTTCTTCGTGGTCGCGTCGCGCACGATGTAGAACTCCGCGGCGCTCGCGGCCTGGGTGCCAAGGGCGAAAGCGGCGAGAGCGCCGCACACGATCAGTTTCTTCATGATGTCCTCCTCAAGCAGTTTGCAAGTCACTGCTAACAAGGGGGTTCGACCGAAGTTCCACTTATTCCCGAACGCAGCGCGCTTCCGAACGGGGGCGTTTAGATAGCCTGCTTACCCCTAACGACTACCTGAAATCGCGAACTGGCCAGCTTGTCTGGCGGCACCACCACCGGCGCGAACTCCGTGTCCTGTCGTTGGGCGCGCTTGCAATTGGGACAGACGAAGAGGTGCGCGATCATCGTCGAGGGAGTGTCCCGAACGAGTTCGGGCCGAAACCATCTCATGTCTACACGGCAATTCGGACAGGTCGGATTGCCGGCCTCCGCCAGGGAGTTCTTTAGTCGTTTCATCGGCCGCCCCAGCGCTTTGTGTTGGTGAGTCGTAGCAGTTCGAACATGACGCGAAAGTAGATACACGGACCACGATGTCAGGGGAATCGTGTAGGAGCCGCCGCTTTCGATCACGATCGGGCGCGTATCGCCGGCGACGCCATCTTGATTAACGCGTGCGGTGCCGCGAAGCAGCATGTCCGGTCCTCAGGGAAATCGCAAGCCGCGATCGTTCCGAATTGCCGGGTTTTCCCGATTCGGAACCGAAGGCATCCACGAGGGTTGATCGGCGTCCACATTTGGGAGGTTTCAGATGAACAAGCGTTTATTCTTGGCTACGACCGCTGCGATCGCCATCGCCACGTCGGCGTTCGCGCAGTCTTCTCCGAGCACGTCGAGCTCCACTCCGTCCGCGACGCAGCAACAGAAGGACTCCACGTCGACGCCGTCCTCTTCGACTTCGACACCCTCGACTTCGTCGGGCTCGGCTCAGACCAATCCCTCGGCCAACTCGGCTCAGACGCAGTCTCCATCGTCGACGGGCCAGACCGCCGGTAGCCAGCCTTCCAATTCCGGGACCGGCACCAACACCACGCAGGCACCCGCCTCCAGCAATTCGACCAACCAGGCCCAGTCCAATCAGCCGTCGAACCAGTCCACGACGCCGTCCAACCAGGCTCAGACCAATTCGCCGTCGAGCACCAACAGCCAGACGCAGAGCTCCAACCCGCCCGCCTCAGGAACTAACCAGGCGCAGTCGCCGACGGGTAGCGGTTCGACCAATACGGCCCAGCAGCCGACCAACCAACAGAACACGGCCGATCGTTCGTCGAACACCAACGTGAACGCGTCCGTGAACATCAACGATCAGCAGCGGACCCGTATCAGCGCATCGGTCTCGCACCTCAACGTGCAGCCGTTGACCAACGTGAACTTCTCGCTATCTGTGGGCACCGTCGTCCCGCGGGACGTCCGCCTGCAGCCGCTGCCGGCCGAGGTCGTCGAGATCGTGCCGCAATACCGCGGCTACGACTTCGTCCTGGTGAAGGACGAAATCGTGATCGTCGAGCCCTCGACCTACAAGATCGTGACCGTCCTGCCGTACTCCGGTCGCTCAACGGCCTCGGCCCCGGCGCGCACGGAGCAGCGCAAGGTCAGCTTCAGCGATCGCGACCGTGAGGTGATCCGCAAGCACGCCAAGGCGCGCCCGGTCGAACGCGAGAAGCAGGTGACAACCGGCAGCAGCGTCCGGACCGAGATCCGAACCGGGGAGCGCGTGCCGGAGGGCTTGGAGATCGAGGCCTTCCCGGAGGAGGTCTATCGGGATGCTCCGACGCTTCGCGAGTACCGGTACATTAACCGCGACAGCCGCACCTACATCGTCGAACCTCGTGAACGTCGCGTCATCGAGGAGATCGATTGATCTAGCAGCTGAAGGAGAAGAACCATGAAGACCATCGTGCTAGGAGCGCTTACGGCGACCCTGATGGCGGCGTCCGCGAATGCCGCACCGCTCGCGCCTGCGGCCATCGCATCGGCGGAGCTTGGCGGTTTCGAGCAGGTCCGCCTCGTCTGTGACGAGTACGGCCGCTGCTACCGGACCCGTGGCCCGCGCTACGTCCAGCGCTACTACGACGGCGACGACGGCTACGTCGTCCACCGAAGCTACGGCTACTACGGCGGACCCGGCTACTACGACCGCGGCTACGGCTACTACGGCGGCGGGCCGAGCATCGGTTTCAGTTTCGGCACCCGAAGCTGGTAACTCCCGGAAGGGCCGCTCTCCGGGCGGCCCCTTCGACGTCACGATCGCTTTCGCGGAGAAGAGAGATTGTCTGCTGTTGCGAAGCTCCTGAATCAGAAGGAGCAGCTGCTCGCGCGTCTCGACGACGATCCGGGCCCGAACGAGCGCGCCGAAATCCAGGCGTTGCTGGCCAAGATCGAGACGGCGCTGAAGTTGCTGGGCAGCCAGGACTCCCCTGCTGCCGCGGCCGTCGAGTAGCGCTCCGCGAGCGATTTTCCTCAGTGCTCCCAGATCCAGAGATAAAGGCCCCAGCTCTGGGGGCTAGGGGGGCGTGAGCTGGGGCCAGTACGGGGTTCGCCCCTGGGGTAGGGGCATCGAGAAAACTTGGCACTTACGCCTTCGTTCCTGCGCAGGGAAATTTGATCTGCGCGCATCGCCTGCAAGAAACGGTGAAAGCGACATGCACGGCTAAGCCGAGGACGTCGCCTTGGCCTGACCGAGCTCCTCCACTAATCGAACGATCTCTTCCGGACAAAAGGTTTTCTGAACAATGCGGCTGCCGGAGACGGGACGTGGCGGGACGGGTGAGAAGCCAGTCGCGTAGATGACCGGCAAATTGGACACTGCTCCCGATAGCGTTCCGCGATCTGCCATCCATCGATCTGTCCGGGTAGCCTCACGTCGGGGATCAGCACATCCGCGACGCGGCATTCTTACCAGGCGAGCGCTTCCTCTCCCGTGGTCGCATGGATCACATGATAGCCGGCCTCGCGCAGGGCATCTGCGACGAATTCCTGTATCAGAGGATCGTCCTCGACGAGAACAACGCTCACTGGTGGCTCTTCGGGATCGCTTCCCCTCTCTCTGGTTAGTCTCCGCTGGCGGAAAGCGTGGTGTCAGCAGACCACGTCTCTGGCTTCGCTATCCTGCGGCGCCGTCCTGCAAAAATGTTCTGGCTTGGCGAATCCAACAATGAAGCTAAGCTTTGCTATACCCAGTTGCCAGCGGTTTACAATGCCACCCGGCTCCCGCCACTCCCAGGTTGACGGGATTTCTTTCAGACCGATGAAGGAATGAGGCCGCGGCAGAGGTTGCCACGGCCTCGGATTTTCAAAATGGTCCCGGTGAAAAAAATCTACGTGGATTATGAACCAGCCCGGGGCCGCCTAACAAAGCATTTCTCTGTTTCAAGTGTACTTCGTTGGAAGAAAATGCTGCATCGTGAAGGGACTTACGCGGCGTCCCGCGCTGCCAAGCCTGAGGATTGGAACTCTGATTCGAGCAACCCAGTAGTCGGAGCATACGATGCTCATTCTGTCCGACGATGCCGAACATCGTGCACGATTGATCGAGAGCATTCGGCGTCGCATGGACGAAGAAGTTGAAGAAGTCGCTCTGAGCGTCTGCCAAGGTAGGACTGCCGATCGTGCATTCCGCCGGAGCTCGGAGGCCTTTCCGTCCGCGACCTCGAAAATGGACACTCTGTTCTTGTAGAAGAAGCCGCGATGGAAGAACTGCGCCTCGAACGGAAGATTCTTGCCGCGCCAGAGCGCACGCTCAGGCAAGAATCGGATCGAACGGTACTGATCGTAGTCCAGGTGCTTCAGCCCGCCCGGCAGTTTCTCGTCCGGCGGCTCGAACGGCTTGCTCGCAATCGTGCGGGCCAAGTCTCTAACCGTGGACGGGCCGAACGCGTTGTCAGGCGCCGCGGCGGGGAAGCCGATCAAGAATGCAAGAGCGGTGCCTCCCTCGCTCTCGCAAGTATCTTTGTGCTCGCTGGAGTTGAGGCCCTCTAGTCGCTGCTCGTAAGGGGGTTCAGTCCGCAACAATGGAACCAACAGAGTTCCCGAGAATTAAGTTTCGCTACCGGGGAAGACCTATGGGCGCTCAATTTTCAACGATCCGGAAAGCGGGAAATTTCCGCTCGCCCCTGGCTTGTTGCGCCCGGTGAGTGCCAAACAAGAAACCGAGGCTCCTAGGTCGGCTGCAGCGACCTTCACTATGGTTATGGCAGCTACCATTTTGGGCGCGCTCTTCGTCCTTAGCGTCGCGAGCCTGGAGCATTATAGGTTTGTGTCGACTTCCGCCAACGAGCGGATCAGTCGCTCGCTTGATATTGCTGTAGAGCACACGAACAAGGTCTTTGAAGAGATCGAAATTCTTTTCGCGAGCGTCGAAGGAATCACCCGTCGACAGAGTAGCGAAAGCCTAAAGGCCGATCAGCGGCCCCTGCATGAACGGCTGGAGGAAATGATCGGTAAGGCGCCGGATCTGCGGGCTATCTGGCTGTTTGACCGGTCTGGTAGACCATTGGTCACATCGTCGGTGTTTCCGGCACCCGATTTAAACAACTCTGACCGCGACTACTTCGTAGCGCAACAGGATCCCAAGACCGGAACGTTCATCGGCAAGATTCTGATTCCAAAGATCGGCGGACCGTCGTTCTTCTCGGTCAGCAAGAAATGGCATGACGAGACGGGAACCGTCGCCGGCGTCAGCGCAGTCGTCGTACCGCCAACCGCTTTCGAGAAGTTTTTCGCTGCTCTTAGCGGCGACGCGCCCGCCAGCCATGCCATCATTCGGGAGGACGGAGTTGTTCTCGCGCGTTATCCAGTGCCGACCGCTCCCGGGATCGTCTTGTCGGAGAACACGGGTTTCCGCCGGGCCACGGCAGCGCAAGGACGGACAGCGAAGTACACCACCCTTTCGGCCGTGGACGGACTGAAGAGGCGCTTTGAGGTGCGGCACCTTGCGCATCTGCCGATATACGTCACCTCCAGCCTGGAAGAGATGTCGATCTGGCGCGAATGGAGCCAGTGGCTTCTTCTTCAACTTGCCTTCGGCGCGCCAACGCTCGGCCTGATCCTGTGGCTTGAATACCTCGCGTTACAGCGGACCAAACAGTTCTATGCGGAGGTTCGCAGGCGCGAAAGCGCGGAGGCCGTCGTTCGCCAATCGCAAAAGCTGGAGGCGATCGGTCACCTCACGGGGGGAATCGCACATGACTTCAACAATCTACTCTCGATCGTCATGGGCAACCTTGAAGCGGTCCTCCGCCGCACGCCACACGACGAAAAAACGCAACAACAGGTGCGCAACGCGCTCACCGGCGCCGAAAGGGCCGCGCAGCTCGTTCGCCGTCTCCTCGCCTTCTCGCGACGACAGCCGCTCGACCCGAAGCCCATTGACGTAAGCCAGGTCATAACTCAGGTCGCCAGTCTGTTAATCAGATCCTTGGGCGAGAAAATCCAGATTGACACGTTTCGGGCTCCCGATCTCTGGATAACAGACATCGATCCGGTTGAGTTGGAGGCTGCGATCATCAATCTTGCCATTAACGCTCGCGATGCGATGCCGAAGGGAGGTCGGCTCACCATCGAGGCAAACAACGCTACTCTCGACTCTGACTTCTGTGCTAACGTGGAAAACCTCGCTCCCGGCGAGTACGTCGTCATCTCGGTTGGCGATGAAGGAATGGGTATGAAGCCCGAGGTGCTCGACCGCGTCTTCGAACCGTTCTTCACAACAAAGGCTCCCGGAGCAGGGAGCGGTCTCGGTCTCAGCCAAGTTTACGGGTTCATCAGGCAGTCTGCGGGGCACGTCGTCATCGACAGCACGGTCGGAAAGGGTACGACGGTCCAGCTGTATCTGCCGCGCTCCAAAGCCACAAAACCAGTTCTGTTGGAGGATCCTGGCCGCGAAGTTCTGAGGGGCCGCGGCGAGACGATCCTTATCGCCGAAGATGATCGCGGTGTCCGCGACCATCTTTCCGAGCTGCTTGGAGACATGGGCTACTCGGTCCTGGTGGCGGAGCATGCTGAAAAGGCTCTGGAGTTCATCGGCGACCGCGCTCAAAAAATAGATCTGCTTCTGACGGACGTTGTGATGCCAGGCATGAACGGTCGGCAGTTGGCTGAACGCGCACTTGCCGATCGACCTGCGCTGCGGGTCCTGTTCATGACAGGATACGCGAGAGACGCCATTGTCCATCAAGGCCGCCTCGAACCGGGAGTCGTTCTAATTCAAAAGCCTATCTCGCCGCCAGAGCTGTCGTCGCGACTGAGATCGATGCTGGACGCTCGTCGCATACACGCATGAGCCGAGTGGTCCACCGAGGCGCTAGTGGATTTAGGGCTTGTCGATCGCTGCTGATCGTCGAAGACGACCCTCTCATTCGAAATGAACGTAATCGCAGAGCTTGCCAAGCGCGGCCGCGACATCCTGCCGACTAAGCCCCTGATGGCAAATAGGTATTTAATTATCGAAGTCTGATGATCTGTGAGTGCTGAATAACACAGGTCAGAACGAAAAACTCGTGTAGAGTCAAGCTTTCCTCCGAACTCCGAGCCCTATGCCGATCTCTAGCCGATTTGTGATCAATTCAAGCATTGTCCTGCTTGCGATCGGATTCCTGACTCTTCTGGGGATTATCGGTTCAACCGTCTGGCTAGGCGAAAAGGCCAACACCTTTTTCGAGCATAGCAGTCGCTCGCGGGCCCTGCGAGTTTCCGCAGTGGAGGTGCGAAATGCATTGCAGATCGCGGAGTCAAGTCAACGCGGCTATCTGGTGGACGGCAACGAAATATACTTGGCGCCCTTCGACGCAGCCAAAGCGCAAGCCTTGGCACACTTCGAAGTCCTAAAGGAGTCACTGCCTCGCTCCCAGCAGAACACTGCGATGCTCGATCGCCTGTCCCGAGTCATTTCGGAGAAGCTTGCCGAAATGGACAAGAGTGTCGCACAAAAGGCAGTACTGGACGACGAACAGGCCAAGGAAGGCTTCCGCAGCAATCGCGGCAAGGCATTGATGGATGAAGCAAACCTATTCCTCTCGAGTATTATTCGCCAATCCGATGATACCCAGGAAGCGCTACAGCTGGAGCAGCGACGGAATGCCCTAATGCTCCGTCTTGTAACGACGATCGGCGGACTAATCATCATTCTGGTCGTTGGGGCGACCACGACCATGGTTTTTCGTTATGCCTGGGAGGTGTCGAGAGCAAGGAACGAGTTGAACGCTCTTAACCTGAACCTTGAGGATCGTGTGACGCAGCGAACTGCGCAACTTGCGGAGGCCCGCGACCGCGCTGAGCTGTTGGTGGCAGAGGTAAACCATCGGGTCTCCAACAGCCTTTCCTTGGTCGCCTCCCTTGTTCGCCTGCAATCCAACCTGATTACGGATCGCGCTTCGAAGGAGGCACTGAAGGAGACCGAGACACGGATCCTTGCCGTGGCGTCGGTTCACAGACGGCTCTACACTGGCACGGATGCGCGTTTTGTAGACCTTCAGGAGTACTTGTCGAGTGTCCTGGAAAATGTCGAGACGTCCATGCGCGGCCAGGGCCACGTCGCCTCTTTGAAGTATGATCTGGAGCCGCTTGTGCTCAAAACTGATTGGACAATCAATGTTGGCGTCATTGTCACTGAATGGGTGACCAATGCGTTCAAGTACGCTTATCCGGAAGAGCCGGGCGAGGTGCGCGTACGCCTGCGCAAGCTGACCGACGGCAAGGCTGAATTGTCGGTAGAGGATGACGGGGTCGGGCGAGCCGAGGGTCCGGCCAAAGGCACCGGGCTCGGATCGCGGATCGTCAACGCGATGGCGCGCTCCCTTGGCGCTGACGTCGAATACATCGCGAGCGGCAGAGGGACTGTGGCGCGGCTGGCCTTCGCCGCGGGGACGGAAAGCTGACGATGCGGTGCCTCCTCATTCTGTTGCTCGGCGCGATGTTGTCTGTGCTTCATGCCGTCCAGGCACAGCAGGGCGCGCCCGGCATCACCAAACCCGTCATCTTGCCGGCCTACGACCCGAATGCGCCGCGCTGCACAAAGCCTGCAGACCTCACCCGGGTGCTTGCGTTTGCGCAGGACAACGAGCGGAAGTTCATGCAAGGGGTCGCGCAAGGCCTCGAACAGGCCGCCAGGGATCGAGGGATGGATTATCAGCTGGCCCAGGCCGGCAACGATGCCCGGCGGATGAATCAGCAGATTGCCGCATTGCGCGAGGCCAAGGTCGGGGCGCTGGTCGCATCGCCGGTCAACCCGCTCACACTCGCGCCCGCGCTCCAGCAGGTGATCTGGACCGGGGCTTATGTCGGGACGGTCGTGCCTCCACCTGCGACGACGATCCTCAACGCCCCGCAATACCTGACCGGAAAGGTCCTGGCCGACGAAGCCGCGAGCTATATTAAGGCCAGGCTGAACGGCCGCGCCAAGGTAGTGTTGCTCACTCACGACAGCTTGCAGTTCCTCGCTCCACGATTCACTGCGATGCGAGATACGGTGCGCTCACTGCCGGGCGTCACCATCGTTGCCGACATTTCGCCGCTTACCGTCGATGAAGCGGGCGGCGCTTCCATGATGCGGACGATTCTCCTCGCCAATTCCGACGTAGATGTCGTGCTTGGCGCAGATACGGTTGTCTTGGGGGCTTTAGCTGCGATGCGGGAAGCAGGTAGAGTCCGGGACGATCAATTCTTCGGAGGAATTGATGGCGAGCCTGCAGCGGTTGCGGAAATCAAACGCGGTGGTCCTTACAAGGCCAGCGTTAGCCTAGCCAGCCCCATCTTCGGTTACGCGATGGGGCAACACGCCGCCGATTGGCTCGATGGCAAGAGCATCCCACAGGCCATGGACATCTTGCCAAAGGCTCTGACCTTGCAAAATCTCGCACAGTACCAGTCAGACATCGCGGACCCGGCCGCCGTCTACAACGACCCGAAGCGCCGGGACAGCTACCTCAAGATGTACGGGAACATCTGCTTTGATACTCGAGATCAGTATCTGAACTTTCCCTGGTCTTCCGAGCGGAAGAACTAATCCGATAAGGCCACCACCCCGAGCACCGTTGTGCTAGGGCGCTGGACCAAGCGGGATAGCGCTATCAATTGGACGAACAGATAAAGTCCCCAGCTCCGGGCAATGGCGGAAGCCATCTGCCATGGCCTTAGGCTCGGCTAGGGCCTGCAGCTAAACGCTGCCGCGGCGACTGTTCCTCGGATCGAAGCGCCTCGCCAATGGATTTGGCGATGTCCTCACTGCGGCGGTAGTTTGCCATTTTCCGGACCTCACCAAAGCCGTTGGCGACTTCCATTTCTGCCACGCGAGAACGGGTATATTCGTGATAAAGCAGGTCCAGCAGCTTTGACATGGCTAGGCCCCTCGTTGGTTGGCTGGCTTAGGACGCACCCGTTCTGTTGCAACTGGTCTTCGCAGGCTGGGCAAAACGGTTTCGCCACGGTTTCGAGGCAGCTTCGCCTGGTACGGGCGGCAGCATGTGGCCGCTTGCGTATCTTGCAGCTCCGTTCAGACCGAGGCCGCGGCTTCCTGTGAACTGCAGGTCCAAAAACGGCCTCGCCGGCACGCGAGAACGCGCGGGATGGACAGCCACAGCGGGATTGCGGTTTCGGATTGCGGCCATCGAGATACGGCTCGGAATAGGATTCGGCTGACTGATCTGCGCTTAAAAGCTCACCAACGTCACGTGACTTGGCCCAAGATTGACTGCAAAACATGCAGGCCGTCCAAGTCGGCCGCTGTCGACTTCGTTCGTAAAATTACGAGTGTTTGCCGCGCGAGCGCCAATAGTCGAAGAGCGCTTGCCACTCTAAACCTGCGACTATGATTGCCATCGTCGCGGTACCGATGCCCGTCATGATCAATACCATCTCAAGCACCGAATCACCTCGCGCTAGAGCGATGTTCCTAAGTACCAAAGTGCACAGTCGATCTAAAGGCCTATTGTTAGCCTTAGGAACGACGGCAGCGCTCGTCCTGTTGGGCGGTTGGTGCGCTAGATGTATTCGAATTGGCGCGCTCGCGGCCCCGGCGTCCCGTCCTCTCCTCCCGCTCGGCGCCTGGGTTGTCGCGCTTGGCCGTCTGCAGTCATTTTGCAGCTTCAGCGAGCCGTCGCCCAAATCTCCACGTCCTCAGGGTCTTCGCAATTACCGCGCCCCGGCCT
This sequence comes from Bradyrhizobium genomosp. I (2014), assembly GCF_000261685.1. GTDB lineage: Bacteria > Pseudomonadota > Alphaproteobacteria > Rhizobiales > Xanthobacteraceae > Bradyrhizobium. The sequence goes on along the minus strand of NZ_AJQE01000044.1, from coordinate 22,865 downwards.
TGTAGACTCCTCGACCACATGGCGAAGCCGGGAACGAACACAGCCCCATTTGGTTGCTAGCCGATACACCCGAGGGAGGTAGCAAATGGATTGGAATCGTGTTGAGGGTAACTGGAAGGAAATGAAGGGCAAGGTCAAAGAGCAGTGGGGCAAGCTCACTGACGATGATCTTGACGTCATTGCAGGTAAACAAGACCAGTTGGAAGGTCGCCTGCAACAGCGTTACGGCTACGCCAAAGACCAGGCGAAGAAGGAAGTCGACGACTGGTATGGCCGCCAGAAGTGGTGAAGAGCAAGGGCTCCGCGCGGGCCCTTTTTCTTATGGAATTACTTAAGTACCGCCAGCCTAAGATTCGGGAAAAACCGACGAAGGTCTGATTAGCCAAATCGTAGTTTCCCCGTGTCATCATCCTTGTTATTATGAGCAAGCGCATTTTTACTGCGGTCTTTGCACTCGCATTGGCAATGGCCGCAGATAAATATTACAATTACAGTTTCTACACGGAGGGCGTTCTCGCCATGCTCCGTCACATTCGGCGTTCGTTCGGAGTGTAAGGCCCAAGCTTCAGCTTGGGGGGCTTAGTGCTTGCTCGCGTCCTGGACGCAGTCGTCTCGAGGGTATGTCATCAAAGCTCCAACACAAGGCTGGAGCAAGAGCCTTTAGCAATACTGCAACAGCGGGCCATTGCTGCCCATGCAACAAGTAGGGCGGTCCGCGAAAAAGGCCACCCGCAGAGTCGCGCCTGCGACGCGATCGAAATAGCCAAGGTGGCTCCCGGAAAAGTTGTGTGGTTCCCCGATGGTGCGCCGAGATATTCCCAATCCGGAACTGACTGGCACTAAGTGCGCCTCTGGATGATGTTAACGACTAAATAATCCCAGGAGCAGGCAGCGAGAGCAAAAGCAACGCTTCCTCGGCCGGGGAGGCGATCATCCTTGTTCGCGTACGCGTTCGCGGCTGGTTGCCTGCTGCCCAAGAGAGTTGCGAAATGTCCCGGCGAGCTCCTGCACGACGAATGGCTTACGAATGAGCACGAATCCTTCGTCGATCGCGGACCGTGGCTTGAAACGGATCGGTCGCCGACCTTGAACGACGATGATACGAGCGACGTCAGCCTTGTGCCGATGGAGGCGCGTCGGCAGCGCAATATATGGCGATGCGCCGATAGCAAACCCAAACATCTGTCAGAGAGTCATCGCTTGGGACAAAGGGAACAAAAAACGCCGCCCGCTTAAATAAAGCGCAGGCGGCGGATCACCAGCCTCGGGAGGGTGAGGGTAAAATCCCGACAAAGGTTAGTCCCGACGTGTCGCCCTAAGGTTCATCGGCATCGAGTGGCAACGCCCGAGGTCAAAGATAATTCAAGAATCGGTAGGTCGCAGACCGAGCGTATTTGATCGAAGCTGCTTTTCCCTGAGCCATGGGATGATGGCACGTTGAGCTGCGATGATAGCCTCTGCTCGATTGAAGCCGATGCCTGTTTTCGATGACCGACCGGCTCGCTCAAACGACCATTTCCAGCCAGCTGGATTGATCGTTTGAACCACCGTATACTCAATACCCTGATGTTCCATGCACCGTCATCGCTCCGCGACGAAACAACACGTAGGCGATCGTGTCCCGCGTCGTGGTGTAGCTGGCGGAGGGTCACCGCGTTCGCCGGCGGGTGCCGGATCGGTCAGCTGGCGATAGCCGGGAGGCTGACGGTTGGATCATCGCTCAACGGGGCGATTGTTTCCAGTGTCATGTAACGGGCACGCTGGACCGCCCATTCGTCGTTCTGCTCGAGCAGGATCGCGCCGATGAGGCGGACGATGGCGTCCTCGTTGGGGAAGATGCCGACGACCTCGGTGCGCCGCTTAATCTCGCCGTTGAGCCGCTCGATCGGATTGGTCGAGTGCAGCTTGGCGCGATGCTGCGGCGGGAACGTCATGTAGGCGAGCACGTCCGTCTCGGCCTCGTCCAGGAAGCCGGCCAACTTCGGCAGCTTGGGGCGGAGCTGGTCGGCGACCTTGCGCCACTGCGTCTTTGCGGCCTCGGCATCGTCCTGGGCAAACGCGGTGGCGATGAAGGCGGAGACGACGCGCCGGCCGCTCTTGCCGGCATGGGCGAGAGCGTTGCGCATGAAGTGGACGCGGCAGCGCTGCCAGGAGGCGTTGAGCACCTTGGCCACCGTCGCCTTGATGCCCTCATGTGCGTCGGAGACGACCAGCTTGACGCCGCGCAGGCCGCGGCGGGCGAGCTTGCGCAGGAACGCCGTCCAGAACGTCTCGGCCTCGGACGGGCCGACGTCCATGCCGAGTACCTCGCGCCGGCCGTCGCTGTTGACGCCGACCGCGATGATCACCGCGACCGAGACGATCCGCCCATTCTGGCGCACCTTCACGTAGGTGGCGTCGATCCACAGATACGGCCAGTCGCCCTCGATCGGGCGGCCGAGGAACGCCTTTACCTTGTCGTCGATCTCGGCGCACAGCCGGCTCACCTGGCTCTTCGAGATGCCGCTCATCCCCATCGCCTGCACCAAATCGTCCACCGATCGGGTCGAGACGCCCTGCACATAGGCTTCCTGCACCACGGCGGTGAGCGCCTTCTCGGCCATCCGGCGCGGCTCCAGGAAGCCTGGGAAGTAGGAGCCCTTGCGCAGCTTGGGAATCCGCAGCTCGACTGCGCCGGCCCGGGTCTCCCAGACCCGGTCGCGGTAGCCGTTGCGCTGCGCCAGACGCTCGGGGGTCTTCTCCCCGTAGGCCGCCCCGGTCTGGCCTTCGACCTCCAGCTCCATCAGGCGCTGGGCGGCAAAGCCGATCATCTCGCGGAGCAGATCGGCATCAGGGGTCTTCTCTACGAGCGTGCGGAGGTTCATCATGTCGTCGGTCATCGGTGGATCCTCGAATCAGGTTGGCTGTCGCAATCCCAACCTTACCGACGAACCATCGGTGACCACCCGCAAAGCCGCCCGACCGCTACGGCGCTATGTGAGGGCGCGCGTCCGGGCGGCTTTGCTGATCAGCTACACCACTCCTCGGGACACGACCCACGTAGGCAGCGAGAAACGCTGATCAATCAGCGTCGCTTGAAGTCTTCTCTGAACGATCGACTCGAACTTCCCGAAACTCCGCGGGCCCGTCGAGAAGACGCTGCTTGCGCATCTGGTGCTCCTGCGAGCTCGCGGAGCTGTCGGCCCTGTCATCCAACACCGCACCCGCCAAACGAAGGGCTCGCCTTCGTTGGCGGCCCGTCCGACGACCTCTTGCATCCTCGTTCGTCATCAAATTGAACCCTCAAATAGGAGCGTACATGATCGGATACGCCCGCTCGGTCGGCGAAGCTCAGCAACCGCGGCAAATGTTCTTCAGCTTTGCGGCGGTTCGAGCCTCTTCCGCAACGAATGGGTCCTTGTACCCTGACGATGGGGCACTATCGGTTTCGGCGGGCTTCTTGGCCTTTGGCGGAAACGCCGCATCGTAACAGGAGAGCCGGGCACTGGTGCTCTCGATCGCGCTGCAATTCGGTTCCGCTACGGAAGCGGCTAACGCAGATGTGCTTAATCCCGACGCGAGCAGGAGCGCCGCCGTCCGCATACCGGATCGAGTTCTGCTCACACCGAAGGTCCCGTCATGATCCACCTTTGTTGACCCAAGAAGGACGCTGGCCGGTCCAGATTGGAAGAGCATCCCACTCAGAGCAGCGCATCCGGCGCTCCTCACCCCCGACGCTCACGAAAACAAAAGGCGCATCGTCCCGGCCTGTTTTCGAGCCAACGAAAATTGCCGGAACGCCGTAGGCATCCCTGATGATTGCGGTGTTTGCCATTATCGGCTCCCATTGGCCCAAACTTGCTCCAGGCATTCGATTTGCATTTTGAACGCATGGTTGCTGAACCGCTTGCAGCTACAGAATAGCCACAACCGCGATCAGCAGTGCGAGGAAGACCGGCACCAATAGCGGCGGCACAAGCCACTCACGGATTTCGAATTTGTCGGATTTTGACATCTTACCGCCTTCACTGGGTTGAGGCGGGAGCGCAAAGCTCTCAGTCACCGATAACAGCCACTAAGCGCGCGGTGATACCAATGCTATAGCAGTCTTCTTACCACCGAGCCAGATCAATCTTGGTCCATTGCTGCCGAAAGTAGATTGGCAGTCGATTGCGTCTCCGGATCGGGCGGTTCACTTCCAAAAAACGGCGGCGATCACCAACACGACCGGGATAGTCCCGAGTACGATCACGCCTATGCGGAAGCCAATTTCGCCAGGCATTGGGAACTCCCGCCAAGGCAAGAGTGTAAGCTGTCCTTCTGACCCAGATAGACGCTTTAAGCACACTGCATGATTGACCATTTTCCAAACCTTCGCAGGCCCGCATCGAAATCAAAACACAGGGGACGGGCGGCTGGCCATCATCCGGTGAGAGCATGGAGATGCTGGCCGAGCTGCCTCTGCACATAGGGCTTGGCCAGGAAGCGGGCTCCGGCGGGAAGATCCTCGACGGCAGGTTCTACCTGGCCCGAAGTGACCAGCAGTGCGATCGGAGGCCAACGGTCGCGAACGGTGGCTAGAAGTCCCAGGCCATCCATCGAGCCGGGCATCTGGATATCGGTAAATACGATCGCTATATCGGCGGTGTTCTCCAGGAGCTCGATTGCGTGATCCGCATCGGCGGCCTCTACGACCTCGTAGCCCAGCTCGCGTACCATCTCAGCCGCGTTCAGACGAATGAGGAACTCGTCCTCGACTATCAAAACAACAAATTTGTGAGCCACCGAATAGGGGTACTTTACTCTAGAGGTCAACACGCAACGGCTCCCGCCTCGCGTTGTTCCGAGAACATTCTATCTCTTCCAGAGTTGGGTCAGGAATCCAGATGCTCCCCTGAGTATAGTTCAATGATAACCGAACTTAGCGGCGAAATCACCGCCGTTCAGCAAATCAATGCTGTTCCGAAAATTTTGGATGCCGTAACCCGCTTAACGGGCATGGGCTTCGTAGCGGTCGCCAGGGTGACCAGCGATCGCTGGTTGTGCTGTGCTGTTCGCGACAGCATAGATTTCGGCCTCGTGGAAGGGAGCGAGCTTCACGTCGAAACGACGATCTGCAATGAAATTCGCGGCCACGGCGAACTGGTTGTCATCGATGACGTCGAGACGGATTCCAGATTTTGCAATCACCCGACGCCACGCATGTATGGCTTCAGGAGCTACATCTCAGCTCCGATCAAGCGTGCGAACGGAGACATCTGGGGCACGCTCTGCGCGATCGATCCGCGACCGCGTGAGTTAAATCGACCTGAGATCGTCGAAAGCTTGCGGCTTTTTGGGGAATTGATCGCTGCGCATTTGGATCTCAACGAGCGCTTCGAGCAATCCCAGGCCGACCTTGCCAAGAGATCAGAAAGCCTGCTGGCCAGTGAGGTGGGGCGGCAGTCTGCCGAAGCGGACCTGAAAAGCACCCGAGCCGATCTTCTTGACGAACGGAAGACGTCGGAGCTGCGCGAGCAATTTATCGGCGTGCTGGGACACGACCTCCGCAATCCGCTGGCATCAATAGCCGGCGGCATGCGTGTTCTCCTCAAGAATGCGAATAGCGAGCGAGCGCCCGACATCGTCGCATCAATCCAGAAATCCGTGATGCGAATGGCGGGTCTGGTGGACAACATCATGGATTTTGCCCGCGGCCGCCTCGGCGGCGGATTGACGATCAGGCCCGACGCAAACGAGCCACTGACCCCCGTGATCGAACACGTCATCAACGAAATGCGTCTGGCGTGGCCAAGCCTTAACATCGAGACCGATATTGCCCTAAACGAGCCGGTTCGATGCGATCGCATCAAGATCAGCCAATTGTTCTCCAATTTACTCGGGAATGCGGTCACCTATGGCGACATCGACAAGCCAATCATTGTTTCGGCAAGGACGAGCGATGGAAGATTTACCCTCAGGGTGACAAACTACGGTACGCCGATCTCGGACAAGGCGATGCAAAGCCTGTTTCTGCCTTACACCCGCGGCGACCGTCCCAGCCAGCAAGGTTTAGGTCTCGGCCTCTACATCGCATCCGAGATTGCGCGAGCCCATGACGGGACGCTTAAGGTCGTCTCGAGCGGCAAAGAGACAATTTTTGAGTTCAGCATGCCTGCAACGACTTAGGACGCTCCTGGGGGCAGATATAGTAGATTGAGTAAGTAGCTCAAGACACCGAGAAGCTCTCTGTCTCGGCCTGTCGGCCAGCCGAATCTGGCATTAGAACGGCGAGCTGCTGTGTGGCCTGCGCCAGATTTTTTCGGTCACATTGATCTTTGTTATGGTTTGAACCTGTCTGTTTTGAGCGTTATGTTCACCGTGAGCCCGCGGCTTTGCCCGGAGCAGATCGATGGTTGTCGCCATCAACTTGGAGATGAACGCCATGCAGAAGCGACGTCGTTTCAAACAACAACTCACGTTGCAGGAGCGACTAACAGCGTGGTCCAAAGAAGTTCTTGACCAGGCCGCCAAGCTCCCGCCGGGACCAGAAAGGGATGCGCTGATCAAGAAGGCCCATCAGGCCGATGTCGCCTGCCACCTGGATGAATGGGCGCATTCGCCGGAATTACAGCTACCGGTCTGATAGTCTTGTCGTCGGAACGATCCATTGACCAAGTCAGGTGATCGTGGTCGATGCCCGATGGCTCGAATTCGATTCTGAGGCGCTTACGGAGGCAGCCTGTCCAAGTTGCCGCTGCTTAGACCCGGCTGGCCCCGGAATCTCTGGCAACCATGTTAGAGCTGGCGTATTGTCTTCCGATCACCGGCCGAGGCTTGTCCCGTAGGCGTCGGTGACTGAGAGACCGAGAGCGCTCCCGCCTGCACGGAAGTGGAGTGCTCTTATGGAACGCTATTTCTTTGACATCCAGAGTGGCCGCGAGTTTTTCGCCGACGAGGAAGGACTACGACTGCCCAATCAGAAGGCTGCTGAAGTTGAAGCGATGCAAACGCTGACGGGGATCGCCAGAGAGTCCGTGTTCAAAGGCAGTCGTCCAGATTTGGCGGTTGAAGTGCGCTCGATGACTGAACGGCTTTTCTGCGTGTCGATCGTCTATCGAAGCGAGAGCACGAAACATTGAGGCTGCCCGTGAGAACAGACGCCTCCATCTCGACTGGGTCTCCGGCTCCAGTTGGAGCACTCGACTAGCGTGAGCTGTCCAAAAACATTTCTTCAATCATGTCTGGTCGGAGCGCCTTCGAGCACATATATCAAGGTCGTCACCGCCCCACCCGAGGCAACCATCGGTGATGAGAACGCCTGTCGCGCTCCCGCCCATTCAAGGGAGAAAGCCGTGCAGGTTCGTAGCGAGTCTCAATCTTCGACATTCGAATACCGTCTCACTCAAGAGGCGATCAATTTGCGCCAGCAGGCTCAAGAGATGCCTGTTTGCGTCCGGCGCGCCGAACTACTTCAGAAGGCCCGGCAGATCGATGTTGCCCTGGAGGTGAACAGGTGGCTCAGTTCTCCGGGACTTCAGCCGCCAATGTAATTCGAATCCTGGATCGGCTTGCGGACCTCTCGCGCTGGCGCAGACATCTTTCCAACAGGCGCTCATGATGATCCGATATTTCTTCGATATCAGAGACGATCGGGAACTGTACCCGGACGAAGACGGAATAGAGTTTTCAACGCAACGTGAGGCTGAGATGGAGGCGGCTCACACATTGTCGGGACTGGCCCGCGATTTGGCCGGTGAGGATAACCGGCCGGACGTTGCTATCGAGGTTCGAACGGAAGCCGGGCACGTATTTCAAGCCGCGTTGACCTTCGAAGCGAATAAGGCCGGGCAATAGTTCTGTCTTTCGCGGTTCCGGGGATTCGATATGGACCGTCGCATTGCAGCCCTTTTGCGATCAGCCGGTGAGTTCGTCGGCCCAAACCTTGAAACTTAGCAACGTGTTGGGTCCGAATGTCTGGGTGATCGGAACGTCGGCGGCATCGCGGCCCTGCGCGATCAGGACGCGACCAATCCGCGGAATGTTGTTACGTGGATCGAACGTGTACCAGCGACCACCGATATAGGCTTCGCACCAGCCCGCGAAATCGCCGGCGGCATATGGAGGCGCCATGCCGATGTCACCGAGATAGCCGGTGCAGTAGCGCGCAGGAATGTTCATACAGCGGCAGAACGCAATAGCCAGATGTGCATAGTCCCGGCAAACGCCTTTGCCTTCGTTGAACACTTCCCAGGCGGTCTTGGTCGGGCGGGCGTGCTCGTAGCCGAAAGCGATGTGGTTATGCACGAAGTCGCAGATCGCCTTGACCCGTGCCCAACCGGGCGCGGTCTTCTCGAACAACTTCCACGCCACGTCGGTAAGTCGGTCAGTCTCGACATACCGACTGCCGAGCAAATATACGATGGTGTCCGACGGAAGATCTTCCACTGCGTGCTGTTGGGCCGATGGTACGATCACGTCGGGTAGACCGCTGTCTCGGACTGTGCCGTCCGCTGAGAGGCGCATGCGGCCGGCTGGCGCGACAAGACGACTGCACCAATTCCCGAAACCGTCGCGGTAGGGCGTGATCGGCACCGACGGCTCGCTGACAAGATGATCGGGCAGGACAATGTCGGATGCCCGTGTGAAGTGAGTGCCGACAACTGCGATAAGAGGGGTCGGTTGCGGAAAGTCGTAGATCATCTCGAAGCCGACGCGGATCTTCATGGAAGTAGCTCCAAAGAGATGATTGCGATCGTTACGAACCCCATTTGGGCATCGTCGCCGATGAAGGCTGCGAGCGCTCGGGTGTGAACAGTATGTCATCGCTGTCCCGACCGCCAGCCGTATGCTCGATTGAGTGGAGAACATCCGCCCAGCGCCTGACCGGAACCCGTTTCAAACTGAAGGCTTTGTTGAAGATGAAAATGCGATCCGGAGTCACGCCCATGTCCATTCAACCCACGCCAGACTGGGGGGTGCGGCCTGTATCTGAGAAGGCCTCTTACCATGGCGCGCGTCGAACCGTGAGCGAGGTTGATGCTGATATTCTGAGGAAGCGCGCGTTGAAGAAGCAACGTGCGTTGATCGACACCCTCAATGGTCGTGCGCCATCATGAGAGATTTCAAATGTCCTCATTGCGGGCAACTATCGGCCTTCGAGCTCTCCAAATGCAACGGCTGCATGCAGCCGTTGATCTTCGATCCCGAGAATATGGCGATGATCGGTGCGGAAAGTGCCCTTGAATGCGTCAATCGGAATATCATCGGTTGCAACTGGTGCGCGGGTTCCACGACTTCCTACTGCATGTCCTGCTCCCTGACCCATGTCATTCCCGCCACACAGAATCCCCGTAACGTAGCCCTTTGGAAGCGCGTGGAGGAAGCCAAGCGCAGGCTGATCTACGACCTGAGACGGCTTCGCGTGCCGATCGCGTTCGCGGGTGGATTTCGCCTGGCATTCGAGATTCTCTCGGACGAGCATGGGCCGGTCCTGACCGGTCACGAATCCGGCCTGATAACGCTCAACCTTGCGGAGGCCGATGACGTACAACGCGAGATCAGGCGTGTTTCCTTTCGCGAACCCTATCGCACCCTGCTTGGTCACTTTCGACACGAGATAGGGCACTTTTACTGGAATGCCCTGATCCACGAAGCGGGTTTTCGAGCGCCGTTTCGGCTGGTGTTTGGCGACGAGACAGAGAACTACCAGGCAGCGCTTGCCTATTATTATGCCCGTCAGGATTGGTCTTGCGATCCGGCGAGTCACATTAGCATGTATGCGACGTCTCATCCCTGGGAGGATTGGGCAGAGACTTTCGCTCACTTCCTGCACATCGTCTCGACCCTGGATTCCCTGGCAGGACTTCCGTTGTCGTTGGACGCGCGCGGAAAGCACACGCTGAATGACCCATATCTGGAAAGCGATTTCAGTGCGCTCCTTGAGTTGTGGACCCCGCTCGCTCTAACGATCAACCGCCTCAACCGCTCACTTGGTCTTGCCGACGCGTACCCGTTCGACATTTCACCCGCAGTCGAGGGCAAACTGCACTTGGTGCATATGGCGATTACCGCCTTCAGGAATCGGCAAGGAAACGCGCACACAGCGCCGATGATGTGCTAACCTGAGTTCTGGTGGAAGCGCTTAGCTCGTGAGCGGCGCCACACTGGTTGCGATTTTAGCTGAACGTCTGGCAGACGAGCGGCGGCGTGGGCTTCGGCTCGCCCCTCGGAACATGCGTCCCGCGAAAGCGTTGATAACTATAGGCAGCGTCCGCTTGCCGTTGTTCGACAACGCGCTGAGACCTCGCGGAAGATCTGGCGCAAAGCGGAGCGTTCACGCTGCTCCTGGCAAATATCGCTTGGGCTGTCATGGCGAATATCCGAGCCCCAGACCGGCGCTGATCCAATTCCTGGAGATCAAAATGATGAAAAACGAAGCGAAGGCTGCCCGGCATCTGCGGGAGGCGAACAACGCGTTCAAATTGGTGCGAACAGAAAAACCAATGACCGATTACGCGAAAGATCAGCAATCCCTGCACGATAATCACGAGCGTCTGAAGGCGGCCCGATTGGCGCGTGAAGCCAAGCCGAAAGACTCCCGGGCATAATCGTCGCTCTCGATTTAGAGCATCGAGAGCACGACGATTCCGTTTTCGAGCTCGCCGGAGGCGAGCCGCGCACGGGCTATATGCTCGAATTCTTTTCGATATTTGTGAAGATAACTGAAGGCCTGCTTGTCGGTCTGAAACGTCGTTGTAAGCCTGCACATCTGCCGTGCTGCGCCAAGCGCAAGCATGAAAGTGATCGTTCCCCCGCCGTCTGCTTTGACTCTAGGCATCCACCCAGCCCGTGCAATTCGGTTTCACGATGATGCCGTGCGATCGCGAGTTCGACTATCGCGCCGACCTGTTTTTGCGCTTCGTCGGTGCGGGCGCAGGCAGCGATGCCCGAAACGCGATGTCGGCAACTTCCTTGGCCTCACGCAGCTCGCGGAGGCGCGCCATGTTCTTTCGCACCTCGATGGCCTGCCGTTCCGCGTCAGCCAATGCCCGCGCGCCGTCTTCAGCAGCCAATCGCTTGCGGTTCGAGCGCGCGATGCCTTCGGGCGACGGCTCTGCCGATTTCCTGGCGATCATCCTCAACCCGCATTATGAAAAACAAAACCCGCTCCATCCGAAGATCGAGCGGGCAGCCTGCCGTTTCAGTACATCCGTTAAGCGGCATCGACAAATCAAGCCAGCGAGAGGTTTTCGGCGCTCACTTTGCCGCGCATCTTGTCGGTCTTGGCCTCAAAGTTAACCTTTTGGCCCTCGGCGAGACCCGCAAGGCCAGCCCGTTCGACCGCGCTGATGTGAACGAACACATCATTGCTGCCGTCGGTCGGCTCGATAAATCCAAAGCCTTTTTGGCCGTTGAACCACTTAACAGTACCTGTCGTCATTTTCATTCTCCAAAGCGCGCGGCGCATCGCGTGACGAGCACGCGATTACTTCAACTTCGTCGATGTCTTTGGAAAAGGAGCCCTCAACAAGGCACAGCGGCTAATCGAATTTCTTTAATATATATCATTTTCGGCTTTTTGCAAGGCAACACTCAAAATTGTTTCCGAGAGCGCCGCTACACGAGCGCGTGTGGGCGAACGTTCCTTTACGATCGAGGGCTCCAAACGACGTGTGGGAACGGCTCTATCCATTGACAGCGCGGCTGACAGTGGTCACGTTGCTCTACCGAACTTGATTGCCGTGACGCATAGACCGGCTTGTTCGAGGCCGGCGGAAGAAGACGCCGTCACTCCCATCATCGCAATCGCCACGAGACTCCTGCGCAATTGGCTGCATGCAGGACTTGCGCATTCGCAGCCCAGCGAGGAATGTCAATTGCAGGTACTTGTTCGCGACAACAATGTCGACCAGGCCCTTCGTGTTCTGAAGAAGAAGATGCAACGCGAGGGTGTCTTTCGCGAAATGAAGCAGCGGCGCTCATACGAAAAGCCTTCCGAAAGAAAGACGCGCGAAAAATCCGAGGCTATTCGCCGGGCCCGTAAGCTCGCTCGGAAGCAGGCCATCAGGGAAGGTTTGCTGCCGGCGCCCCCGAAAAAGAAGCTTCCCGAGCGCAAGCCTCCCTTGCCGCAGATCGCCGGCAAGGAGCGCGCGTAACGGGAATGCGCGTAGAGGAACGTTATTGCCATAGATTAATTGCCATGGTGGTTGCGCCGAGTTCGACGCAGCAAAAGCGGGGGTGCGTAGCTGCCAGATTTCAGTCGCGGTCTGTAATCCAGGGGATCGAGATGACGAAGACGGGCACGAGTGATCATCGCATTCTGACCCAACGCGCGCGTGCCGCTCACCTGGCTGGCAAAGTTATAGACGAGAGGGCGGACAATTCTGCGAAGGGCGATGATCAAGCGATGCGAAGGCAGCGTTTGATCGAGGGACCATCGGAGTTCAGGGCCGTCCGCGTCGATCGTTCAAGAAAAACTATTGATCGTTAACTGGCCTTCAGTCGCCTACGGGTTCCTTGCGACGTCCAGAACGCATTGACGTTGTCTTGAGCATCGGCCTGTCCGTCTCTGCTGGGCGAGTTATCGGGCGCCGGGGCCAACTTGTGAAGAATTCGCCTAAGCGTTTCCCAGATCACGACATGGCAAGTTGTTAGGTTCTGAAATCGATGCCGCGCAGCACGATACCCCGAGGATCTCCTTCAAGTTCCGTCGCTCGATACTTGCTGGCCGCGCGGGCCTCGATGCGGTCGCGTAGGCGGACGAATTGGGCTTCGCGCTGCTCGGGGCGGACCTGCGGGCCGCGCTCAAGATAGTCCATCGCGGTGGTCGCGATCGCGCAGGGAATTTCCTTACCGCCGTCCTGCATCGAGAACAGCACGATCATCCGGTCATATTCGTGGCCGATGTAGCGACCGCTCGTGAGCGTCATGGCTTCCTCCTTTAAGTGACCGTTGCTGGCATGATCGCGTGTGCGGAGAGTTGCTCTGCCGTCAGTCCTCGCCCGAGAGCCGGACGAAGTCGTCGAGCAACGACGCGACCAGCGCCCGGTGCCTCGTATCCTCGGCGGGCAGGCTCGCGGCATAGAGGTTGAGCAGGTGCCGCGCCTTGACCGCAGCCTCCGGCCAGGAAGCGGCGGGCACCGTCATCATGCAGTGTTCAAGTTCGGCCTCCCGCTCACGCAATTCCCTCACATGGGCCTCGACGTCTACCAGCGCGCGGCGCAGATCGGTAGCCTTCTGCGCAGCCATGCCGCGATGCTTGTCGAGATCTACGGGATGGTCAGTCATGCGCGGCGCTCGCATCCGCAGCCTGCGCATTGGCGAGATCGACTGAGCCGATCGAGAGCATCTCCATTGAGTCGCGAACGCCTTCCGCCGGCACCATAATCATCGTCGCGATGCGGCGATAGGCCGAGAAGGTGAGACCCTCGATCGTTTCTTCATCAGTGATGATCTCGTAGGCGCCGGCGGGCAGCAGCCGCTCGATGCCGCGGATTCGGAACGGATGTCTGAACGTGACGGTCTCTCGCCGTGAGCGGATGGTCATGCACGCCTGCCTTTCTGCAAGAGGGGCCCCAACCGACCGACAGCGACGACCATGCGCCCGTCATTGAGCAATAGCCAGCACATTCGCCATTGCCGCGCGCTGACGTCGCAGTGCAGCCTTGCCCGAACTGCGTTTTAGCGCTCGCTATTGGCGCCTCGCAGGCGTAGGGTTGTCGCATCACCGCACTTCTCAACGGCATCGACCGGTGACTGAGGGTCACGTGCGCTCCCGCCGACAGAGTTGCAGGAGCGCTCGATGTCGCGTTTTCGCGCCTCGGAATGGATGGTCCCGCCGATGATCGTTCCGTTATTCCTTTTGCTTCTGGTGTGTGCTGCGGCCATCCTCAATGGCTAAGGCAACGCGCGTGCCTTACCTGGTCATGGGGACCAACGAATATGGCAGCGCCAATCTCGGCCGTGGCAGCGCGATCGTTGCACTGCGGCTCGCGCGAAAGCTGCTGCGCGACGGTTACATGGATGTCCGCGTCTGCACGCCTCGCGGGCGCATCCTGCAGTCGGACGAACTGAAAGAACTTGAATCCCAACAGGAGATGGACGTCATGGCCAAGGGACAGCAACGCGGCAATCGCGAAGCCAAGAAGCCGAAGAAGGAAAAAGCCAAGGTGATCGCAGCACAGCCCAGCCGGAAAGAGGTGGCCTGGCAGCCGGATTTCGGGTCGGCAAAAAAGAGGTAGGCGGCGCAGTCAAGCGTGAGGCGGACGCTTGACCGCTATTGCGGCGCGACGAGGGGCCACCTCATGGATGCTCGAAGGTGGATCGAGGAGCAACGCCGGCACCCATAGGCCCTGTCACTGTTGCCGCCCTCCGTCGCCAAATTCGAACCCCACATGCATCACGGGACCGGCGTCGTCCCGTACCGCAATTGCCATATGGCGCCTTGAAGAACTGCCAGATCCATACGTCGCATCCCGTGCCATGTCGGCCAATGACTTCGCCGCCTCGACCTGCGCCGCCTGAAAGTCAGCAAGTTCCAGACCTTCCTCGTCAAGGAACAGGCCGTCATCGTCGACGAGATCGAAATAGTACCGGGTCATGACGCACTCCGGAGACAGACGGGAGTTCCATGTGCCAGCGACCGATGCCCCTTGTGCAGCCTCGATCGGGGATGGAGGACAAGAGATGTGGCAGAAAATGGTTGCTGGTCCGACGGCCTGCACGAGGATCTCAAAGTCCGCTGTCTAGCCTGGCACACCTGCGTAAGCTGCACGGCAGCCTTCGGCTGACTATCACTGCGTCGACTGCGTTGCGTGGAAGGCGATCGTTGTTGTTAGCTCCGCGCTGGGGTCGAAGATAGATCGGACAACAACGGGTGATCGTGCTATCGGCATTGATGGAAAAGATCTTGGTGGTCGGCGCGATCCTCTTCTTGTCATCCAGTGCCAATGTTCGAGCGGCCGAGCAAGCGCCTGCTGCAACAGAAATGTCAATTCGCGACCAGATCAAGGCCGCACGCGCTAAAGATGTATTGGAAGAGAAATCAGCATCGGTTGCGCGCCCATGGGATCGTGACGCGTCCGGCAAACGCCCATGGGATACCGCGAAACCGACTGAGCCTGTGAGGCGGTGAAATACCTCAGCGCAGCGTGCGGCCCCGAGGTGAAGCCTGTCGAGCATTCTTCTACTGTTTTGTTTGCCGGTTGGGGCGCCATTTGCTGAGATTGATCAAGCTCACGTTGGTAGCAGCCATTGCGCTCGCGCTGATACCCCATGCCGTGAGATACTATGCTTTTCCCCGCGACCGTCTGATTCAGATCGCAAAGCAGTGCGAGAATGATGCAGACAAGTTAACGGCCTCCGATGCGGCAAAATGGACGGAAGCTCACAACGGAGGGACAAATAACCCGTATCGAGCGCAAAGGGACGCTCGAGTCGAGATCTGCATTAAGGCGGACGGCTGGTGTTCAATGAGTGATGACCGGCCGGCAGTCAGTAACCCAGCCATGTTCGCGCCGCGTGATCCGGTTGCCCGGGCGCTATATCGTTGGCGATACGCCGACGAGTCTGGAAGCATCTGTCGCAATTGAGCTACTGGGACAATCGGCCGGACTATCGACACAACACTCAATTGCATCGCAAGACAAGTACGATCTTCATGGGCTGATGTTCGTTGCTTCAAAGTAGAGGCTTCCTTGGCGATAGCCGAGATCGAAATGCCCAGTTTGCGAAGGACGCTGGTAAACCGCTCATCCGTCAGCTTGAGCCGCTTGCGCAGGATCTCGATCTGCACCTTGTCTCTCCGATTCAACGAGTTGCGGAAATGAGTTGGCTTCCGCGGGGGCGCTATCAGGGCTTTTCTTCGAGTCGAACGGCTGCGAAACTCCTCCTTCGAGACAAGTGTATCCGCGTTGCTCCGCCGCTTTTTCGCGGCCAACCTTCCCTTTCGACGAACTTGCCTTGTTCCGATACATAGGTCGCCTTCATCATTTCGGTCAGGGTCGCCGAGGCATCAGCGGCCTGTCGAAACTTTTCAACGCAGATGGGTGTGAGAGTTGCGATGACGGCGGTCGCAGCGCGGTTTGCAGCGAGAGTCTCTGCGGACCCACCGGTTACCCAGCCGCCCCAGCTGAAGTCAAGGGGCCATTGCCCGCACGGAGCGCGCGGTCGCCTTTGTCTCCTGGGCGATGTCCATGGTGTCGCCTTTGACTTGGAGGATCGAGGAGGAAGCCAAGCATGTCGATCGATAGACGCTGTACCAAATTGCTCAATCAGCCTGCGTGGAGACCATTCGGGCAATCTGGATGGACTCATTGCCGCACGACGTCACCCTAGACGAAGCCTTCCACAAATCGGCTGGATCGGACGCCCTGCGATGCTCAGACCTGTATGACCCTAGCTATATATTCCCACAGTTGGGCGGCGAGTGCCAGCGGACCGCATTCTGTTCCTTTTTGGACAGCCAGAGCTGTCTACGCGTACTCTGTTCTTTATTGCCCGACTTGGACTCATGCTTCTGATCGGCCCGGCGCTCGTGGCCGGGGCTTTTCGTTCCGGCTCCATGGATGTCTCTGTTTGCATAGAACGGTCATCAGTAAGAGTCTGGGCAACATCACAGCGGCCGTGCCCTTCACCGGCCACAGCGAGAGAAAGCGAGACCGCCAAGCGGCGGCCTCATCGACAAGTTCTAACCGGCGGGCTCTTCCTTGTGATCATGCGGAGTGCCGCGATTTTTGTCGCTCTGCTCCGCATCCTCCGGCGTTTTCCCTGCCATATTTCCGGGATTGAAGTGGTACTTGCCATCGGGGTTCTCGCCGGGCTGCTTCTCATTCGAGTTCTTGTTGTTAGTCATTGGATCAGTCACTCCTTGGGAAGAGTAACAATGTTGAACGGGACCGAGGTCTCTATGTTCCCAAAGCTGCGATTTACCGCGTGGAACGAAAGCTCGCTCGTCCCCGTTGAGCATCACCTGCAACATTTCTCATTGGCGTGAGGCGTCGTGCAGACCACTTGAGGTGTTGCACATGGCTTTTTCGCAAACACGTTCTTCCGCATTCCTGTCCGACTGTCTGGCCGCCTTCAGGCGATATCCCGCCATCGCCACCTTTGCTGGGGCCGCTACCCTTGTGGCGGCGACGGCGATCGCGAACCGGCATCTTGCCGAGAAAGCGCAGCGTGATAACCCGCCACAGGGTCGGTTCATCGACGTCGACGGGGTTCGGCTGCACTATGTGGAGCGCGGCAATGGCCGGCCGCTGGTTCTCTTCCACGGCAATGGCAGCATGATCCAGGATTTCGAGTCGAGCGGCCTGATCGATCTGGCAGCCGAGAATTACCGGGTCATCGTCTTCGACCGACCGGGATTTGGGCATAGCCTGCGGCCGCGAAACGTGGTTTGGACGCCGGAGGCACAGGCGGACCTGTTCAGGAAGGCATTTGATGGGCTGGGCGTTCAGCGAGCCATCGTACTCGGGCATTCGTGGGGGACGTCGGTCGCGGTTGCGCTGGCGATAAGGCATCCTTCCTTCGTCGAAGCGCTGGTGCTGGCATCGGGATACTATTTTCCGACCGCGCGAGCCGACGCAGTGGCCTCATCTTTATCCGCTACACCCGCGCTTGGCGATATCATCAGCTACACGGTCTCACCGATCCTGGGTCGATTGATGTGGCCGGCAATGTTGCGCAAGGTGTTCGGCCCGCAACCAGTCCCCGGAAAATTCGCCGGCTTTCCGAAGGAAATGGCCGTCCGGCCATCACAGCTCCGCGCCAGTGCGGCGGAATCGACGTTGATGGTTCCCGCTGCATTTGCTTCTTCGAAGACCTACGGCGAACTCGACATGCCGACGATCATACTCGCGGGCGAGGATGATCGTCTGATCGATATCGATGAGCAATCGGCCAGGCTGCACGACGAGGTCAAGCAGAGCAAGCTGCACCGCATTCGTGGAGCCGGGCATATGATCCAACAGTCTGCCACGCGAGATCTGATGGCGGCTATCGACGAAGCCGCTGCCGAGACCCTGCACTAGTCCGTCGTATGCGGTGGCGCGTACCGCCGCCATGACCGCGCAGGGATACCTGGCTGGGTCCGGGCTCCGGCAGGACAGATTTGCGTGGCGGATGGAGGAACCCTTGGTTTCGCTTTCGATGTTGCCGCAGGAGGCCCCCTCGTCGCCAGGGCAGGACGCCGACACGTCGGAATCGGGGGCCTTGCCAACGCAGGCGGTCGACAATGTCGAGATGCCGCTGCCGTCCAGTCCGCAGACGTTCTTTCTCGGTAGCCTGCTGACACTGGCCGTACTGGCTGCGGTATACGTGGCAAGCCCGATCATACTGCCCGTGGTGCTCGCCTTCGTGTTGCAGCTCATTCTGCAACCTGCCGTGGATCTGCTCGAACGTATCGGCCTACCCCGCGCCGTCGGGGCACTCCTGGCGATTTTGCTCGTCGTCGGAGCGCTCGTCGGCTTTGTGGCGGCCCTGTCATTACCCGCCGCGACGTGGGCGGGGAAATTGCCGGAGGGCTTACCGCGCCTGGAAACTCATCTGGTCGTCCTGAAGCGCCCGATTGAAGCGCTGCAAAAGGCTGTCCAGCAGGCTGAGCACGTCGCGGATTCTCCCGGAACCAAGGAGCCCACCGTTTCGGTTCGCCGTAATCTCGGTCTGACCGGCGTGCTCTTTGCCGGAACGCGCGCCGTGCTCGACGGCTTGTTCACGACAGTTCTGGTGCTCTATTTCCTCTTGGTCGCAGGCGACATTTTTCTACGACGCATCGTCGAG
Organism: Bradyrhizobium genomosp. I (2014); assembly: GCF_000261685.1. GTDB lineage: Bacteria > Pseudomonadota > Alphaproteobacteria > Rhizobiales > Xanthobacteraceae > Bradyrhizobium. The sequence continues at coordinate 4,127 of NZ_AJQE01000044.1, read as the reverse complement.
GTGCTGCCGAATTTTGGCGACAAGAGGCAGGCCGTGGATATCTTCCAGCAGATCGAAGCGGACATATCGGCCTATCTGCTCACGATCACGGCCATGAATGCTGCGGTGGGAATTGCGACGGCGGCTGCGATGTACCTCTGCGGGCTTGGAGATCCCTTGTTGTGGGGAGCCGCTGCTTTCCTGCTCAACTACGTTCCAATTCTGGGGCCGTTGTTGGGAACCGTCATCTTCCTGCTCGCCGGAATGTTGAGTTTCGACAGCTTGTGGTGGGCCTTGCTGCCCGCGATTCTTTACTTCTGCATCCACCTCGCCGAGGGCGAGACCCTGACTCCCATGCTTCTTGCGCGACGCTTCACCCTGAATCCCGTGCTGATCATCCTGTCGCTGGTGTTCTGGTTCTGGATGTGGGGGGTGCCCGGCGCGATCCTGGCCGTTCCAATGCTGGCCATCCTGAAGATCGTCAGCGATCGCGTCCGTCCGCTAAGGGCTTTGGGGCACGTCATCGAAGGATAATCGCAGTATCGCGTCTCGGTGATGGATTGAGGACGTGCCGCCGGCGGGGCACGGCCAGTGCTGGCAGGCTACGCAAGAGGCATAGAGAAGGTGAAGCGGGTTCCAGCGGAGTTCGATGCGACGGTCAAAGCGCCCCCATGGGCCTTTGCGATCTGAGAGGCGATGTAGAGTCCCAGTCCAAGCCCCTGCTTGCTCGCACGAGCTTTGCCGCGGAAGAAAGGTTCGAACAACTTATCCATCACCGTTTCCGGAATCGCCTCACCCGCACTGGCGACCCAGAGTTCGAACGATCCCTTCGCGTCTCGGCGTGAACGACGATGGGTTTGTCGGTTGCTCCGTGCGTCACCGCGTTGCGATGCGGTACCGGGCGGAAGATCCGTCATGGGAAGAGCGCGATCGCTTCCTGCTCTCCAATAGTCACTATGCCATTGCGCTCTACGCGGCTTTGATCGAGGCGAGGATTGTCCCCGAGCAAGAACTCGAAACCTACGGCAGCGACGAGGGCCCCCTGCCGATGTCGGGCATGGCCTCCTACACGCCTGGAATGGAGATGTCGGGCGGCTCGCTCGGACTTGGGCTCGGCATGGCCGTCGGCATGGGCCTCGGGCTCAAGCGCAAGAAATCCGACGCGCGGGTGTACACGTTGTTCTCCGACGGCGAGCTGGGCGAAGGCTCGGTCTGGGAAGGCCATCCAGTCGGCGGGCCATTGCAAGCTCGACAATCTGGGCGGCATTGTCGACGTCAACAATCAGCATGACGACGGTCGTTCGACACAGGTGATGGCATTCGAGCCGCTGGTCGAGAAGCTTCCGGCTGGGTGATGCCGGCCTTATTGATCAGGATATTGATGCCGCCGAATGCTTCGATTACGCGAGCGACCGCCCGTTCGCATGATGACTTGTCGGCGACATCGCACGACACCCCAATATGCTCTGCACCCAGAGCGGTCGCTGCACCCGCGGCCTCTGCGGCATCTATATCGAGAATGGCAACTCGCGCGCCCTCGCTAGCGAACCGGCGCGCCGTGGCAAGCCCGATGCCGCGCGGTGAGGCCGCACCCGAGATGAACGCTGTCTTGCCGCTGAGCAGCATCAGTTCCTTCCGCAAATTATTTTTCCTTGGCAAGGCTAAAAATGCCCCGCGGGCGCGCAGCCGACAAACGCACAGTTGTCACTGATCGATTCTGGCTCACTTATGGAATGCTGTCGAATGTCCCGATATCGGCAATTCGCGCCTTTGAAAGCCGCTGCTCGCACGGATCATTCCGCGATGTGGCGAATGAGCCGTACGCATACGACGAAGCTTTCAATTACCCACAAATGCTTGATTCGATGGCGATAGCCCTGATCGAAAAATCTTGAATCGGATGAATCGCTTGTGATTCATTGTCGGGCACCTGAATCGCGACGGCGAGGTGCCTTGATGTGTTCAAGCGGAACGGCGTGTCGTTGCTCGGCCGGCCCGGATGATGGTGATGAAAGTGCCGTCGAACATTGGACGGAGCGCGAGATCGACAGGACAGCGTTCAAGGATGCCCGTCTCGGTCAACGATTTAGCGAGCTGTTGAAGCAAATTGGTGACGGCATGGGCGGGAGCATACCGTTCGCGTGCCAGGACTGGGCGAACACGAAGGCGGCCTACCGCTTCTTCGCCAACGAGCGCGTGGAGGAGGCCGACATCCTCAGCGGTCACTTCGCCGCCACGCGCGCGCGTTACGATGATTGTAGAGGCCCGATCCTCCTTATTCAGGACACGACGGAATTCTCCTACCAGCGCGCGAACACGAGCGCTATTGGCCTGACCAAGAGCGTCAACAGCGGCCGGGACAAGGACGGCCGTTGGCGCCATCACACGGTCTGCGGAATGCTGATGCATTCCAGTCTCGCCGTGACTGTCGAGGGCCTGCCGCTGGGATTGGCGGCGGTGAAGTTCTGGACACGGAAAAAGTTCAAAGGCACGGCGCAGCTCAAGAAGAAGATTAACCCGACCCGCGTTCCGATTGAGAAGAAGGAAAGCGTTCGCTGGCTCGACAATCTCAGGCAATCAATCGAGCGGCTCGGACAACCGGAGCGTTGCATTCATATTGGTGACCGCGAAAGCGACATCTACGAATTGTATTGCCTGACGCAGGAGCTTGGCGCTCACTTCCTTGTCCGCGCCTGCGTCGATCGGCTGGCAGGCGATGGCGGTCATACGATTGCAACCGAGATGGAAGAGACCAGCGTCAAAGGCTTGCATTACATCGACGTGCGCAACGACAAGGGTGAGACGACGAAGGTCGCGCTGGAAATCAAGTTCAAGCGGATCGCGGTTTTGCCTCCCATCGGCAAGCAGAAACATTATCCAGCCCTCGACCTGACGATAATCCATGCGACCGAGCGCGGTACGCCAAAGGGCCGTAAACCGATTGAGTGGAAGCTCATCACAGACCTAGCCGTCCGCAGTCGCTCCGAAGCAATCGAGAAGATTAACTGGTACGCCATGCGGTGGAAAATCGAGGTGTTCCACAAGATCCTGAAATCGGGCTGCAAGGCCGAAGATTCAAAACTCCGGACCGCGGAGCGACTTGCCAATCTAATGGCGGTCTTCTGCATTCTCAGTTGGCGCGTCCTCTGGCTCACCATGCTCAATCGCATCGCCCCAGACGCGTCACCGAAGCTCGCATTGACGGACACCGAGATCGCATTGCTCGATCGACTCATCAGCGGCGCGAGCCATCGACGATGTCGTCCTGGAACCCTTGCATTTTATCTTACCAAACTTGCACGATTGGGTGGCTACCTGGCCAGGGCGGGCGATCCGCCGCCTGGAAATGTTGTCATCTGGCGCGGCCTCTCGAGACTCACAGATATCGAACTTGGCGCCGAAATCGCAGCTGCTGGAAATGTGGGTAATTGAAAGACGACGAAGGCCGCCTGATTGACGCATGCGCGCGAGTACGGCGAGTTCTACGATGGCGTTGCGTGAAGGTCAGGCGGCTTGCTGATCGGCGGACTTGCCGGCTTGGTGCAGGAGCTTCCATTCCCAGGGCAGCAGTTCGTGCAGCCGCGACGTAGGAAGATCGGCGACCCGGGCGAGGACGTCGGCGAGCCAGGCCTTGGGATCGATGTCGTTGAGGCGGCAGGTCGTGATCATCGTCAGCATGATAGCGGCACGGTCGGCGCCACGTTGGCTGCCGGCGAAGGTCCAATTGCGCCTTCCCAGGGCAATGCCTCTCAATGCACGCTCAGCGCAATTGTTGGTCAAGCAGATCCTGCCATCGTCGAGGAAGCGGACGAAGTCGTCCCAGCGCTTGAGCATGTAGTTCATGGGCTTCAGGACCTCGGCGGAGCGCGAGAGGCTTTCTCGCTCGCGGAGCAGCCAGTCGTACATGTCGTCGAGCAGCGGCTTGCTCCGCTCCTGGCGCACGGCACGCCGCTCGTCGGCACTACGGCCGTTGATGGCGCGCTCGATCTCGAACAGGGCGTCAAGACGCCTGACCGCCTCCAGCGCGATCGGGGAGGCCGGCTTGCCCTTGCCTTCCCGGGCGGCTTTCGCGATGTCAGCCAGCTCGAAGAATCCCCGCCGCGCATGGGCCAGGCAAAATGCCGGCGTGATCGGCATTGCTTTCCTTT
>NZ_AJQE01000043.1 GCF_000261685.1 Bradyrhizobium genomosp. I (2014) | reverse complement strand
GGCTCGAAGCCGCCATAGCAATCCGCCTGCAGAATGCCGACGAAGGCGGCCAGATGCCTCTGAGGATTTTTGCCCCGTCGATTGCCCGAGGCATAATAGACCGCCGCCGGCGGCGCAGGCCCGGCGAACGGCCGGTCATCCCGCACATACGTCCAGATCCGGCCGGTGGTGCATTTGCCCTTCGCCAGGATGCGGATGGTGGTGTCGTCGCCATGAAGTCGCTCGGCCGCGAGCACATGACGCTCGATCAGCTGGAACAGCGGCATGACGGCGAAGGTTCCGTGGCCGACCTGGTCGGCCAGCGTCGACAGCGGCAGATCGATCCTCTCGGCCTTGAAGCGCACGCTCTGGCGATTGAGCGGGATATGCATGCCGAACTTGTCGAACAAAATCGTCGCCAGCAATTGTGGGCCGATGAAGCCGCGGGGCGTCGCATGGAACGGTGCCGGCGGCTGGCTGATCTTCTCGCAATCGCGGCAGGTGAACTTCTCGCGTACCGTCTCGATGACCTTAAAGCGACGCGGAATCTCCTCCAGCGTCTTGGTCACATCCTCGCCGACCTTCGCCAGCCGCGATCCGCCGCAGCAGGCACAGGTCGTTGGAGCCTCGATGACGACGCGCTCACATTCGATGTCGTCCGGCCACGGTTTGCGCACCGGCCGCTTGCGCGTGAAGGCGCTCACGCTCTGGGTTTTTGCCGCGGCAGCCTGCGCAGCCAACTCATTCTCGGTCGCCGTGGTGGCGAGTTCTTCGAGCTCCAATTCCAACTGCTCGAGTAACCGCGCCGTGCGCTCGGAGCGCTGCCCGTGCAGTTCGCGTTTGAGCTTCTCGATCCGTAGCTCAAGATGAGCGATCAGCACCGCGCTGTCCGACAGCTCCGCCCGCGCGTTGGCGGCATCCGCGACTGCCACATCGCGTTCAGCTTGCAACGCCTCGCGCTCGGCCAGCAGCGCAAGGTAGGCGCTTGCGAGATCCGACGGAAGATCGTCCGGCTTCGATGTCATGAAGCCATTGAATCAGATCGAGCATCAGATTCAAACCCAAAACGATTATCCGACCCGCGTCGGACGCTGGGTTTCTTGCGGATTGCGCCAATCGATCCCGGACAGCAGGTAGCTCAACTGCGCCAGCGAGATCGTTACCGCCTCACCGGCCACCGATGGCCAGATAAACTTTCCTCTCTCGAGCTTTTTTGTGAACAAGCAGGCTCCCTGACCATCGTGCCAGATCACCTTCACAAGATCGCTGCGGCGACCACGGAAGACAAACAAATGACCGCTAAGCGGTTCTTTGTGCAGCACCTCCTGCACTTGGAGGGCCAGCGATGGAAAGCCTCTGCGCATATCCGTGTAGCCTGTCGCCAGCCACACTCGCACATTCCCTGGTACAGAAATCATCGGCGTCCAAGCACATCGAGGACCCGCGCCAACGCCTCCGGATCGACGTGCGCATCCACCCGGATGCACCGTCGGTTGCCGAGATCGATCTCTATCAATCCAGTACGCGCGGCTGCCGCCGAACGAACTCGGCCATCAACCGTAGGCAAAAGCTTCGGAGTTTCTTCAGCCGAGGCCGCTACGGCGGCGATCTGCACCGGCGCAAAAGATGGTGCAACTTGTTCCGATATCCGTGCTTGTCGACGCCAGGTAAACACCAGGCTGGCCGCTACTCCGTTGCGCCGCGCAACCTCAGTTACCTTCGCGCCCGGTGCCAGCGTCTCCTCGACAATCCGTGCCTTGTCGTCCTGCGACCAACGCCGCAGCCGCTCGAGCCCGCCCAAAACCTCGACCCGCATCGCCTGATGACCTTAAAGCTAGACTTAAGGTCACACGCTTCGCGAATTACCGCCCGTCACGCAAGACGGTCCTCGTCGGAGGCGTACAATGAGCCTCACCTGACGCCAAGTGCTGTCAGTCATACGATCCGCAAGCTGGAGGACACGCTTCGCACCGTTCTGTTCGAGCGCAGTGCGCGATCAGTTCGGCTCACACCGGCCCGCGAAAAACTTGATGCGCCACACGGGAGCGGCGTTCGATCAGCTTCGCCGTGGCCTTGAGAAAGTCGCCGCGCGCGGACCACAATTGGTGCGCGTCCATTCGGCACCCAATTTTGCTGCGCAGTGGCTTGCACCACGGCTTGCACAGTTTCTCGCCCCTTATCCGAAGCTCGAGGTGCGCCTGGCTGCGAGCACGGACTACGCTCGCTTCAGGAACGATGATTTCGATATCGACATCGTTTACGGTCCGCCGCGCGCGGAGGGCGTGGAGGTTGTTCCTCTCCCGGAGGAGACGGTCACCCCGCTCTGCTCACCTGGCCTGGCAAAATCGATCAGGAAGCCTGCCGACCTTCTTAGTCAGACGCTAATCGCTCGGACGTGAAGCAGGTCCATTGGCACCAATGGTTCACGGCAAACGGATTGGAAGCCCCTGCGCTCCACGGCATGAGATTCGATCGCAGCTTTCTGGCAATCGCCACGGCCGCGGAGGGATTGGGAGCGGCGCTGGAATCAACGCTTCTGGCCGAACGCGAACTCGCGAGCGGGCGATTGGTTGCGCCGTTGGCAGGACGCGCCAACGATATCCGGTACGTCGGCCATCGCCTGATCTACCCGCGCGCCAGCCGGCAGAGATCCGTGGTACGCGCCTTTGCAGATTGGCTCGTGGCGCAACTCGGCGGCGAGACAGCAGGTTCCTCGCACTAAGATCCAAGTCTGGCCGAGCATCACCGCAACCAAGCAAGCGATCGGCTGTTTTGGGTCTGAACTCCGACGGTCGCGTCTTCACCGCGCATCGAGGTCAGCGTCAAGGGCAAGCAGGCCTACATCACCCTTGCAGCTGTCCCGTTCGCGCCCAGTATCCGATGCGCTGCCATCGATCGGGCGAAATCGCAGATAATCGTAGTCTGGCGTGCAAAATCGTATGTTTGGTAGCAGGGGAACGACCCGAACCTCCGACCGTCTTTCGCTTTGAGGCTCCGCATTCGAAAAGCCGGCTGCGCAAGCTTCGATGCCGGACAAAAACTTTTTGAAATTGCATAGGCGTGCCTGCGGCGAGAACCCTCCTTTTTATTTTTGTCGGCGAACACCGCGCGTCACCCTGCTGGTATTTGTGCTGGTATCGGCAGCAATCGATGACAAAAGTGGCTTCAGATTCAATTGGTTATAGCTCTAGGCAATTATCGGCCAGGGGCACCAACTAGGCTGTTCAAGCCCGTTCTAAAGCGTCGCAACGGTCCGCGCAATGCTCGGAAATCCTTGAAAAATAGGCCCTTCTGCGTACATTCTTGTTCGTCACCGTTTGTTCTCCTTCGATCCCAGAGGCGCGGAGTATCTTTAAGTGGTTGAGTTCCAGGCCTTGCTCTTAGGTCAATCACCATTCAGAAGGCAGCAGGGACATGAGCCAAAAAAAGGATCTAGTTTCGGATTGCAAATGATCTTGAGGGCGGAGAACACACAAGGCCTGCGCACCTTGACCCGGATCGCTTATGCTGTGGCTAACCTGATTGCCTTGTCGGTCCTGATCTCGATCGTGACCATCGCGTCGCCGGCTTGATCGCGAGCCGGGCTTGCGGTGGACGCGGCAACGTCGGGCGCGAGAGATAGCGGGCAGGGAGGGTAGTCCCCTGTGAGCTCGCGGCCGCGCGCGGACGAAGGGCGCTGCTAGGTTTCGTCTCGTCTGTAAGTTTCCGGCTTCGTCGGCGGGCCGGTGCCGGGGCCGAGCAGCCCGGCCGAGCCGTGTCCGCGACCGAGCCTGAGATCTTCAAGCGAAGAATTCACGAAAAAACGTCACCTATCACTGCTAGCCGAGGAACGCGAGGCAAGCAGGCAACATTAGTGATGCAAAAGGCTTAGGACACGTCCATGTCAGATCGGAATGATAGGCTGCGAGGATCAGGCAGATTGTTCGCTGGCGCGGCCGGCGTCGCTATCGTTTTGGCGATCGGCGTCACGATTTGGCCGTTCCTGACAGAAGACCAGCTGGGTACGCCACCCGGCGGAGCGAACCCGGCCACTCGTTCGGATACCACGGCCTCTCGGGGAGCGCCTGCGCAGAACGCTGCGCAGAGCACCGTCGGCAGGACCGACCCCGCCGGCCTGGAAGATTCAGCTGGGGGACGTGCTCGCGCGATCAAGCAGAGCTCGCACGCCCTGACGCTTGATCCTCGACAACGGTCGCAAATCAGGAATGTGATTGCCGATCATCAGGATGCGCCGAAGATCGAGAAGGCCCCGTTCGAGATGATGATCGGAGCTGCAGTTCCCGAACAAGTCGCAACGAAAGACATTCCGGTCGATCTCACAAAGATCATGAATGGCTATTGGGGAGATCAGTACTTGCTGGTCCAGAACGATCTGGTGATCGTTGACCAGCACAGCCGGCGCGTCGTGGCAATCGTACCGTCGGCTCTCTGAATCGCTAGCGCCGTGCCGATCGTGCTTCTACGTACAGGACCATGATGATGCGGTCTGCCGCTCGGCGGACAGCGGTTCATGATGTTGGTTGCCCCGAACGATGCACCCCCGCCCTACGGTAAGGCATAAACGACGACCTGATCGCCGACTTGGTCCTTGAGGATCGTGTTGCCTCCCGCGATGAAGGCGACGTATTCACGGCCCTTGTACTCGTATACCGCGGGATTGGCGACCGCAGGCGCCTGCACGATGTCGGACCAAAGCTCCTTGCCATCGGTGAGGGAGTAGGCCCGCACCTTGGCATCCATCGAGGCTCCGATGAAGATCACTCCTCCGGCCGTCACCACGGGGCCACCGATCGTGACCGAGCCCATGGATTCCGGCATGTAGAAGCCCCACTTCTGCGAAGCGCCGACGGGACGGCGCCACTTGATGTCGCCGGTCCTCATGTCGATGGCGGCGATCTCGCCGAACGGCGGTTTCCAGCATGGCATGCCGAGCCAGTTCAGCGCGTTGTCGAGTGACATGCCGTAGGGGGCGCCCTCTTGCGGGTAGAAGCCTTGCTCGTTGCCCGACCCGCCGGTGTGCTGCTCGTACTCCTTGCGAGGGTATAGCTTGATGTACTGCACCACGTGCGAGAAGTTGACGATGGCCGTCTTGCTCTGCGGATCGTACGCCACGCCTCCCCACTGCACGCCTCCGGCGGAGTCGGGGTACGCGAAAGTGCCCTCACCCTTGCGAGTCGGCGGGGTGTACATGCCTTTGTAGTCGAGACTGTCCCACAGCCGCGAGCATTCGCCCAACCCGAGGACATCGGCGACGCTCCAGATGGGAGGCTTTTTCGATTGGTCGAGCAGCGGCGCCGGCTTGGTGGGAAACGGCTGCGTCGGCGCGTAGACTTCGCCCTTGATCGAGCCATCGCCGCCGGGGACCGGGCGCTCTTCGATCGGCCAGACGTCCTTGCCGGTGCGGCGGTCGACGACGAAGAGAAACCCCATCTTGGTGGCCTGCATCAGCGCCGGGATCTGCTTCCCATTGACGGTGATATCCATCAGGGTCGGAGCGGAGTTGATGTCGTAGTCCCAGATATCGTGATGCACCCACTGGCGAGACCAAACGACCTCGCCGGTCTCGAGGTTGAGCGCGGTTGTGGAGGTCGCCAGCGGGATCGGCTCCGTACGGTTGCCGCCCCAGTAGTTCGGAGACGGGCTGGAGACCGGGAGATAGACCAATCCGAGTCCCTCGTCGACCGACATTGCCGTCCACACATTCGCGGTGCCGGTGCGGGCCGCAATCTGCGGCGGGAGCGCGGAAAAAGCCCACTGGCGCTTGCCGGTCTGCGGATCGAGCGAGAATACGATGCCGGGCGGGGCCTCGGCATAGGCCCAGTCCTTGCCGGCCCATCCCAGGATGACGTGATTGCCGGCCACCGTGGGCGGCTGGAGCAACGACAGCGGGTACTTGTCGTTGACGTGGTTCCACTGGTTGACGTCGAGTACGCCACCTTTCGCAAAATCGCGACAGAGCTGCCCGGTGTCGGCGTCCATGGCGAAGAGTTGCGCGTCCATGGTGCCGAGATAGACGATCTTCTGGCATGGTCGGTTGGCGACCGGATGCGCTGCCTCCCAGTACGCGATCCCACGGTTCTTCAATGCTGGCTGAGTCAATGCTTTGAGCGTCGATTTGGAGTCGAAGGTCCATTTGACCTTGCCGGTGCCTGGATCCAACGCGATGACGCGATAAAACGGCGTGCCGATGTAGAGCGTGTCGTTGGCGAAGATCGGCGTTGCGGACCAGACGGTGGTGGGCAGCTTGCCCGATCCATCCGAAACGTCACCGGTGTGAAACTCCCAAACCTTCGCCAGCGACTGGACGTTGTCGGCCGTGATCTCGGTCAGGGGAGAATACTTCTGTGCATTGAGCTGGCCGTGAAAGGTGTTCCAGACGGGATGGGCGGGAACGAGCGGGATCGGCTTCGGCTCGGGCAAACGGCCGGACGGCTGCTGAGCGCCTGCTTCCACGGCTGCCGACGCGCCGTTGGCCATGGGTGAAGATTCGCGACTATTGGTGTTGCCCGGTCGCTCCGGCCCGGCGCCTGAAGGCTTTTGTTGCTCTGGGCTTGGAATTCCCCCGGAGGTGGCTGCAGGATTGTCGGTGTCGTTCTGTGCGACGGCTGGCGGCAGCGCAACGGCGAGGGCAAGCGCGAGCGCCGCAAAGGGGGCAGATCTGAGGATTGGACGGCTGGTCATGCCGCGGCTCTCCTTGGTCGCGATGGGGCGGCAAGCGCCACGACCAGCCCGACGAGGACGACCACCATTGCCGCCGACAACCACCACGCATGCAGGAAGCATGCGGCGGTCACCGTGCAGAGCGCACCAATCAGCCCGAGCGTCCAGAACACTCCGAACAGCATCCCGCGTCCGCTAAACCAGAGGACCAAGGCGTCGACGACCAGCGCCAGGCTGGAGCCGATGACGAGCAACGCACCCGGCGTCCCGGTTATCCCGGTCAGGGGGACGAGATAATAATAGAGCGCTAGCAGCGCGCCCGCGGCGGCTGCGACCAGCACGATGAAGGGGCCTAGCGGCCTGCGTTCAGGGGAGGTCAGGTGCAAGTTTCATGTCTCCAAGCTTCATAGCCCGCGAGCGCGGCAGTGGCTGTGATGCAACGGACGCGAGCGAAGAATATTCGTTCAGGGATATGGACTGAAGGCGACCCGGGGATAGCGGTCAAAGATGCCAGCAACATTGTTCCTGAACATCGCTTTGAGCGTCTCCTGCAAGCCTTTGTGCATTTCGGGAGGCCAATGCGAGCTTGCGCTGTTCGTTCCAATGCGTGGCTTGCATCGTTCGTAGTATGTCGTAAAGGCCCTCACTCACGGCCAACATCACGGTTCGTGCGGTGACGCACCATTCAGAGGTCGAAGCATCGGCCGCATCTGCATGCGCGCCGATGCGTCTGGATCGTCCACGCCATAATCGATGGATTGCTTGCGCGATCGCAGAAGACGATGCGCCAGCAGGACATGTGCGGCCAGGCGGTCGCGATAGATCATGATCAATGCGCGACGGTACGCTTCCGCGCGGACTGTCGGCCGCGCGATAACATACGGACCGGCATCGATCTCCAATCGGCGCACATCGCGAGGACGATGGAATTCAGCAGGCGGCCTGATTTGGAACGAGACTAGCAACACGGCATTGCAGCCCAAGAGGGGCGCCGCCAAAACGAGAATGGAGACCGCAATGGATTGGGATCGTATCCAAGGAAACTGGGAGCAGATGAAGGGCAAGGTCAAGGAGCAATGGGGCGACCTTACAGACGACGATCTTGATGTCATCTCCGGCAAGCAAGATCAGCTCGAGGGACGTCTTCAGGAGAGATACGGCTACGCGAAGGATCGGGCCAGACAGGAAGTCGACGATTGGTCCAACAAGCTGAAATCCTAGTTGGGCGTCGCCGCCAAGGCTTGGCAGCCATCGCGTTGCAGAGGACCGAAATGCGGGCGTTCTAAGAACGTTTGCTCGACGAAAAACGGGATAGGAACCCATCCGTAACAGCTGGATTTCAAGGGTTCGGCAAAAGCTCCAAGGAGCTCAACATGGCAACGCAAATCGTAATGGATTCGACTGGTGACGCCCGCTATCAGTTCGCTCCGGATGATGCCCGGGAAACGTCCGAGGCCGAACGACGTTTCCGGCAACTCACGTCGACCGGGTTCACGGCCGCAGCGCGGACCGCTACAGGCGACCTGCGATTTGTCCGCTCGTTCGATCCCACAGTGCATGAGACGCTCTTCTTTCCGCGGCTTGTGGGTGGCTGATGTGAAGCTCTTCAGCTTGCGTCATGTCTTCCGGGAGTTCCGGCATGTCTCCCGGGAGCCGAGGCTGGTTGCGGCACGCGATCTGTACAGGAGCTCGCAACGCGAGCGAACGCCTGAGGCGCGGGGCCGAAAGTTATTGAGAGAGTGGCTTTCGCCGGCGCAGCGCGAGACCTTCGATGCTTACGGCTATGTCGATGTGCTCGGGAGCGAAAGCGGCCAAAGGTACCGCATTTATTACGGCAGCATATCGAACATTCGCGAGCTGAACGAGAAGGATGATCCGGTTGCCGGGCTCTGCTTCGCGCCAGCTGCGGCCTTGCCGCCGGGTGACGTCATGCTCGCGCAAAAGATCGTTCTGGAAAACGACGAATCGCGGGCGCTCGCAATCGCCAATCGGTTTCATTCAACGTCTCAGCCGATTCAGGTCAGAAACGCGCATCGCGCGCGCTGACGATTCACCGGAACGTGCGCCAGCGTACTGTCCGGATTGAAAACATAACCTGCGGCCGGCGTTTGTGATCTGGAGGCGCGTGAAGCTCATGCGCCAGGACTTCATGGAGGATTCTCGCATGAGAACAATTGCTCTTGCTCTATCAGGGTTGATGATCGTCACGTTCCCAGCCGTGGCGCAGAATGGTGGCAAGTCGGCCGGCGGTGCCGCCGGCGGCGCGATGCAGGCACCGAGCGTCCCTCAATCGCAGGGCGCTCAGAAGTTCGTCGACGAGGCCGCCAACATAAACATGATGGAGATCGAAGCGGCGCGTGCGGCGGAAAACACCGCAAAACGGCCCGCCTACAAGGAATTCGCGTCGATGATGGAAACAGATCACAAGAATCTGGGGAATAACCTGAAGCGGATCGTATCGGAGATGGCAGGGGTGGAGATTCCTGCTCGGCTCGATCAACAGCATCGGGAGAAGCTCGCGCAGCTTCAGCAGCTGAACGGCACGAAATTCGAGCAGAGCTACCGCCAAAGTCAGATTGACGGGCACCAGCGTGCGATTCGGATCTTTCAGGACTTTGCCAACGGGAACGGAGGAAACGCAGATCTGAGATCATGGGCTCAAGCTTCCTTGCCCGTCCTGCAAAAACATCTGCAGAGTGCGCAAAATCTTCCGGTCGCGAACGATCAGGTTGGCGCCGTGGGTGCAGGCGCTAGTGGTGCCACCGGGAGCGCTGATCGGAATAATGCCGATCATGGCAATGTGACCGTCGGCAAGGCGAATTCTGCCAACCAGAGCGACGCCCAGGGGCTCGTCAACGAGGCGGCCCAGATGGTGAAGACCATGCAGGACGATCCGGAGCTTGCCAAGGCTTTGAAGAAGGCAAAGGGGCTCTATCTGGTCCCGGACTTCGGACGTGGCGCGGCGATCGTCGGCGTGCGGGGTGGAGCGGGACTGGTGACCGTACGGGAGAACGGCAAGTGGAGTGATCCCGCCTTCTATGACTTCGGCGCGATCAGTTTCGGACCACAGGTCGGCGGATCCGGCGGTCAGGTCGCGTTCCTGTTGATGAGCCAGGGCGCGGTCGACGCATTCAAGAGCGGAAACAAGTTCTCTCTGAATGCCGACGCCGGCCTCTCGATCGTCAACTATTCCGCCAACGGTCAGGCATCCTGGGGCAAGGGCGATATCGTGATGTGGAGTAACACATCCGGGGCCTATGTCGGCGCGACCATCAGCGTCACCGACATAAATTGGGACGACGACAACAACCGTCAGTACTACGGTCGAGACGTCGACATGACCAAGATCTTGAACGGCAGCGTCAGCAATGCTGCTGCTCGTCCTCTGAAGGCGTCATTGCCCGGATAGGTGTCCCCTTCAAGGGAAGAAGCCCCGCGCGTGACCCGGTCTGGATCGGCCGGGTCACCAACGTTTGAAGCGCGAGGAGCTGGCAACGCAGCGAGAAGCGGTGACGCTGGTTTGAGATACTCGCAGATGGATGACGTTGATCCCCTGTGCCGATCGATACGACGGCTCAGGCCATGATCCCCTGCGACAGATGCGCGGGAAACCAGGATAGCTGACGATCATATTCCCGATCCATGATTCTGAAGCAATTGCAACAGAGATCAATTAGGCGGCGATGGTCCAGGATCACGACAAGACCGCGATCCGTTCTGACAATCGCCTGGCGTTCCAGATGGTCGAGGCAGTCTGTAATGCTCGCGCGTCGGACGCACAGCAACTGCGCCAGGATTCCGTGCGTCAGAGGAATGTCGTCACGTTCCAGGCCACGGCGGGCCATCAATAGCCAACGCGCCAGGCGTTGCTCCAGCCGATGCGCCGCATTGCACGCGCCGGCCTGGGACGTTTGCACCAGGACGGCGGCCAGATGTGCGTTCAATAGGCGTTGCAGGCTGGGAAGATGAGGCAACATTGGTCGGAACGCGTCGATTGCGATCCGGAACGCAGCGCCGCCCACCTGGACGGTTCTTCGATAGAGCGGTTCGGCGTGCTGGGCCAGCATCAGCGGTGCACCGACCATGCCCTCGGCCCCCACGAGCCAGACTTCCATGAACTTCTCAGGCCCAATCTTCGCCGCGATCGAAACCAGGCCGTGCTCGACGAAGTAAACGTGCGTCATGGGGAGCTGGTAATGGTGAATGATCTGGCGCGGCACGAGCGTGACCAGTTCGGACGCAGACAACAATTGCTGCAACTCGGCAGGAGGCATTCGTTTGAGGAGAGCATTGCTGACCATTTGAGCGACCTGTTGACGCACGACTCGATTGTCGATCCGGGAAAGCGGTCGAAGTGCCCGTGAAGCCGGCCCGACCGGCCCCGCCGCCTAGGTGACCGCCAACTTCTGGGTGGTGCCATCGTTCCTAGCCCGGTCATTCCGCGACAGCGGCGGCCCATCCCGACCGCCGAGGAGCGGCAGGACAATTGACAGATCCGCCGTGTGCCCGGAACGAACGGCAACTTGGAAGAGACGCGCCGCAATTGCAGTACGAGGACGTACCAAGGGACCTTATGCGTAGAACCTTCGTCCATCGCGTCGGTTCAAGCTCCGCATCACCTTTCAAACCAGGAGAAGTAGAATGTCTGGACGGCTCGTCGCGTCTTCGCTCTTGATCCTCGCTGCGCTTCAGGCTCCCGCCCTCGCGCAGGGCAGCAACTCTCAGTCTGCATCACCGAACAATCAAGCGAACAATCAGTCATCTCAGCCCTTGCCGCGGGAGATCAAGCAGAAGCTGCAGAAGCAGGGCTTCAGTGACATCAATGTGGTGCCAGGATCTTTCATCGTCAGCGCCAAGGACAGCAACAAGGATCCGGTGATGATGGTCATCGGGCCGCACTCGCTGACCATGTTCACGGAGATCAGCACACAGGGCCAGACCACCGGAAGCGCCTCCGGTGGTTCGGGAAGTTCGACCAGCGGCGCCAGCAATGCGCAGGGCGGCCAGAACAACAAATAGTCTGGTCGTCGTCGAAGACCGATCGGGCGCGGATCGCACCCCAGCTGTGATCCGCGCCGCTTCGTGCTTGGAGTTCTCATGGCGACAGCCCTCGTATTCCTCGGTGTTGGAGGATTGGTGATCGTGTCGGCATGGATGCCGCTCTTTCTCACATCCGTGCCGGTATCGCTCGCCATGGTCGCCATCGCCGGTGGCTTCGTCTGCGGTTTGCTGGGGGTGCCCGCCAACTTCTTGAGTTTGGCCGAGCTGGAACCCCTGGTGTTGTGCGCCATGCTGCTGGCCGTTCTGGGCGCTGGCCTGAAACTTGATCGGCGATTTTCCTCTAAGGGGTGGGGCAGCACGTGGCGGCTGCTGGGGGCGGTGATGCCGCTTTCGATCGGTGCGATCGCGCTTCTGGCGCACGTCCTGCTGGGAATGCCGCTGGGCCTATCCATCCTGCTCGGAGCGGCGCTCGCACCGACCGACCCGGTGTTGGCCTCGGAGTATGCCGCGGGGCCGCCTGGCTCAGGTGAGGAGAGCGAAACGCGCTTTGCTCTGACGTCGGAAGCCGGTCTCAATGACGGCGCCGCCTACCCATTTGTGATACTGGGCCTTCTCATGACGAGGGGGCAGATCAGCGATTTAGGGGGCCTGTGGCACTGGTTGGTGCGAGACGCGGCCTGGAACGTGGCGGCAGGCGCAACCGTCGGCGTCGGACTCGGATGGATGCTGGTCAAGATCAATGCCCGTCTCCCCGGCAGTCACCGCCTGTCGACGTCCAACAGCGGGCTGGTGGCGGTGGGCCTCGCGTTCGCCACCTATGGGGTTGCCCTGCTCGTCGATGGAAACGGCTTCGTCGCGGTGTTCTGTGAAGCGGTAACGATGCGCAATCTGGTGGATGTCGTTGCTTACAGCCGGCGGCTGAATCACGCTGCCGATCAGTTCGAGAATCTCGGGATGGTGCTCGTTATGACTGCGTTAGGTCTCGCAATTGCGAGCGGCCTTCTGCACGGCGTGGGCTGGCGAGAGACGGCCTTCGCGATCCTGGTGTTGCTGATCGTGCGCCCATTCGCAGTCGCAGTGGGAATGCTGGGCTCACCGCAAGACCGCGTAACGCGCGCTGCGCTCGGCTTCTTCGGAATCCGGGGCGTTGCATCCATCTACTACGCGGCGCACGTCGGCCCGGAGCTCGCGCAAGCCGACGCTCAACGGGTCTATGCGCTGATCGGGCTCGTGGTGTTCGCCTCGGTACGGCACAACTGCACGCCTCGCCGCGGGCTGGCTGCGCGGCCATGCCTGCAGCCGCTGAGCAACGCCGGCAAGGGCGCGATCAGGCACGCCATGACCGGAAGCCAAAGAGGTCGGTCACGGCGGCTGGGCGGATCACGGCCGGCTCAGTGCACCAGGTGCGCGATCCTTGCTCAAGCTAGAGCCATCGCCCTGGCCGGCATCAGCGCTGGCGGGCATGCGACTCTTTGACCCGGATGCTGCGTTACCGGTGGTGGCTGGGGAGATGGTTTGTGAATCCGCCGTGGCCGAGTTGCCGGGCTTGCTGCCTGAGCCTGGTGCAGAAGAGTCCACCGCACTCTTCGAGCCATCTGCGGATGTCGCGGCGGTCTCCGCTGTGGGGCTGGGTGTGGCGCTGGAGCTTTTCGTAGAAGTCTGGCTCGGCGCCGCTCCGCTTGAAGACGTCGTTCCGGTGTCGGATCCCTTGTCGGCCGTCGACGAGTTCTCGCCGTTGCAGCCGACGAGCACGGTGCTGGCCGATAGCATCGCTG
Source organism: Bradyrhizobium genomosp. I (2014) (assembly GCF_000261685.1). Lineage (GTDB taxonomy): Bacteria > Pseudomonadota > Alphaproteobacteria > Rhizobiales > Xanthobacteraceae > Bradyrhizobium. The sequence goes on along the minus strand of NZ_AJQE01000043.1, from coordinate 1,796 downwards.
CAAGTAGGAGTGTTCTGCTCATCATGTCATCCTCCCGGACAGGCGGGGTCTGGAATGCGCCGTAGATGCATCAAAACGGGGGCTACGCAGAAGGAAGTCGCAGTCGTGACCTGTGGCTTCGAGAGCCGCGCTGAACTGCGCAGCTCTCGATCCACGATGGGCGGCTACTCGTTCGATCCGCCATTGGTAGTGTCCGTGGCGCCGCCATTGGCCGGGGCATTCGCGCCACCGCCGGCATTGACCTGGTCATTTCCTGCTGCATTGCCGGCGTTGTTGTTCATCGTGTTGCCGGCTCCGCCACCGTTGTTCGTGAGCGAGGAATTGCGGCGTTGGCCACCTGCGCTGCCGACGGTCTGCCCGCCGCTCGGGGCCTCGTTCGTAATGCGCTGCGACGGAAGCGGGGCACCACCGATGTTGGATGCGTTCTTACCACCTCGAGGCGGCGGCGCGCCGTTATTGTTGGCCAAGGCCTGGTTGCCGTTTCCGAGCGGATTGCCAATGAGGTTGTTCCAGAGCCCGAGAGCTGCGATCGACGAGAGATTGAGATTTCCGGTCGGCTCGAGTCCATGCGCTTGCTGGAAGTTCAGCAGCGCGTCCGCTGTAGCCTGATTCCAGACACCGTTCACCTGGCCGGCCGCGTAGCCGAGACGGTTCATGGCCTGCTGCACCTGGCGCACCGCGGATGGCGAGATCGTCAAGATGGCGCCAGCTCCGGAAGCGTTCTCGTTGCTGACGCGCTGGCTCGCCATGCTGCGGCCATTTGCGCCGTTGGCGTTGTCGTTGTTGTTGGCTGAACCACCGCTACTTTGTGCAACCGCAGCTGGGGCAGCGAACAAAGTTGCGGCGAACACTGCGGCAGCGTACTGCGTCCTCTTCATTTCATGACTCCATTTCTGTTGGTTGACGCCGACGCAGAAACGGCGACGACGATGTTGTGGCAAAACCCGCGCGAAGGCATCGTTCCAATGCGGAAGTCCGTGCGGCCGCGGAGGTCTGAACGCTTCCGTACCCGCTTGAGCTCGGGACGAACGGCATGCAGCAGGTCGTGGCGACTTTGCTCTATTCGACGGCTGAATTGCAGACGTCTCGCGCGCGGGCGCAACGCCTGCGCATCAAATCGACATGGACACAGTGAGCGAGGCCGCCTTCAAGAGGATGCTTGCGCGCATGGTCTGCAATTTGAGGAACGGCACCGCCGAGCCAGAGTTGGGACGGAAAGGAATTTCGTGATCAGGATCGAGGAAGACATGACGAGACAGATTCCCCAGCGTCAACCGAGTTCGAATGCATGGCCCGTCTTCGTGGTGACCGCAATCGCAGTCGCTGCGATAGGATGGTGGTTGTGGAGCATCAATACACCGAGCCGCAGCGCAAGCACGGCGCCGAACTCGCAGGCCTCTTCTTCGGTTTCGGCTGCACCGTCAGTCACGCCGGTCCCACCAAGCAAGCAGGCGGCAAACCCTTCGTCATCCGAGACGACCGGCAAGGCCGACAAAGAGCCTTCGACTTCGACGGCAACCGGGCAGGCCAGTGGCGGAACGTCGTCGACGCGTCCGGACACTGCGATTCCGGTCCAGCGCTCCAATATCCGGAGCGGCGATCTCAACGCGAGAGCGAACCATGTTGCGACCGACGCCGGTGCGACGGTCGGTGCGAGCCGAGGCGGCGTAGGACTCAGCGGATCGCCTTTGCCGGAGCCGGCGGCCGGCGGGAACGTATCCGCCGCCGACCAGAATCGGCTGGCTCCGGGAGCCGCCGGTTCCGGTGCAAGCGGCGCGCTGAGTCGTTAACGATGG
>NZ_AJQE01000042.1 GCF_000261685.1 Bradyrhizobium genomosp. I (2014) | reverse complement strand
CCCCCCTGCCGTAGAGCCTGGGCTCGAGCGGTCGGTGCTTCAGGCCGGATCGGATATCAGAGTGAGGTCGCGCAATGCTGCCGGCTGTGCCGGCCCAATCATGCTCAAGGCAGCCAAGCCGCCGAGCAGGACGAGAACGCCGGTCACGACCATGATTGCAAAGCAGCGTTCGACTCTGTCCATGATGATGCGCCCTCCAACTGGCGGTCCGAGCGCCAGATAAGACCGGTTGGCGGTGCATTGTAAATCGCCGAAATGATCGGTCGGTACGCCGCCGCGCTCGCTTTCTGAGGCAAGAAGGTCGCGGCCCCGCCGCCCGCCAGCGGGCGCCGCCCTCAACCCGCGTCGTCGAGAGTGCCGTCTTCCAGGATTCGGTAGCGCTGCCCGCGCCAGGCGATGTTGGCGCCGAAGAAGCCAGCCACGAACACGGCCGACATGATCGCATCGTGGATGACATGGGTCATGATGTGCAGCCGTTCCTTGCCCCTGATCTGTAGCGTTCGGGCGACCGTTGCGGTCAAGGCGATCCGGCTGGCGAGCGCGATCGCAACGAGCAGTAACGGATAGGCGCTTCCGAACAGGCCGGCGAAGACCGAAAGCATGATCGGCTGCATGAAGATGAGCCCGCCATAGCCCACCGGGTCCAGCGCGCGGATCGTGCGATGGATGCGCAGTTGGTGGTGCCAATAGACAGAGAAATTCGGCTCGAAGCAGACATGACCGACGGCCCAGGGGGGAATGACGACCTTGAGCCCGAGCGACCTTACGGCTTGGCCGATTGCATAGTCGTCGGCCAACTCGTCGCGAAAGGCGCGAAATCCGCCGATCCGCCGCAGCACGTCGCGCCGCAATGCGATTGCCGCGCCGAAACACGGCGAGGCCGCGCCGCAGACCAGTGCGACGATGACGTTCGGAAGGAAGGTCGAGTTGATGCTCAATGCGGATAGCCGGCCCCATAAGCCACGGGCCGCTATGCCGTAGTAGAGGCAGGTGACGGCGCCGGTGGCTTCACGATCGAGCTCGGCGGTAGCAAGTCTCAGGAAGTCGGGCCCGACGACGATGTCGCTGTCGGACAGAACGATCGTATCGTATGTTATTGCGCAGTCCATGTTGGCGAGGTTTCCTACCTTGCGATTGATGCCCTGAGACCGTTCGTCGACGACGAGATCGATGTGCAGGTCCGGATGCAGGCGTTTGAGCAATCGAACCACGTGGATGGCGGGATCCTGGGCGCTCTGGACGCCGGCGACCAGCTGAACCGGTCCCGTATGATCCTGCCGGCAGAGATCTTGGAGGCGTTTGAACAGACCAGGTTCGGAGCCATGGATCGGTTTGAGCACTGTGACTGCTCGGGTCGCCGACCGCTCGGGTGACTGCTCGGGAGCATGAGCGAAGAACCAGAGAACGGCACCGGCAGCGAAGCAGTTATAGAGGATGCCGAGGCTGGCACCGGCAAGACATAGATCGGCGATGATGTGGAGGCTAGGTGCTATCATGATCGAATGACGTTGCTCTAGGCAGGAGAAGGGGCGAGCGACCGTGAGGAGGCTCCGACCTGCGTTCCGGGTCGGTCCGTTGCAGGCACTTGATGCGAATGAATGTGCATGCCGGACTGTTCCTAAGTTGGAGTCGACGACGAACCGACTTCCCGCCGTTTCGGGTAGGCCGAGAGTCAGCTGGTGAGGAGGAGATTCATTGTTGTGCAATGCTGCGAGCAACCATGAGGTCCGTGTCTGCGTTTGACCTCCGACGGGCCATTGGGCTCGTTTGGCAAGGTGTGTGCGTGGTCAACAGAGACCGAATCCCATGAAGGTCATGCGAAGCTCGGAGGTGCCTGCGCCCGCCGCCATCTGCGTGGCGTTGGAGCTCGAGGCGAAAATTGCCGGTCGGCACTTTGCGCCGGACGATCGAACCGAGCCCTCGGAGCGAAGCTTGATGCGGCTCGCAAATCTGCGCGCGCCGGGCTGCAAAGGGCTCGTGAGCCTTGGGCTTGCCGGTGGGCTATGTGATGACCTCAGCGTGGGTGACGTCGTCGTTGCCTCGGAAATTGTCGCCAACGGGCAACGGTTCGCGACTGACGATGAATGGGCAGGTCGTCTGCTCTCGGATATGCCGTCGGCGATCTACGGTCCGGTTACAGGGTCGGATGTCGCCGTCACGAGCGCTGCGGCGCGATACGATCTTGCTCGGCGGTCGGGCGCTCTCGCCGTCGATATGGAATCGCATGCGATTGCGCGTATGGCCGCGGTGAACGGGATACCGTTTCTTGCTGTTCGCGTCGTCATGGATGGCGTTCAGCGACGCGTACCTGAGGCCGCGGTCAGCTGCATCTCTTCGAGCGGGCAGACGAGCCTTCTCCGTCTCGGGCAACTGGTGTTGCGACGTCCGCGGGACGCCTCGGCCGTGTTTCTCCTGTGTTCGGATTGGCCGCGAGCCAGGCACTCTCTGGACGCATGTTGTCGCGCGATTGCTGCTTGCGAGGCGGCCAACGAACAGAGTTCGGTGATGAGGGCCGGATGTCCCTGAGCACAGCCGATGTCCTTCTGACCGGCGCCAGCGGCTTCATCGGCTCTGCGGTGCTGCGCGAAGCCGTGCGGCAAGGATTTCGAGTCCGGGCACTGGTCCGAAGGGACAGCAATTGCGCCGACCTCTCCTGCGCCGGCGTCCACTTCATCCATGGCGATCTCCTGGATCCGGCCTCGCTGCGAAAGGCCTGTGACGGATGCCGCTATTTGTTTCACGTCGCGGCGGACTACAGGCTGTCCCTGCACCACGGTGCGAAGCTCCTGGCAACGAACGTGGCTGGTACCGATCATCTGATGTCGGAGGCCTTGCGAGCGGGAATCGAGCGCATCGTCTACACCAGCAGCGTCGCCACTTTGCGCTATGAAAACGGCAGCGAACCGGTTGCGGACGAACCCGACAGTCTGCCGCTCGCCTTGGCTGTCGGCCCCTACAAGCGCAGCAAGATCCTGGCGGAGAGGCTGGTTCTCGAAAGGGTACGCGAGCGGAAATTGCCCGCCGTGATCGTCAATCCGTCTGCGCCGATCGGCCCGCGTGATAGTCGTCCGACGCCCACCGGTCGTATCCTGGTTGCCGCAGCAACGGGCCGCATGCCGGCGTTCGTCGACACCGGATTGAACCTCGTCCATGTCGAGGACGTGGCTCGGGGGCACCTGGCGGCGTTGCGCCGGGGTCGGATCGGCGAACGCTATGTGCTCGGTGGCCAGAACGTGGCGTTGTCGGACTTGCTGGCCGAGATCGCGTCGCAGCTAGGCCGCCGCTTTCGCGCTGTGCGCTTGCCTTGGTACGCCGCCGTGCCGGCTGCGTTGACCGGCGAGGCCAGTGCTTATCTGACCGGAAGGGAGCCGTTGGCGACCTGGACGGGCGTGCAGCTCGCGCGGCACCGAATGTATTTCAACACCCGTAAGGCCGAGCGTGAGCTTGGCTATGCCGCGAGGCCCTACCAGCTCGGCGTCGAGGACGCCCTAAGGTGGTTCGCAGAAAATGGCTTCTTTGTGCAGCGCTCAGGCGGACGCGGGAGGGTGGCGGTCGGTTCGTGACCGGGGAGAGGTATGGTCGGACCTCTGGCCAAACCGCCCGATCAGAGTTTCCCGCGTCATATAAACGTGCAGGCGGGTACGCCGCATGGTGTTGCCGCGCAGCGCCCTCGGGTTGTGTGACCATACCAGCAAAGTGATCAACATATTCTCCCCGATCTGGTGCAGGCGATCGCCGGCCGTCCTGCGCGACCTTGCCTGCTCGAGCGGCTTGGCGAAACCAAAGCGTCCCGAGAGTTCGATCATCAGCGGAGTGGTCGCGTCGGACCCGAAAGCGAGGGTTGCACTGATCGCGGCAACGTCCGCTAGATCGCTGCGGCTCGTGACGAACGCTGCCAGTGCGCGCAGTGAAAGGTCGATCTCGCGCGAGAGCCGCCGTGCCCAGGCCAAATTGGCTCCGCTGGCAGGAAGCGGGGGGACGTGCTCGTTCCAGACGTGAAGCGCGAGCATCGGAGCACCAGGAGGCAGACACGTTCCATCGGGAAGCTTAAGCGCGCCAGGATTGCTCGCCCGCTGGATCCGGAACAGGCAAGCTTCCGACGAGCTGTACTCGAAGATGTGCTGACGAGCGCGGAGCGACCGATCGATCGCAGCCATCAACTTGCTCAACATCACGGTTGCTCCAATGACGCCGATGAGAGCAGCTCCGTGGCACCCGAATCGGTGCTTGCCGGTTCGGACGTCGACAGAAGCGGCGCCATGACGGGCGTTGAAGCGGAGAGGTACTGGTGATCCCGTGTCCACGGACGCCGCACCGAGCCGTCGGCCAAGGGCTTGAACGCTTGCACCTGTGCGATGGATAACCAACCGCGCTCGAATGCGCAGGCCATGCCGGCGAGGAAAACCCGCCAGATGCGGACGACCTCCGGTCGAGCTGTGGCGTAGGCGTCAGGCAGCCGCGCTTCGAGCCGCCGGCTCCAGTGCTGCAGCGTCAGTTCGTAGTGCGGACGAAGATCCTCGGCATCGGCGAATTCGAGGCCGGCCGCGGAGAGTTCGACGAGGACGCGCGACAAGTGCGGCACGGCGCCGCCGGGAAAAACGTGCCGGTCGATGAACTCTCCGCCCGGCGGTCCCTGCGGACGGCCGGCGGCGTCGGTCGAAACGATCCCGTGGTTCAAGAATACTCCGCCGGGCCGCAGCAGCCTGTGCACCGTCTGGAAATAGGTCGGGAGATTGTCGAGCCCGACGTGCTCATACATGCCGACCGAAACGATCCGGTCGAAGAGCTTGGCGTCGTCGAGATCGCGATAGTGGCGGAGCTGAATGTCGATCCGGTCCGACAGTCCGGCGGAGGCGACGGCTTCCTGTGCAGCAGCATGTTGCTGCTCGCTCAAGGTGACCCCGACGACCCGTACCTCATAGCGCCCCGCCGCCCATATGGCCAAGCCGCCCCACCCGCAGCCGAGGTCGAGCAGCCGATCTCCGGGTCGCAGCAGCAGCTTGCGGCAGATGTGATCGAGCTTCTGCTCCTGTGCAAGCGCGATGTCCTCTCGCCCGGTGCGGAAATAGGCGCAGGAATAGATCATCTGTCGATCCAGCCAGAGCCGATAGAAATCATTGCCGACGTCGTAATGGTGACGAATGTTGGCCCGATCGCGCGATCGCTTCCGAAGCAGACGGGTCAATGCCGGTAGGCGGGCGGCGCGAACGACCGGCGAATACCGTCCCAGCCGTTCTGCAAGGGCAATTCCGGCATCGACGACGTTCCCGATCGGTCCGTCCACCGAGATGTCGCCGGCGACGTAGCAATCGGCCGCGCGCGAGAAGTCGCCGACGATGAGAGCTTTCAACGCGACGGCCGAGTGGAACGTGATCGTGACGTTCGGGCGCGTCGACGAGAAGACCGTGCCGTCCGGAAAGATCAGCCGAATCGCGGGAAGTTCGTTGCCGAACCTGCCTTCGAGGCGCTCGAGGAGATGGTGGACGAGGCTCATCGTGTTTCCTGCGCGTAATTTCGTTTCCGCCTCGTCTGCTCGGGCGCTTCGTCGTACAGCGTGGCCAGAGTGGTGCGGATCACGAGCGCAATCGGCACGGCCGTGATCACGCCGACGATGCCAAAAAGCGCTCCACCTGCGAGGAAGCAGAAGATGATGAGGGTGGGATGCACACGCCCAGCAGCGCCGAGCAGGATCGGTCCCATCAACTGGTCGATCACGAGCCGAAGCGCCGCGAGATAAACGCCATAGGCGAGGATCGCGCCGAGGCTCGAATCATGTTGCAGGGCGACGAGGCCGGCGATCGTGGCGGCGGCGATCGGGCCCACGACCGGAATGGCTTCCAGAAGCCCCGTCAACAAGGCGAGAAAGATCGCATGCGGAACGCCGAGCGCCAGACCGAGACCGACGTAGGCGAGGACCGCCGCCAGGCACACGACAGCGATGACACCGACGAAATAGCGGCGCAGCACGGGATCGAGCGTGATCAGGAGATGATCCGTCACGAGCTTGCGGTGCCCGGGGGGAACGAGCCGAAGCAGGCCGTGTACGATCACGTCGCCGCTGACCATGAAGAAGAACAGGAGGACCAACGTGAGCATCAGCCCGAACCCGGCACCGAGGGTGGTGCCGGCCAGCACGGCGATCAGGCGCGGGGTTGAAAGAACGTCCCACAGAGCTGCGGTTGCTTGGCGGGCAAGATCCTGGGCAGACATCTGTTGGCCCAGGACAGTCACACTTTCGGCTCCGACCGCGCCTCGGACGACGTGCTCGATCGTGCCCTGCAAATTGCCGAGCACGATGGCGACTTCGCGGGCGAAGGGCGGAACGCCGACCCAGCCGAACAGCGCCCCGAACCCGACGATGACGAGGAAGGCCGCCGTCGCGACCAACGCTCGCGGCAAGCGGGTTGCCGCTGCGGCGCTCCCGATCACGGGCCAGCATATGTAACTCACGACGGCGGCGCAGACGAACGGAAGCAGGACCAGCTGAAGCTCATACAGGGCAAGGATGGCCAGCGCCACGATGAAGAGGATCGCATTCGTCGACAGCTTTTCGACATGCTCGTGATCCCTTGCGGTACTGATCGGGGGCTGGGTTCGGGTCACGGATAGGTCCGTCCCTTCCAGACGATGCGTCCCCGCCGATGACGGCGGACGCTCTCGATCGCGAGCCATGCGCCGATCGAATATCCGAGCGGAAACAGCAGACCATACCAGAACGGGATGCGCAGGTAGACCGCGCCGGCGACGTGAAGGCCGACGAGTGCTGCGGTTCCTGCTGCAGCAGGCACAGCAGCGAGGCAGCTCGAGGTGATCCCGTCGGCACATCGTGCTGCCAAGAGCACAGGCAGCAGGACGCTGGTCAGGGATGCAAGCACGACGGCGCCAGCGGTGATCACGGCGGCGGTGGAGCCCCCGAGCATCTCGACCAGATTCTTCGAAAGGCCGGACCACAGGTCCGCCCAGCCCCGGTACATGCGCGCGGTCAATGCGGTCCGTCCGTCGGCCAGCAGCACCCGCCCCCCGCCCTGCTTGATCAGGTGAGCCAAAGCGGTATCCTCGCAGATCGCGTCGCGAACGGCGGCGTGGCCGTTCACGGCCGCATAGGCCGATTTCCGAACGAGCATGAACTGGCCACTGACAGTGACGCCCGGGGTGCCTGGACCTTGCAGGGATGCGAGGTCCTGACTGAAGGCCAACAGATAGAATCCGCACGGGATCAGCAGGCGCTCCGGAAAGCTTACCAGTTCCTGACGGGGCGCAAGCGACAGCAGATCGAGCCCTTGATCCTCTGCGTTGCGAACCGCTCTGGTCAGGAGGGACGGCTCGGCCCGAACGTCAGCGTCGATAAAACACAGCCATTCTGCGTCGGCCGGAGCGAACTGCACGCCGGTCCAGCAGGCCTGCGGCTTTCCGACCCATCCGCTGCGAAGCGGTGGACTGCTCACCGGCCGGATCAACGGCGACCGGGCTGCGAACGATGTGGCGATCGCCAGAGTCTCATCGAGAGAGTTGTCGTCGACGACCACGACCGCGAGACGATGTCTAGGATAATCCTGCGCCACCAGCGCCCGGAGACAAGCGGCAAGGTTGCATGCTTCGTTGCGGGCCGGGATGATCACGCAGATGTCGGGAAAATCGTCCTGAGGCGAGCGCAAATATCCGAGCGAAGGCAGCAAGCCGCGCTGGCGGCTGGCGCGCACGATCAGCCAAATAGCACAGATGAGCCATGCAATCGATATCGCCAGATCCATCGCGGGCCTCGGCCGACACACCCGAACCGCTTAATGGGCGGGCGTGGGATAGGTTCCTGTTTACGGCGCGGGTTCGCCCGGCAAGCTCGTGGGTTGTCCCAGCACTTCGCGGAGATAGAGCTTCTTGACCGCCACAAAGGCGATCACGGTCATCGGCGCGGCGAAGATGATTCCGATATCCCCGAAGATCATGCTGACGACCACGATGCTGAGGATGAGGACGGCCGGTGGCAGGAAGATCAACTGTCGCTGAATGATCGGTACGATGACGTTCCCCTCGATCTGATGGATGATCAGATACGCCACGATGGTCCAGATTGCGGTGTAGAGGCCTGAATTCATGGCCACCAGGATCGCAGGAACGGACGCGATCAGCGGACCGAGATATGGGACGAATTCGCAGACGCCGGCGATGGCGCCGAGCGCGATGGGTGAGGGCAGGCCGATCAGCCAGACCGCCCCGGCGGACAGAGCTCCGATGAGGAACATCTGGATTCCCTGCCCGAGCAGCCACAGGCGCAATGCTCGGCCGATGTCGTCGAGCGTCTCCTCTGCATCCCGCCGGCTGCCCGGATTGAAAAGGGCCGCCAATCCTTTTCGGTAGAGATTCGGCTGCACCGCCAGATAAACTCCGGCAGCGACCGTGAAGACGATCTGCTCCAGAACCTGCATGCTCTGGCTGGCGAGGTTGCCGGCGAGGCTTGTTACCGAGATGCTCCCCGTTCCGGCATGCGCGAGAACCAGCCGGCCCAGCTCCGAGTGCCCCAGACTCTCGCGAATGGAGGATGTCGCGGCTTCGGCGCGGTTCACCACGTCCTGTATCTCGGAGACCAGTTGCGTGCCGAACAGGTAGACCGTTCCGCCGGTGATGCAGAAAATGAGCAGACCGGAAACCGTGAGGGCAAGGCCGTGCGGCAGTCCGAGCCACCTCGTGAACGGCTCGCTGACGAGCTGGAGGAGCATCGCCACCAGAACTGCACCGACGAGAACGAGGAGGAAGTCTCGCAGGTACCACAGCAAGGGCGGCAGCGCCGCGATCATCACCACGATCGCGGCGCGTTTGGCAAACTCGCCGGCCGACATCTGCGTCATCTGCTCCGTATCCCGACTAACGAAATGGGTGCTCCGCTGTTTCGCCTGGCCCCGCTCTAGGATTGACCAAATCCGCGTGTTTCGTCAGGCGTGGTCGTTGGCGATCCTGAGGATCGCCAGATAGTGGAGGACAATTCCGGCCAGGACGAAGCAGTGCCAGATCGCGTTCTGGAAACGCAGCCGTCGCCAGAGATGAAAGACGATACCGACGCTGAACGATACGCCGCCAGCGATCATCAACCGGCTGACGGAGGCGGGAAGCGCAGCTGCTTGTCCATTGCATAGGGTGAGGCCACACCACCCCATCAGCAGATAGGCGACGATCGACAGCCCATCGTAGCGGCCAGGCACGAACAGCTTGAGCGCGACACCTGCTGCCGTGGCGCTCCAGACGCTGACGAGAAATACCAGCCTGACGTCGGGCTGCTCCGCCTTCACGATGAACGGCATGTAAGTGCCGGCGATCAGAAGATAGATGGCGGCATGGTCGAAGCGGCGCAGCAACCACTTGGTGGGACTGATCGGCCAGAGATTGAAGGCTGCCGAAGTGCCAAGGGCCGTCAGCAGCCCGATGAGATAGATCGTGACGGCAGCCCGCTGCTGCATGTCCTGCAGACGCACCAGAGCCGCGAGCAGCGGCAGGACCGCCGAAAGCCCGAAACAGAGACCTAGGCCATGAATGAGGAGGTCGGCGCGGATCTCGAGCGGGCTGTACGGCCAGTCGACCGGCGCAGCCGGTTCGGTGGTTGGCCGACGGCGCGGTGCGGCACGGAGGCCATGAGCTTTGAGTGTGTCGGATGTAATACGCATGAAGATCGGCCAGGGGGCAGGTGTTGTCATCGCAGGTGGTGCGCTTACGCAGGACGCGGCAGCGATCGCGTCCGTTTCCAATCGACCGTTCCAGCGGTCGTTCCTAGGCCAGGACTGGACTTGGACCGGTCGCGGACCGTGTCTTCATTCGGCCGGTGGCGCCTCGGGACTTTCGTGTGCGAACGGCTTGACGTCCCTCGGAGGGCCCATCAGCACCGGCTGAAACAGCACGGCGGCCGTCATGGTGCAGAGAAGCGACAGGGCCATCAGTTTGCCCATGCTCGACATACCCGGATATTTGGAGGCCCACATGCTTCCGAACGCAACCGCATTGGTCAGGGCGCTGAACACGACCGCTTGTGTCAGGGCAGATTGCAACAAGCCGGTCTTTCCGGCTCGCCAAGCCATGATGTAGTAGATCTTGAATGCAACCCCCACGCCGAGGAGGAGAGGAAGCGCGACGATGTTCGCGAAGTTCAGCGGCAGCCCCCATATCACCATGATCTCGAGCGCAAGAAGACCTGCGACGAGCAGGGGAATGAGAGTCAGGAGCACGTCGCCGATCCTCCGCAACGCGACGTAGAGCAGAACGGTAATCGCCAGTAGCGCCAGGATGCCGGCCTGGACGAACGCGCTGGTTACGGTGCGGCTCGACTCGTAGTAGCTGATCGCCGCCCCGCTTGCGTCGGGAGCAACACCGAGCACGGCCCGCGCGAAGGCGCGCAGGACGTCGACGTCGTTGGCGTTTCCTTTCGGCACGATCTGCACACGCGCCCGGCCGTCCGGAAGCACCCAATCCCGCTTCAGGTCTTGCGGCAGCGTCTCGCGCGTCACGCGATCGGCCGACAAGCCGGATCGGAGCGCCTCGAGGTCGTAAGTCAATGGGCGGATGAATGCGAGTTCGGCGCGGTCCCGCGCCGCAGGATCGGCGCGGGCCAGGCGCTGGATGAGCCCGGCGAATTCGCGCGTTGCGCCTGCCCCTGAGTCTTCGGCATTGTCGGCAGCTTCATTGAGCACTTTGGCGGCTGCATTGAGGGCCGCGACGTTCTCCTCATCGGTCGGTGGTTGCAGCTTGCCTGCAGGCCGCAGCGCGGGTCCGAGAACCGCGTTTGCCCGGTGCAGGACGGCAAGTTTCTCGTCCTGGTTCGCCGGGATGAAGCTGGAGAGGGTCAATGTTCGCTCGACCTGCGGCAGCGCTGAAAGCCGCTTCGCTTCCTGATCGGCCTCAGCGACGCTGCCGACGAGCAGCTCGGCTCCCAGACTGGCCGCCAACGGGTCCTGCTGCAACCGTCGATAGGTGACGACCGCAGGCGAAGAGGGATCTTGCAGGTTGACCGGATTGAAGTCGAACCGGAGCTGAAGCAGGAGCGGAATGCCCGCGAGGATGGCGATGGCCGTCAGCGCAAGGACGACGGCCCGGTGACGTTGCAGAAAGGACTCGATCGGCGCGAGCCAGGGAAAGCCGATCGGCGCCGGCTCCCCCTGGGGAGCCAGCAGCATGAGCGCCGCCGGCACCATCGTGATGCTGAATGCAAACGCGAGAATCATGCCGAATCCGGCGATCAGTCCGAGTTCGGAGAGACCGCGGTAGTTGGTCGGCAGAAAGGCGAAGAAGGCGACCGTCGTTGCAGCGGCGGCCAATGCGAGAGGATCGCCGGCCTTGTGTGCTGCACTCCTGAGCGCCTTTCGGAGGTCGCCGATGTCATGGCGTTCGGCACGGTAGCGTACGCTGAGCTGAATGCCGAAATCGGCGCCGAGACCGACGAACAGCACGAAGAATGCGATCGAGATCAGATTGAACGAGTCGACCATGAGCAGGCCGAGAGCGGCGGTTGCCGCAAGACCGACCGCAAGACTGAACAGAACGGCAGCGATCAGCTTCCACGACCGGAGGGCGAGCCAGAGCACGACGACCACGCCGAGGGCCGCGGCCAGCGTGTCGCGAACGGCGCTTTCGCGGATGACCGAGAACTGCTCGTCGTTCATAGGAACCTGTCCGGTCAGCGCGACGGTCGCATCATAATCTCGTCTCAGCGCAAAGTCATGCGCGGTACTCCTGATGGCCTCTGTCGCGCCGCGGCCGGGCTGCAATTGATCGAAGTTGAGAACGGGAGCGACCTCGATGAAGTGTCGCTTTTGGCTGAGCGGCAGATCATGGCCTTTCAGCAGAGCTTGCCACGAAAAGGCGGCGGGTCGCCCGGCCAGCACATCTTCCAGGGTTCTGCTCGCCTGCGACAGCGGCCAAGACAGGGAAGCGAGATCGACCTCGCCTGACCTAACGACGGAGGTCAGCACGGTGAGGACGCCCCGCAAAGAGGGGTCCGAAGCCAGGCCGCTCAGAAGAGGTTTGGCCCTGGTGAGGCCGCCAGTCAGTTGCTTGAGATCGGCTTCCGAGCTGTACAGCAGCCCGTTGCCCTCGAGGGTCAAGCCGGCGTCCGGCCTGTTCAACTGGCGGACATGGGCGCGATCGTCACGAAGCGCGCCGGCCAGGCGGTCGGCGGCCAGCGTTGCGCCCTCTGCCGTACTTCCTTCGACGACCACGGTGATTCCACGCTGCGGGAACGCCCGCTCGAGTTCGCGTTGGCGCTGGTGCCACGGCAGGTCTTGTGCGAGCAGGACGTCGACGTCGGTGTTGATCCGGAAGTGCAGGGCGGCGAACACAGTGCAGCCGATCATGAGCACGATTCCGAACGCAAGCGTCGTCCATTTGTGCTGCGCGCAGACATCGACGATCCGCACGATGAGGCTGTTGATCATGGCGGCGAACGCTTCGCATGAGGGGCCGAGTGAAGGCCGCGGGGCCGTGGTCGATCAAACGTCGTCGTACGCGCAAGTTCCTGCAGTTTCGAAGACCGTCGAGAAAAGGTGGGTTTGGTACGGTTCCGATCCTTCAGACGGTGTGTCGACCAAGGAACGAAATGCAACCTGGTGTGCTTGCTCCGACAGGCCCACCCGGATCGAGCCATGTTGCATCGCCTCGTGATCAATGCCGACGATTTCGGGCTCGCGCCCGAGATCAACGAAGCGGTCGAGAGCGCTCACCGGAGCGGTGCGCTGAGCGCCGCCAGCCTGATGGTCGGTGGGGCAGCGGCCGCGGACGCCGTTGCCCGCGCACATCGCCTGCCAGGGCTGAATGTCGGACTGCATCTCACTCTGCTCGAGGGTGAAGCCGTTTCGGCCAAGGACCGAGTTCCTGGTCTGCTCGCTGCGGACGGGCGGCTGAGGACAGATCAAGTGGGGCTCGCGCTCGCTCTCGGACTCGACCCGGCGATACGGCGGCAGCTGCGCGCCGAGATGGAAGCGCAATTCGAAGCCTTCGTCCGGACCGGGCTGACGCTCGATCACGTGAACGCACACAAGCACTTTCACCTTCATCCCATGATCCTGTCGGACCTGCTCGAAACCGCACGGCGATTTGCCGTTCCGGCGATCCGGATTCCCGTCGAGCCGCGAAGGCAGCTGCGCAAGGTCGAGAAGATCTCCGCCGGTCTGTCGAATCTTGCTTTGCAGGCTCATGCAAAGGTCCTGAGGGGTGTGGTTCGGCGAGCCGGATTTATCGCGCCGGATGCGGTGTTCGGACTTGCCTGGTCGGGCGCCTTCACGCGCGACCGACTGTTGGGCCTCCTCAGTCACCTTCCCGCGGGAATCGTGGAGATCTACCTCCATCCTGCAACGAGCGACGAGTTTCCCGGCTGTGCGAAGGGGTATCGCTACTGCGATGAGCTTGCGGCCCTGAGCTCTCCGGGGATCATTGCCGGGCTTCGTCGCATCGAAGCGAGGATCGGAGGCTATGCAAGCCTTCGACGTGCCGAGCCGGTCGGCGTGCAGGGCGCAGCGATGGCCGGCGCGCGGGCTGATTCGGTCAGCTGAGCCTTTCCGTGAGAATGATCAGTCCGATGAAGCCGACGAAGAACATGGCCGTCGTCCAGAGGCGGTCCTCGACCTCGTGGGCCTCGACCAGCAGTTCCTCGACCGCAAGATAGAGCAGTGCAACGAGGCCGAAGGAGAATGCGGCCGTTCGAAGCGCGTTCGGGCTGTGCGATATCGGCAGCGCCAGGAGCGATCCTGCCGGGACCATGCATGACACGCCGAAGGTGGCGGCGAGCAGGACCCATTTGCGGACGCCGCCCCGGAACGCGGCGGCGATTCCGACGGCCAGCGACAGGAATTCGATCGAGAGCGCGATCGCGAGCAGCATCCCTTGCTTTTGCCCGGCAGCGAATCCGAGGCCGAGTACGATGCCATCGAGGAGGGCATCGACGGCGGCGGCTCCGATCAGCCCGACCGGGCCCTTGGCACGTTGCTCGGCCACCCGAAGCATGAGCATGACGGCCACGCCGACCGCGGCGCCGATCGCAACGGGCCAGATGGTTCCGCGGCGGATCGCGTCGGGCAACAGCTCGGAAGCGGCAGCAGCGAAGATCACGCCGGCTGCGAGATGCTGGGCGGCGCTTGTGACCTGCTTGCTCGGCTTCCAGAGCACGACGAAGAGGCCGCCAAGCAACGAGGCGCCGACTGGAATCAGGGCATAGCTCCACATGGGGAGCAAACCTGCATTCGAGGGTGGACGTTCCGACGCATTTGGAGGGAGCGAGCAGCGCACGGTCAAACCCAGTGTCGAGCGCGTCCGACCCGGCAACTATTGAACCTCTCGATCCCTATGAGGACGTCAGCAGCGCTGGGAGGGTAGGTTTCGGTCGCGGTGGTGCTCAGGCGTACGCAGCCGCACCAATCGTGCGCTTTGGAAGCGTCTTGATCGGAACGCTCGCAGTTTGCGACGATTGGCGCGGGGTGGTCCGAGAGCGCGGTCGACAGGGACCGGTTGACATACCTCATCCATGGTGAAGCGTGGGAGCGTGGCATGCTGAAATGGGCGTTGATTCTCTTCGTAATATCATCGTAGCCGGATTCTTCGGCTTCAGCGGAATCGCTGCTGGTGCATCCACGATTGCCAAATGGCTGTTTTTTGCAGCTATCGCGATCTTTGTGGTGTTCGTGCTTCTTGCCTTTCTGGCAGGAGAGTTAATTTTGTAGCCGCGCGGAACCTGGTGCCCGCTTCTCCGCCGTCGCACCTTCAGGAAAAGTAGTACGCCAGCGCCAGAACGACGTAGACGCCGATCAGCAGCAGGCCTTCGAACCAGGTGGTCTCGGCATCCCTCGTGATGGCGTTGACGATGAACGCAGTGCCGGCGATCGTGAACAGGTCGACGGGATTTTGGAAGACGAGGGTCATCGGCTTGCCGATCAGCCAGGAGAAAATGACCAGGAGCGGAGCGACGACCAACGCGACCTGGATCGCCGATCCGATGCAGAGCGTCATCACGAGACCCATCCGGTCGCGCCGGGCAAACCAGACGGCGGCAAATATGTCCGAACTGGTGCCGACAAGCGCCAGCACGACGACGCCGAGAAAGAGTGGTGTCACGCCCGTCGATTTGGCTGCCTCCGTCAGAGCGCCGGAGACGAATTCGCTCTGCAGGGCCGCAGCCCCAGTGCACGCCAAGAGCACGACTAGGCATATCGTCGCCGACCAGGCCGGTTCGGCCGAAGCGTCCTCGTTGGCCGCGAAGACGTTGCGGTGGGTGATCAGTGTGAAGACGAGGTTTCCCGCATAGAGAATCAGCAACACGACAGACACGGCGAGGCTGAGCAGTTCGTCGGAGGCACCGACGTCATGGATGTGACGAATGCTGCGGCCCGTGTAATCGAACACCGCGGGCAGCAGAAGAGCGATCACCGACAGAACGAGCATGCTCGACAACAGCCCGGCGCGGGCTTGGGTAAAGCGTTGCCGCTCGCGATTGAGCCCGCCGGCGACGATGGCCAGTCCGAGTCCCAGCAAGCAGGTCGCAGCAACGGACCCGGTGATCTGGGCATGGACGACGTCCACCTGGCCGCGCCAGAGAACGAACAAGGCCAGAATGAGTTCGGCCAGGCTTCCCAGGCTGACCGTCAGGAGACCGCCCAAGGCAGGACCGGTATGGGTGGAGAGCTGGTCCGTTGCAACGCGGATCCACTCGGCGAGCACGGCTATCGCAAGGACACCGGATCCGAAGACCCAGATCGGCGAAAGGTGAAATACGTACTCGCCCAGCGGCGTGAGCAGAACGAACGCCAACGGCGCAATGCGCGCGAGGGCACCGTATCGCGAAAAGATGTCCGTTGCTCTGGAGACGTTTGACTTTGGCAAATTGGCGACTGGCTCCTGACTGCCCCGCAAAAGGTAGTCACTGGGATTTGCAGCGGGGCACCCGACGGAACGTAGCCGACGGAGCGGCGGGGCGCGAGGCTCCTCGCATTTGGTTCCGGGCAGTTTGCGATGATCAACGAAGCAGGATGCGCAGCGTTCGCTGCGCGGAGGGTTGATCTTGGTACGCAACCGGACAAGGCGGAGGCAATGCGAGGCCGCATGAGTGATGACCTTTGCCGTTTTCCTTGGCACGGCACCGGACCATTCGTCGAGGCCACCTAGAACTCCGGGCCTCGGAAGGGATTAAGGGAGCAAAGGCCAGAGTGATCTCGAATGGTAGGAGCATGGAATGAGGGTCAAGAGGATCGCCCGTGCAATTTTCGTAGGTGCAATCTCGAGCTCCGTTCTGTGGGGTGCCGCGTGGGCTGAGACTGCCGCGAAGGTTGCGACGGAACAATCAGCACAATCCCAGCAATTCGCCGCGATGGTGTATGATGGCTACCGTGCCTCCCGCTTGCTCGGAAGCGCGGTGTTCTCCTTGAAGGGCGAATATTTGGGAGCCGTTCGGAACGTGGTCATGGCGGACGACGGACAAATCACGTCGTTGCTGGTCGAGGGATTCAGAACCAAGGACCAGCCGGAGTTCATCTCGCGCATTCCGTTCAAGCGGGTCCTGCGGCCCCTTCACGAAGGCGCCATCGTTGCCGACTTTTCCGACCTGAGGTCGCGAGAGTTCGGCCTCTTTCTCGATCCCGGTCAGGCCGAACCGGAGCCGCACGAGTTCACGATCTCGAAGATCATCGGAGACTATGCGCGGTTGCAGGCCGGACAAGGCTACGGGTATGTCTCCGATCTGGTTTTTGACGGCGGCGGCAAGCTCGCGGCCGTCGTGATATCCCGCGAAGCGTCTGCCGGCGGAGGGACGTACGCCTTCCCGTATCCGGGCCAAACGGGACGATGGAGCCCGAAGCTGAGCTATTACGGCCTGCCTTACGTCACGGCAGATCAAGCGAGCAAAGCCGGCTTGCGCTTGGATATGAAGGAGTTTCAGAACTCGTGAAGAGCCAATGCTGCCGCGATGGAAGCCGGCGACGTGCCTTCCCATGCACGCGGGTAGCGAACTGAGGTAGTCACGTTTGAGCGCAGAAAAAGTCCTCCCCTCCTCAACCTGCGTTTGAACGTGGCTGCACCGGAGGAGGTTCCTGGAGCGTCGGGTTCCTCGTTCGACCGCGAAGCGCCTCGCCCGGCAGACCGGACGGGGCTTGGTGGGGCGCTCTTACTCGCCGGTCTTGCGCGGCCGCGACCAGAGCAGGGTGTAGCCTTCACCGCCCTCGTCATCGAACAGGTTCGCGTGATCGGCGCGTTGAACGAGGGGTCGTCGAGCTTGAGCGAGAGGTAGTCGCGGCCTTCCTCGGAACGCTTCGACCAAGCTGCGCCAATCTCCGCGCGACCCACATAGATGCGGTGGCTGGGAGCGTTGTCGTTGGATCGGTTGGTCTCGGCGACGATGCGGAATAGCCGGGCATAGCCATTGCCGGCCCGGTCCGCTTGCCGTCCGATCGCCCTCTAGAAGGTCGAGGTCGCGTCCTCTTTCGGCGATGGCCTCGTTATGACCGACCGATCAACATCGATCCAAGCACTGGCCTATTCTGCGGCTAGCGTCGCCGAATGAAGAAAACGGACGACGTCCTCTGGTACGAGTTGAAGCCGCAGCGCTGCTCGGAGGGTCTCGAGACCGAAGATGTGCAGGTCTTCGTTGAAATCGCCCAGCCGGGGCGACACTGCAATCGCTTCAATGCCGGCATCTTCCGCGCGCTGGATGAGAGTAGCCTGCGCGGCATCTCCGGCGGCATCGTCATCGCGGGCGATATAGAGCCGACGCAGGCCAGATGGCAGCAACATGGTTGCGAGGTGATTGGCCGAAAGCGCCGCGGCCATAGGCATAGTCGGCAGAACGCAACGCAATGAAAGCATGGTCTCGATGCCCTCGCCGGCCGCGAGCACGTCGTCCACCGCACCGAAGCGAACGGCGTTGCCGAGCAGGTCGCCCATGGCCCGTCGTGGCGTGTCGATCGGAGCTTTGCCGAGACGAATGCGATCAAAGCGGACAGGATCGAGCCAGGTTCGGTGCAGGCCGGTGATTCGTCCCTCGAGGTCCGTGACGCAGGCGATCATTGCAGGCCAAGTTTCGGTCGGCGAATGCTCATCCGGTCGGTAGTAACAACGTGGGTGGAAGGCAAGCTGCCGCCATGGTGGATGCGGGCTATTCCGCGGCGCTGTAAATAAGTCTCGACCACCGTCCCCTCGATCTGGCTGGATATTGCAAAGAGCCGACGGGCGGCCTCCTGCGATCCAGCGGGCGCCACCGAGCGAACGGGTTTCGAGGCTAGTTGCGGCTCAGGACGAGGCAGCTTCAGAAACCGCCTCGCCTCCTCGGCGGCCTCGCCGAAGTCGCGCAAGCCCCGGCATTCGCGGATGATGTCGAGGAGGTCGCCGTGCTCGCCGGTCGCAGCATCAGTCCACTTCCCGGCGGGCCCCTTCAGCGAGCCCTGAAGCCGCACGAACATCGGGCGGCCCGGCGTGTTGTGGACGTCGCCAACCACCCAGTACCGCCCCGCCCGCTTGCCATTGGAGAGATAGTATCGGCACACGGCCTCGGCCTCGCGCGCGACGCGGCGTGCCAGTTCGCAAGGCGCGGGAGCCATCACGCGGCCTCCCGCTCACTGACGCGCGCGACCGGATAGGTGTCGAGCACCTTGTCAGGATCGCCACGCCGCTTGCGTCCGTGGGCACGAACGTCCGCAGCTTCCAGGATATGATCTCTCCAAAGAGGCCGTAAGCGCGGAGGCGATCGCGCATCGTGTCGTTGAATCCCGACAGCTCGATGCGATATGCGCCCATCACCCGGACCCGGCGAAGCTGGAGCCCCTCCGCAAGATCGAGGACGGTGCGTCCTTCCATCACCGCGGCAAAGGCAGCGTCAGGCCTCAGAGTAGGCGCGTCCGCCGAGAGGACGTTTGCGACCCACGCGGCAGAAACCTTGCGGCCGATGATGCGTTCGCCCGCATCGGTCTGGAGCCGATAGACGCGGGTCGATTCATTCGGCAGGCGTTTCCAGATGGGTAACAGCAAGCCGGCCACGACGTGGATCTTGCTTTCCGTGAACTCGGGGACCTCGGCAAGCTCCGCCAACCAGGCTGCGGCGAAGCGTTCACGGTCCGCATCGACCCAATGGCTCTCCGCCATCATGGTCAGGAGGACCCTGTGCTGTTCCATAGGCCGGATCAGGCAGACGCGGCGCTCGATCTCGCCGTCGTCGAGCATGACGCTCGCCGTTGGGATCGAGCTGCGCGACCTCATCCAGCGCATCTGCCTCAAACACATCTTCTATGGCTATCGGCGCGTGACGGCAGCCGTCAGGCGCCAGGGCATGGTCGTGAATGCCAAGAAGGTTCAGAGGCTTATGCGCGAGGATAACCTGCTCGCGCAGCGCAAGACCCCGCTCCTGAAGCCGCCCTCGGAACGGCCATCGGGCTTTCTCGTCGTTCCCAATCTCGTGCGCGGCCTGGTTCCGTCTGCGCCCGACCAGATTTGGGTGGCGGACATCACCTACGTCCATCTTGCCAGGACCTTTGCCTATCTCGCCGTCATCCTCGACGCGTTCTCGCGCAAGGCTGTGGGCTGGGCCTTCGACGACACGCTCGACGCCTCGCTTGCCATCAGCGCTTTGGAGAAAGCCATCGCCGCGAGGCGGCCGGCGCGTGGCAGCCTGATCCACCATTGGATCGCGGCGTGCAATACGCCTCGATCGCCTATCGCCAACGGCTTGCCGATCGGGACATCACGCTGAGCATGAGCAGACCTGGCAATCCCTTCGATAACGCGAAGGCCGAGAGCTTCATGAAGACGCTCAAGGCCGAGGAGATCAACGGGAAGACCTTCATCGATCTCGACGACGCCCGCCGCCGCATCAACAGCTTCATCTCGGATGTCTACAACAAGGAGCGCTTACACTCGGCGCTTGGGTATCAATCGCCCCTTGAGTTCGAAACCGCGTTCGCGCAAAACAATCCACGGTAACGTGTCGTGGCAACCGCCCTGTCACTGCAATTATCGTGTCTCACTTCAGGGGTGCAGTCCAGTGCTCTCAATTGTTGGTCTTTGTCGCGCGAGCCTTCGCAGCCGCTGTGCTCGAATCCGATTGCGTGACTGTCATCGCAACTCCAGGCGTCTCCGGCGCTGTCACGCTTGCGGCGGTCCGCGCGGTTTGCTCGAAAAGCGAATGGTTCAGGGCCGGCGCAGATCCGGCGGGGTTGCCGAATAAAGTTTGAGCTGCATCAACTTCGTCTCTCCATCCTATGCCATCGTGACTCAACCAGGCTTGGGGCGCGTCCGATGAAGCTGCAAAAGTTTACACTTCCTGATCTGGAAGCGAGGCTGGAAGTTCTGGCTGACGGCGAGCAGTGCCGGATCACGACTCAAGACTACGAGCGGCTATTCGGAACCAATGACGCAGCGTTGGGACGTGTGCGAAACTTTGCGAAGCTCCATGCGTGCCGGGTGAGCTTCAGTGCGAACCATACCCTGTTTCGAAAGGCTCTTAACGACCGTACGAGTTGATTTTGTCGCGCAAGCGGAGGCAGAACCGTTACAGAAGAGTTTGCAGGTTCTCACAATTTACAAGCACTTGCTCTGCCAGCTGGCGCTCCGATCGCGGTGGTGGCATGGTCGAACGGGATCAGGTGCCGGATCGGCTTCGAGACGGTCGCGAACTCCGGCAGCAGCATGTTGCCGGCGACGGCGCGCAAGGAGAGGTCGTAGATCTCGATGTTGCGGCCGATGTCGGCCTCGATCGTGGTGGCGAGGTTTTCCAGGGTCTGGCGCGCCAAGGCCTGCTCGCCCCGGCGCATGTCGAGCATCACGTTGACGCAAATGGCGGAAAAGCCGATCACCGTCACGACCGACGAGACGATCAGCAGTTTTGCCGAAATCCGCCACGGCCGCCTGGCCGTGCCGTCGCGCCTTCCGAACAGCATCGTTCACTCCCGAACATTTACGGATGCGCCCGAAATCTTGCGTAGTGTTTAAATCGCCACGCCTCCGCCGCGATCGGCTAAGAAATGGTTTCCAGGCGTATCGCTTTCAGGCAGAAGCGATATGGACGAACGGCTTTGAGGACTGACGTGAACGACTACGCCCCCTTGCGCGATCATCTGATGCGGCAGAAGCAGGCCGAATTCGTCCCGACCTTCGACGAGATCGAGGAGATCATCGGCGCGGCCCTGCCGCGCGCGGCGCACCGTGCCTCATGGCGGGACTCAACTCGCAGCCCCGACATCCAGATGCCGCACGCGAGGCGGTTCTCGCCGCGGGATCCAAGGTGGTGCGGATGCCGGATGGGACGAGCGTGCGGTTTAAGAAGATGAGGAAGCAAAGGTAGCGGCTGGCGCCAACCAGGCGCCTGAGCCGCGATTAGCAATGAGAGAGCGACCCGGATTCCCACAGCGATGCGCTCCCGATTGCTCCCGACATCCGCCTCGAGGTTGAGATTGCCGCCGGCGAGCGGATCGGTTCGCCGAACCTGACGGGGATCGCCGATCCGGCCGCGCTCACCTGTCCTGCCTGCGGAGGGGTGCTCTCGGCCTTGAAGGACACCCATCCCACGCGGTTTCGCTGCCAGGTCGGCCATGCCTATACCGCGGATGCGCTGGCCAGGGAGCAGGAGGGACAGGTCGATGAGGCCATGCGGGTGGCGCTCCGCATCATCGAGGAACGGGCCGAGCTCGTGCGCCGCATGGCGGCAGACGGAAGGCGCGCCGGCCGGCCGGCGGTGGCCGAGATGTACGAGCTGCGTGCGACGGAATATCGCGAATATGCCGATATGATTCGGCGCGCCGTGCTACAATCGCTCGACCCTGCGATACGCTAGGGAAGGTGCCTCATGGCCGTGTCTCCCGCCGAGCGTGCCGAGCAGCTCCATGCCGAGCAGCGGCTGCTCGTGAAGGCCGATACGGATATCGAGCAGGGCTGGCAGCGTGTCCGCAATCAGCAGGATCTGGTTCGGGAGCTCGAGGCCAGCGGCCACGATGCGCGGCAGGCGCAGCGCCTGGTCGAGCTCATGAAGCAGACGCTGGTCGAATGGGAACGGCATCGTAAGCTGATCATCCAGCGGATCAATTTCCTCGAGCGGGAGGTTTCTTCAGGGCCGCCGAAGGCTTCTTGAGTTTTGGAATTGTTGCGATGGGCGTCCGCCAGCGGATGGCGGTTCCCGGCTTTTCGCTGTTGGGGTAGCCTCAATCTCTGCTATTTGCAGGAATCGGGCTGCTTGATCCCGGGTAATGAGAGTTGCGGCAAGCATGGACGAAGTCGAGAAGACGTCGGGCGCGGAAGAACGCCAGGCAAGGGTGCCACTGGTCATCGGCGTGGGTGCCTCGGCCGGTGCGGTCGACAGCATCGAGCGCTTCTTTGCCAAATTGATGCTGGGGGAGGACCAGGCCGTCGTCCTCGTGCTGCAAAATCGCGAGGCGCTCGCCGACGATCGGTTGCATGCGCTCATTCAGCGCGCCGACGGCACCCGGCTCTCCGAGATCAGCGATGGAATGGCAGTCGAAGGCGGGACGATCTATCTCAGTCCGGTCGCGATGATCACCACCGTCCATGGCGGCCGTCTGGCGGTGCGCAAGGCGGAGCAGGGGCCGGGCGAGCGGGCGACCATCGATAGCTTCCTCGTCTCGCTCGCCGAGGAACGCGCCGAGCAATCGATCGGCGTGCTCCTGAGCGGCACCGGTGGCGACGGCACGCTCGGCGCGGCCACGCTGAAGGATCATGGCGGCCTCGCCATTGCGGAGAGCGTCACCAATCATGAGGCCGAGCATCTCATCGACAGCAGCCGGCCGGCAGCCATTGCCGATTACGTGCTGCCACCCGAAGACATTCCCGAGCACATCCAGGTCTATGCGCGCCATTTGCGGCGGCTGAAGGAGAAGCAGGGCTTTGACGAGGTGCTGGCCGCCGCGGCGACGTCGCTGTCACGCATCGCGGACATCCTGCGCAACAAGACCGGCAATGATTTCCACGGCTACAAGCAGAACACGTTTCTGCGTCGCGTCCAGCGTCGCATGCAGGTGGTGCAGATCGAGGACATCGCCGCTTACGTCGACTTCCTTCGCAACGACAAGGACGAGGCCCAGCACCTCTTCAACGATCTTCTGATCGGCGTCACCGAATTCTTCCGCGACAAGCGTGAATTCGAGGTGCTGGAGACGCAGATCATTCCGAAAATCTTCGAAAGCAAGAGCAACGGGCAGCAGGTTCGCGTCTGGGTGCTCGGCTGCGCCACTGGCGAGGAGGCCTACTCGATCGGCATCCTCCTGCGCGAACACGTAGCGAAGCTCGATTCCGCGCCGCAGGTCCAGATCTTTGCCACCGACATCGACGGACGGGCGCTGGCGACCGCGCGCGTCGGCCGCTATCGCACCAATATCGAGCAGGACATGTCGGCTGAACGCCTGGCGCGCTGGTTTGTGCGCGAGGGGGATACTTATTGCGTGGTGAAGGAATTGCGGGAGATGTGCATCTTCTCCCAGCACAACGTCATCAAGGACGCTCCGTTCTCCAAGCTCGACCTCGTCTCCTGCCGCAACCTGCTGATCTATCTCAACGCGGAGCTTCAGAACCGCGTGATTCCGCTGTTTCACTTCGCGCTGTTGCCGGATCGCTTCCTGTTCCTCGGCAATTCCGAGAACGTGACGCGGCATCCTAAATTGTTTGCGCCGGTCGATCGCCGCGCCCGGATCTTCAAGAAACTCGAGACCGGCACGCGGCTGCCGCCGGAGTTTCCGATCTCGACCGCGGCGGGCCGCGCGCCGGTCGAGCTGCCGCCGGTCCGCTCCTTCGGTCCCGACGTCGGACTGGAGCGCCGGGCCCAGCGGATCGCCGAGCGCTATGCGCCGGCCTATGTCATCACCGACGACAATTTCCAGATCCTGCATTTTTCCGGGCGCACCGGACGCTATATCGAGCCAACGGCAGGGGCGGCCTCGCTCGATCTGCTTCAGCTCGTGCACCGCGACCTCAGGCTGGAGCTGCGGACCGCGCTCAGCCGTGCGGCAGAAACCAACGAGCCCGCCCGTGCCGAGCACGTCCAACTCGGCGTCAACGGCCATCGCGTCGTGGTCGACATGACCGTGGAGCCGATCCAGGAGACTGGGGGCGCCCATCGCAATTTCGTCGTGCTGTTCAAGGACGGGCCGGCGCGCGCCGCCAATGCGCCCGACGGCAATCCCGGCGCCGGCGCCCTGGTGCGGACCGAGCATGTCGAGCGGCTCGAAAGCGAATTGCGGGCGACCCGCGAGCGCCTCCAGGCAACGATCGAGGAGCTCGAAAGCACCAATGAGGAGCTGAAATCCTCCAACGAGGAGTACCAGTCGCTGAACGAGGAGCTGCAATCGGCCAATGAAGAACTCGAAACCTCGCGCGAGGAATTGCAGTCGGTCAACGAGGAGCTGACGACGGTCAATGGCGAGCTGGCGCATCGTGTCCAGGAGCTGACGCGGGCGACAAGCGACCTCAAGAACTTCCTCGAGAGCACGCAGATCGCGACCGTGTTCCTCGATAACGATCTCAAGGTGATGAACTTCACGCCCGCGATCACGCAGATCCTGCATCTGGTCGAAACCGACGTCGGCCGTCCGATCGCGCATATCAAGGCGCGCATTGCAATCGAGGAGCTCTATGACGACGTGCGCCGCGTGCTGCGCACGCTGGCCAGCGCCGAGCGTGAACTCACCGCGCCGGACAGCGGCACGCGCTACATCGTCCGCATCCTGCCCTACCGCAGCATCGACAATTTCATCGCCGGCGTCGTCATCACCTTCATCGACGTTACCGCGATCACGCGCGCGGAGGAGCGGCAGCGGCTCCTGCTCGCCGAGCTTCAGCATCGCGTGCGCAACACGCTCGGCGTGGTGCGCTCGATCGCGCGCCGCTCGGCCGAGTCGAGTTCGACGGTTGCTGAATATGCCGCCCATCTCGATGGCCGGCTCAACGCGTTCGCCCGGACGCAGGCACTGGTGACACGGGATCCCGAGGGCGGCGTCGATCTCGAATATCTCGTCGTCGAGGAGCTCTTGGCCTACAATGCCCGCGAGGGCGAGCAGATGCGCGTGTCGGGACCTGCGGTACGCTTCCAGCCCAAGGCCGCCGAGACCTTTGCGCTCGCGATCCATGAGCTCGCGACCAATGCGCTCAAATATGGTGCGCTGGGCCAGCCGGCGGGCCGACTCGAGATTTCCTGGCGTATCGACGAAGCCGCCGCACCGCCGCAATTGCTGTTCGAGTGGCGCGAGCGGGGTGGCCCGCAAGTCACGCCGCCGCCGCGTAAGGGATTTGGCACGGAGCTCCTGGAGCGGACCCTCGCGTTCGAGCTGAAGGGGCAGACGACGATCTCGTTCAATGCGCCCGGGATCCACTGCCTGATTGCAATTCCGTTGAGCAAGCGCACCTTTCACACGCCTTCGATGGACGGCTGATGCGTGTTCAGCATACCGAGGGAAGTCTTGCGCAGGCGGTCATCCGCCGCTTCAACGCCCTGCGGCCCTTGTCCGAGGACGCTGTCGCAGCGCTGGAGCAAGCCATTCTGGAAGGCTTGCTGCGTGCCGGGCCGGGCGAGGATATCGCTTCCGAAGGAGATGAGGTCGACGGCGTCCGGCTCGTGCTCTCGGGCTGGCTGTTCCGGCACAAGACGCTGGAGGATGGCCGGCGGCAGATCGTCAATTTCATTCTGCCTGGCGAAGCCTGCGATGCCTATGTTTATCTGCTCTCGACCATGGATCATTCGATTACGACGGCGACGCCTGTGGTCTATGCCGAGATCAAGAAAGCGCGTTTCGAGAAGCTGCTGGCGAGCGAGCGCACGCTGGCCGAAGCATTCATGTGCGAGACGCTGGTGAACTCAGCGATCCAGCGCGAATGGGCGATCAATCTAGGGCGGCGGGTGGCGTTGGAGCGGGTGGCTCACCTGTTCTGCGAGATCTATGAGCGGCTGCGACCGGTCGGTCTCGTCGACGGCAATTCCTGCGCCTTTCCGGTGACCCAGATGGACCTGGCTGACGCAACCGGCCTCTCCGTGGTGCATCTCAACCGCACCATCCAGGAGCTCCGGGCCTCCGGTCTGATCACCCTGCGGGAACGGACGCTAACCGTCAACGACCTCGATGCGCTCAAGAGCGCAGCGTTCTATTCGCCGAGCTATCTGCAGCTCTACCGGCGGGGTTGAGCACCCGCGCAGTTGCGATGCACCATGCGGTAGTCATGCAGATTCCATGATCTCTTTAACTTGCTGAAATGCCGGAACCGGCTCAGCGCTCGAAGCTGGGAATAGAAATCCGCCTCCCGGCGGATCCCAATTCAAGCGCAGATCGAAAATGAGCGCGAAACGCATACGAAGGAAACACACCCAATCGCTCCAGGAGCGGCTGCTGTCATCGGCTGAAGCCGCGCGCGAACGCGCACGCCGCTTGCCGCCCGGCAAGGCCCGCGAAACGCTGTTGCAGCGCGCAAGGCACAACGAGCTGACCTCGAGTCTGGCGGATTGGCTCGGCGCACCGGTTGTCCAAAGGAGGGGGTGATGACGATCCAGTGCCTGAAGCTCTCGGGTTTCACAGCTGTTTTGCTCGGCGCTCCCGATAAATTATTCGCGTGTTCCGTCGGCGCACTGGAAGCCATTCGCGTCGCTTGTTCTGGAGGCGGCCCATGAGGCCACCCTGTTGGCTGCTGTCCTGAACAAACAGCGGGGCATATCAAATGTGGTTTTGCTCACACATCTTGTGTGGGGGTGCCTTTGGAACGAGGAGGAGTGGATTGACACTGCCATACGGCGAGCTTTGACGACAATGTCGCGTTTTCTCGACGCGCTTGCGGGAGTTGCCGACCTTCTTGACCGCCTTCTTCACGGCCGATGCCGAGTGGCCCGTCTTCTTCGCTGCTGCCACTGGCTCCTCCTCTTGCGAATGATGCCTGTGCAACGCCGCTAGGATTCGCGGGGTTCCCAGTCTGTAGCCCGCGATCTCGACCGAACTATAGGCGAAAGCCGGCGTTTACCTGGACCATGTCAGACGCATTCGACTATTTCCGAGCCTACGCTGTCCGAGCTCTTTGCAAGGCGAGATCGATGCCGCGGGGGAGGATGAAGCATCTGCAGCTGGTCGCGGGGCGGATCTACAATCTCCTCAAGAAAGAGGCCGCGTACGGCGCCAATATCCAGCACCTCGAGGACTTTCGCGCAG
Source organism: Bradyrhizobium genomosp. I (2014) (assembly GCF_000261685.1). Lineage (GTDB taxonomy): Bacteria > Pseudomonadota > Alphaproteobacteria > Rhizobiales > Xanthobacteraceae > Bradyrhizobium. Next base: position 83,439 of record NZ_AJQE01000042.1, on the reverse strand, counting down.
CTCAGAAGCTCGAGAGCTCTCTCGATGGGCGGCCAAGTGACCGTTCGGGCGGCCGCCTTGCTGCGGCGCCGCCGCAACGCAGGGAGCGGGAGGCACGCTGAATGCCTTCGCTCGACGCTCGCGGTGTGGCAAGTCTCCTGCGCGAGTACGCGCAGCGCACGGCCTTGCGGGGCGGTAATCCCTACCGAGCGAAAGCGTATTCCCGGGCCGCCGACAGCCTAGCGGCCCTTGCCGTTCCTCTTGATGTTCTCGTCGAGGAGGATCGACTCACGGGAATCCCCGATATCGGCGATGCGATCGCCGATATCGTCACGAAGCTCCACAAGACGGGCAGTCATCCCAGCCTCGAAAAGCTGCGGCAGGAGATTCCCGCCGGGGTGCTCGAGATGCTCGCTGTCACGCGCCAGCGCGGTTTCGAGTATTTCGGCGTCGCGGACCATTCCAAGTCTGCGCATTATGCCGGAGGTCTGTCGGTCGAGGAGATCGCGCAGCAGCACCTGGAAGCCGACCGGCTGAACAAGCGCTTCGGCAAGGATTTGCGGATCCTCAAAGGTATTGAATCCGACATTCTGGCCGATGGCTCTCTGGACTATCCGGATGACGTGCTGGAGCGCTTCGACTTCGTGGTCGCGAGCATTCATGGCCGGTTCAAACTCGACCGCAAGGCCCAGACGCAGCGCCTGCTGCGGGCTATCTCCAATCCTTACACCACCATCGTCGGCCACATGACAGGACGACAGCTCCAGCGCCGGCCAGGCTACGAAATCGACATCGAGAAGGTGCTTCGGGCATGCGCGAAGCATGACATCGTCGTGGAGATCAACGCCCACCCATGGCGGCTCGACCTGGACTGGCGTTGGCATCAGGCGGCCTGGAGTTCGGCTGCATGCTGAGCATCAATCCGGACGCGCACTCGATCTCCGAACTCGACCACATGCACTGGGGCGTCCAGATGGCCCGAAAGGGCGGGGTCCCTGCCGATCGGGTCCTGAACGCGATGAAGCTTCCCGAGATCAAGCGCTACTTCCGCCAGAAGCGGCGCTCGCTCGCCCGCGCCGCCTGATGCCGCAGACGCACGATCTCTCGCTCGAGGCAAAGGTGGCGGCGGTCGCCGCCGACCCTGGGCACTACTTCAGCAAACCAACTCGGGACCGCATAATCCTGGTGGAAGGCTACGGTAGAAGGCGACGCTCACGCCGGCCCGTTCGTCCGGCACCGCTATTTGGCACGCCGCCGTCCCCGCCTGCCCAATCTCCGGCAAGTCCACCTGATCCCGTCCGAACTCTTCCCGTCCCTCCTCGAAGCTGGCTTCGAGGTTGGCGCCGGCGAGCTCGGCGAGAACGTCACTACCGGCGGATTGGACCTCGAACGGATGCCGCTCGGGACCCTGATCGAGCTCGGGCCGACGGCCATGGTCGAGCTGACCGGGCTCCGGACGCCCTGGATCCTCATCGATCGCTTCCGGGCCGGACTGAAACGGCAGGTGCTGTCGTCGGAGGAAACGGGCCCCCATTCAAATCAGGGGTGCTGGGCGTGGTCCGAGCCGGGGGACCGGTCGTGGCCGGCGACAGCGCGCGGGTTCGCCTTCCATCCTCCTCGTTTCGGCCTTTGCCGGCCCTGTAGAGAGCCCCTGCCATGGCCCGAAAATCGACCCTGCCTCGTCGCCTGCAGCCCATGCTGGCCACGCTGACCGACTCACCATTCGACGACCCCGACTGGGTCTTCGAGGACAAGTTCGATGGTTTCCGCATGGTTGCGGAGATCCGGCGTGGTCGGGTCGCGCTCTACAGCCGTAATGGGAAGATCATCAACAGCTCCTACGTCGAGGTCGCGAAAGCGCTGGAGGGCGTGACGGCCGACGCCGTGATCGATGGCGAGCTCGTCGCGGTCGGCAAGGACGGCGCATCCCATTTTCAGTTGCTTCAGAACGCCCTGCGCCATGAGGCCAAGCTCTTGTACTGCGCGTTCGACCTCATGTTCGCGGATGGCGAGGACCTGCGAGCACTGCCGCTCCTGAAGCGCAAGAAGCGGCTCAAGGCCATCCTGCCGCGCCACAAGCTGATCGCGTTCAGCAACCACCGCAAAGGCAAGGGAACGAAGTTCTTCGCGGAAGCCGAGCGAAGGCATCTCGAAGGCATCATGGCCAAGCGCGCCGACAGCCCGTACGCATCCGGACGCCGAACCGCTGACTGGCTTAAGGTGAAGACCGCGCAACGTCAGGAGGTCGTGATCGCCGGCTTCACGGCGCCGAGGCGAACCCGGCCGTTCTTCGGCGCCCTCGTGCTGGCGGTACGGGAGAACGATGCGTGGCGGTACATCGGCCACGTCGGCACCGGGTTCAGCCACCAGGTTCTGGAAGAGCTTCACGGCAAGCTCGTGAAGCTCAAGACGGCCAAGTCGCCCTTTCCCGCCAAGGTGAAGGATGAGCAGGTCACGACCTGGGTGCGTCCTTCCTTGGTCGCAGAGGTGAAGTTCGCGGAGTGGACCAGCAAGGGAGAGCTGCGACAGCCAGTCTATCTCGGCCTGCGGTCCGACAAAAAGGCCAAGGATGTCGTTCGCGAAAGGAGTTGGTCGCGAGCCCCCCCGAATTTTGAACGTCCTTTCACAACCTCTTCTAACCAAGCGCCGCTCAATGCAATTTTATCGAACGGTCCACGCTGTTGGCAGAAGGGCCTAGATCGGCAGGGTTGGAGTTGAAGTCTGGATCTCCCGCTGTTGCGGAGTCGAACTTGTCGGGTCGACCCGCACTCGTGGAAAGCCGGATGAGCACGGCGGCCGTTACAGTCCGTCGTCAACTTCTTGCCGAGCAATACGGCGGCAATCACTTTACCGGCATTGGGTGGGGAGTCGATGGAGGCCGTAATTGCAGGGTGAGAGAGCTTGTCGCCCCGCCCCCAGAGTGCCCTCCGCCAATGACTGTACTTGAACTATTCAAAAGCGCTTTTCGCTAAACTGATTATCAGTTGGTTCGCTGGCCGTCACCGCGAGCAGGTCTCCACAAGTATAGGACTGAGCCTGCGGGACTGCCGATCGGAAAACGAACCACATTGCAAGATGTGTCATAGTTTCCGCAGCCAGGGAGAGAGATGTGGCCGATGAACAGAATTGGGTGATGCTCCAAGATTTGGAGCCGACCGAGCAAGAAAAGATATTTGAGGAGGCCCATAGGACGGCAACCGAGCGGATCAGGCAGTACGAGGAGCGCATTGTCACTGTCCTAAAGGGTCATCTGGCTACCGAGCAAGCGCTTAACTATTTGCTTACGGTAGCCAAGAGACGAAAGCGAGGTCGCAAATTCGCAGGCTGCGTCTGCGCAGGCGCCGAGGTCAACTTCTTCGAAGACCCCCGCCGAGCCAGGAAGTTCTGCCAGCGTGACCGTCATCGATGGGCACCTCCAGACAGCGTCGCGGCGGACAACCCGCCCTTCTGCAGAATGAAGCCCGCGATCTCATCGACGCCCCGACCACTCTTCAGATTGGAGAAGACGAACGGTCGCGCGCCGCGCATCCGTCGCGCGTCCGCTTCCATGATCTCCAGATTTGCGCCCACCAGAGGAGCCAGATCGACCTTGTTGATCACCAGCAGGTCGGATCGCATGATCCCCGGTCCTCCCTTGCGCGGGATCTTCTCGCCAGCCGCGACGTCGATCACGTAGACGGTCAGGTCCGCAAGCTCCGGGCTGAAGGTGGCGGCGAGATTGTCACCGCCCGACTCGACGAAGCAAAGCTCCGCGTCCGGAAACTTCAGGTTCATGTCGTGGATCGCCGCCAGGTTCATCGAGGCGTCCTCCCGTATGGCCGTATGCGGACAGCCACCCGTCTCCACTCCCATGATGCGCTCTGCCGCCAGCGCTTGCGCGCGGGTCAGAATGAGCTGATCCTCCTTGGTATAGATGTCGTTGGTGATCACGTAGATCTCGTAGAAGTCGCGCAGATGCTTGCACAGCGCCTCGACCAGCGCCGTCTTTCCAGACCCGACCGGACCGCCGATTCCGACGCGCAGCGGCCCGTTGGTTGCCGAAATGCCGGGTGTGCGGAGCGACCTGCTCTCGCGTTCAATCGTGTTCATGATCGAAACAACCTCGTATACTGGAGTTCGTGCGCGATGGAGGCGAGCTCGACCATCATGCCCGCCGAACCGAGATCGTCGATCGTCTCACGGCTTGCCATTTCACTGCGCGACAGGATCGCCTGCTCGAGCGCTGCGATAGCGAGCTGACCGTCGGTCTGACCGAGAGGCACCAATCGAACGCCCGCGCTCACCAGATTGGCGACGTAGCTGTGCAGGAATGCGGGCAGTGCAATGTCGACCGCTATCCGCTCGCGGGCCGCTCGCGCTCCGAGCAGGACGGCCAGCACAGGCGGGCATTTCGGGTCGGAGAAAATGTCCAGAATTCGATCCGGCCAGACACTGCGAAGGGTCGCAAGGCACGCAGAGGATTGTTGCGCGGATTCGAGCACGAATTCCGACGTTCCGCGGGAGGCGGCTGCGAGTTCAGCCAGCTGCGGAAGCTGACCTTCGGCATCCTCGGCAACGCATCGATAGGCTTCGCTGAAGAAGATCGCATCGTTTCGGCCGGAGCCATAGCAAAGGTCGGCCTTGAGCCAATCGATCAGACTGCGCCGATCGGAGACATAGCCGGCCTCCACAGCCCATTCCAGCCCGTGCGAGTAGCTGTAGGCCCCGTTGGGAAACGACGGCGAAAGCCAGCTCTGCAGCCTGAGGAACGCCAGCGTCGTATGTCGATAGCTCTGGTCTGTCATCGGACCACCATGCCGGCGTCAGTACATGAAATAGCGCTGCGCCATCGGGACCACACTCACCGGCGGACAAGTGAGGAGTCGTCCGTCGGCCCGCACCTCGTAGGTTTCGGGATCGACCTCCATGTGGGGCAGCGCGTCGTTGAGGATCATGGAATGCTTGCCGATCGATCGCGTATTCGAGACTGGCAGGAGCTGCTTTGCCAGGCCGAGCTGTCTCGTCCTTTCGAGCGCGGCCTGACTGACGAAGGTCACAGAATTTCTGCCGGGAGCACGGCCGAAGGCGCCAAACATCGGCCGGTAGTATTCCGGTTGAGGCGTCGGTATCGATGCATTGGGATCGCCCATGATGGCGGCAACGATCATGCCGGATTTCAAGACCATGTCGGGCTTGATCCCGAAGAACGCCGGATCCCAGATGGCGATGTCCGCGAGCTTCCCGACCTCAACCGAACCAACGTAGCGTGACATTCCCTGCACGATGGCCGGATTGATGGTGTATTTCGCGACGTAGCGCCGCGCCCTGAAGTTGTCGTTATGCCCGGTCTCCTCTGGCAACCGCCCGAACTGCTTCTTCATCTTGTCGGCTGTCTGCCACGTCCGCGTGATCACCTCGCCGACGCGCCCCATCGCCTGGCTGTCCGACGACACGATCGAGAACGCGCCGAGATCGTGCAGAATATCCTCTGCGGCGATCGTCTCCTTTCGGATGCGGCTCTCGGCGAACGCGACATCCTCCGGGATACGGCGATCCAGGTGATGGGTCACCATCAGCATGTCGAGGGCTTCGTCGAGCGTATTCGCAGTGTAGGGACGCGTGGGGTTTGTCGAGGCTGGTATGACGTTCCTCTCGCCACAGATCTTGATGATGTCTGGCGCATGCCCGCCGCCGGCTCCCTCCGTATGAGCCGCATGGATCGTCCTGCCCTTGAATGCCGCTATCGTGCTCTCGACGAAGCCGCCCTCGTTCAGGGAATCGGTGTGGATCATGACCTGCACGTCCATGTCGTCGGCGACAGAGAGACAGCAGTCGATCGATGCGGGCGTTGCTCCCCAGTCTTCGTGCAGCTTCAGGCCGCACGCGCCGGCTTCGATCTGGTCGACCAGGCCGGCAGGGACGCTCGTGTTGCCCTTGCCGAAAACGCCGAAATTCATCGGGAACGCATCCAGCGCCTCGAGCATCCGATGGATGTGCCATGGCCCCGGGGTGCAGGTCGTCGCCGTCGTTCCAGCGGCGGGTCCGGTGCCGCCACCCATCATGGTTGTGACGCCCGAGAAAAGCGCCTCCTCGATCTGCTGGGGGCAGATGAAATGGATGTGTGTATCCATTCCGCCGGCGGTGATGATCTTGCCCTCGCCCGCGATGATTTCCGTTCCCGGCCCGATGATGATCGAAACACCCGGCTGTATGTCGGGGTTGCCCGCCTTGCCGATGGCGGCGATGAGCCCATCCTTGATCGCGATGTCGGCCTTGACGATTCCCCAGTGATCGAGGATCAGCGCGTTGGTGATGACCGTGTCGACTGCTCCCTGTGCCCGCGTGAGCTGCGATTGTCCCATACCGTCGCGGATGACCTTGCCGCCTCCGAACTTGACTTCCTCGCCATAGATCGTGAGGTCCCTCTCGGGCTCAATGAACAGGTCGGTGTCCGCCAGCCGCACCCTGTCGCCGACCGTGGCGCCAAACATCTGCGCATAGGCTCTGCGGCTCATCGTGTGGGACATGCCTTCCTCGCCTTATTCGTTGGAGCCGGAGGTATCGGTCGCCGATTCCAGAGGTCCCATCACGCTGCCGCTGAAGCCGTAGACGCGCCGCGCTCCGGCGAACGGAATCAACGAGACCTCGCGCGACTGACCCGGCTCAAACCGCACCGCCGTCCCCGCCGGGATATCGAGCCGGCATCCACGAGCGGCGGATCGATCGAACGTGAGCGCGGCGTTCACTTCGGCGAAGTGATAATGGCTGCCCACCTGAACGGGCCGGTCGCCGCTGTTGGATACGACAATCGATAGACCCGTCCTGTCCCCGTTCAGGACGATGTCGCCGTCATTCGAAATGACCTCCCCGGGAATCATGCCACGCCTCCGAGCAGCAGCAGCCCGACAAGGCCGGCACAGACGCCCGCCGCGCGAAGCAGGCCTTTCATGGCCGCGCTTCTTCCGCAATGGCCAGCGACCATGCCGACGAGAAGCAGAGCACCGGTCGCCGTTGTGAAGCCGATGACGTAGGGAACGAGCACCGCGGCCGTTTCAGTTCCATGCGCATGACCATGGAAGAATGCAAACAGGCCGACGGCTGCGGCGCCCAGCATGACGGGCATCCTGAATTCGAACGCAACGAACGCTCCCAATGCCACCACCGAGAGGCTGATCGCAGCCTCCACGAAGCCCATCTGAAGTCCCGCGCTTGCCGCAAGGAAGCCGCCCAGCATCGCGATCAGAAAGGTCAGCGGCCACAGGGCTCTTGCAGGTCCGCCCATGAGCGCGCTCCACGTTCCCACCAACGTGATCGCAACAAGATGATCGGCGCCGCTGAACGGATGGACGAGGCCGGCGTCGAACGAACTGCCTGTGCCGAGGGCGGGATGAGCGAGGGCCGGCGAGGCAAGCACGCTCAACACGGCGACATAAGACGGGACGATACGCATCATCGGCTCCTATCGGATCGGGTTGTGCACCGGGACAAGCTTGGTCCCGTCCGGAAACGTCGCCTCCACCTGGATCTCGCGAATCATTTCCGGGATGCCCTCCATGACCTGGTCGCGGCGCAGAAGCCGGCCGCCTTCGGACATCAGGTCCGCGACCGACCGTCCGTCGCGAGCGCCTTCCATGATGGCATCCGAGATCAATGCGATGCTTTCGGGGTAATTCAGCTTGACGCCTCGCGCGAGTCGGCCACGCGCAACGATTGCGGCAAGGGCGATCATCAGCTTGTCTCGTTCCCGTGGCGTCAGATTCAAGGTGCTTCTCCGACCTGGCAGCGCTGCTAGCAGGACCACATCTTCGGCACTCCGAAGGGCCCGCATCCGAGTTCATGGTTGAGTTGATCGAGGAAGCGGCGCAGACCTCGTCTGAGATCCGCACCGGCAGTCGCGGCTACCCGGATCACGATGATCGCGCCCACGAGCGTGACGCCGCAGGTGCATTCCAGAGAAGCACCGATCTCGCGCAATCTCTCGAGCCGGGTCTCGGCACGTGGACCGAAGTAGATCATCGTCGCGATCGCTTTCCAGTTTGAAAGCAGAGCCGTGTTCCGAAGCTGCGGGAACACCTGGTCAGACACCAGGAGGCCATCCGCCCAGACCAGACGGCCGTCGACCCTGATGCGCCAGCCGTCCAGGATATGTCCGCCAAGAACCTCCTCGCCGCTCTCGATGCGGCCAAGAACCAGCCACTCGAGGGCGATCAGTTCAGTGCCCGAGCTCACGTCGATCTCGGTCTGCCGCGCGATGCGCGCCTGATTGAAGACGAGCGTCTCCTGTGGGAGCCAGGCAAGCCGAGCGTTCCCCTCGGCCTTTAACCTGGTCAGGATTCGGGCGGGGCGATCCAGCGCCCGATAGACCTTCTCCGCGGCCTGCGTGGTTACAGCGACCGAGGCATTGCCTTGAACGACCACCTCGATCCTGATCTCGTCGCCGCCTGCGACACCGCCCGAAGTGTTGATCAGAACGGCTTCCTTGCGCCGACGATCGTCGATGTTCGGGAATGCAACGGCGATCGGAAACTTCTGATAGATGTCGCGGATCTCCGTGCCGCTTGCGGCGCCGGAGAACACCACGCGAGCCGCCCCTGCGGCGCGCTGCAGGTCGAATTTCTCCGTAGCACTCTGCCCTTCTCCGGGACGGCCGGGAGAGGCTGCGGATCTGCCGCGAGAGCGCTCATGAATCGCCTCAAACATCCGTCTCGGAGCTCGCGATTGACGTTGCATTTCCCGCCTGAGGGCGAGCGAGGCCGGGCGTGGAGCGGCAGAGCCGGCCACGCCCGGACCACGTGTCGAGGAAGAGCGATCAGAACCCCGCAAGCCCCTGAGGGCTGTTGTACGGGATCTTGACACTGCCGATCTCCTTCAACGAGCCGTCAGGCTGGGTGCTGTAGCTGACCAGCTTCGACGCGTTGCCGTAGATCTGATAGAGATAGGCGCCGTCCGGCGTGATCCAGCTATCGCTGGGCCCGCTGGTCACGGTCCCGTTCAACCCCCTCGCGGTGCCGTCGCCGGGGACCTTCGGACACGCCGGATCGCAGGCGACCTCGAGGCCGCCACCATTGATGCGGTAGCTGCTGATGTTGCTGTAGCCGAAATTCGTCGCGTAGATCGTGCGGTCATCGGGCGCGACGGCCAGCCAGCACAGCTCTGACGGCAGCCCCGGGCTCGTGTCGATCTTGACGAGCGGGCCGATATTGATCGAACCGTTCTTCTCGATGGTGCAGATGGAGCACCCGTCGCCGACGGCATAGCCGATCACGAACGTGTTCGGACGCTGGTGCAGGAACGCGATATAGAACGGAGAACCGCCCTTCGCATCGTAGAACCTGGCCGTCCCGAGCGAGCCATCCTTTTGCAGGGCGAACACGGCGAGGCCATCCGGATCCGGCGCATTCGAAGCGATCGAGTGCAGCGCGCCGCCGGCCCGCTGGACCCAGAGGATGGGCGAGCCGTCGGGATACAAGCCGGTGAGCGCGATCGGCTCATCGAATGTGGTGCCGACGAGCACCAGCTCCTCGTTGGGCGAGACCACGACCATGGTGGAGACGCGATTGCGCTTGCTGTAGGTGTTCACCGTATACCGCTCGGGCCGCGCCTTGAGCATGCCCTCGGCATCGACCGACATCAGCCGAAGATGATCCGGCCCGAACGAGTGCAGCACGAAGAGCGTGCGCGTGGTCGGAGCGAAAGCCAGCGATTTGGCCGTGCCGCTTCTTCCGTCGACGGGGTTGCCGGTCGACTTCACGTCGAGCAGCGTCGGCCGCCCATCGCTACCCAGGCGGAAGCTCGAAACGGAATTGTCTCCACCATTGGTCGCGAACATGAAGCGCCGATCGGATGTAATGATCACGCTTCCCGCGCCCTCGAAGGAGTTGGGCGCGCTGTCCTGGCCGCTGATCGGCTTGAATTCACCGGAGCCGGCGCCGCCCGTCTTGATGCGCGCGACCTCGACCAGCTTGCCGTCGGCCTGCCGGGTGTAGTGAATGATGGCATTGTCGATTTCGTTGGTCTGGATGTAGAGATGGCCAGCCTGTCCCTTCGACATCCCCATCTCACTCGCCGTCGCTTCTTTAGCCATCTCTCGCTCCTTTGATGATTGGCTTGGTTGAATCGAATGACTTTCCGTGACCCGCGCCGGTGCTAGTGCTTCAATGGCGGATAGCCATCGACGTAGACCCAGTCGGACGCCCGTGCGGGTACGTGGCAAGCCAGACATTCGGCCTTGTAGTCCGTCGTCGTCGTTTTCGAGCGGTCGCTCGCGTCGAACCAAGACCATCCCCAGCCATCGCCCCACAGCGCGCTGTCCGGATGACTGTTCGCGGTGTCCTTCACCATGACGAACCACCCTTTCAAAGCGTCGGCGCGGCTGACGGTACCGGTCGTCATTTCAGAGGTCGACGCCTTGAATACCTCCTTGATCAGCACCGCGCCGTCCGGAAAGCGCTTGTCTCTCCGATAGGCGTCGATCACTCCCGGCGAGGCATACACGACGTGAAACTCCTTCGAGGCGCGCCCGTCCTCTGCCGCAATCGCCCAGCTTCCGAGGAGCTGATAGGTCGTGCGATAGTCATCGGGTACGTGCAGATGCCCGTCGCGATCGGCAACGCTCGCACCGGTCGAGACGCCATCCGCTGCGTTCGCCCGCAGCTGCGACTGCCTGATCGCGGACGCGATCCCGAGGATCAAGACGAAAGCGACACAGGCGGCTTTGAGGATTCTCATGCCGATCTCCCGCCGACTACGCGGTCAGCGCGCGTCCTTGTTGTCCAGCAGCGGATAAAACTGCGTCCAGACCTCATCCTTCTTGGCGTTGGCGATGTGGCAGTAGGCGCACTCGTCCTTCGACTTCACCTTGGCCATCGGCGCCTTCGGCTCGTGATGATTGAAGTTGAAGTAGCCCCACCCGTTGGTATCGGCGAAGCGCCTCGAGTCCTTGACGGTCACGTCGGCGCCGTTCCACTTGCCCGGGAAGTAGCCGCGTCCCGACGCTTCCGTTCGCGAACCGTCGGCATTCTCCTGTGGCAACGTCAGCTGCAGCTCCTTGAACAGGATCGTTCCCTCGGGGAACTCGCCGGTCTTCTTGTAGATCGCGTACGAGCCCGGCTCGATATAGACGTTGTGGAATTCCGGGAAGTTCGCCTGCCCGCCATTGAGGGCGTTTGGCGTCAATGGTGAGCCGACATAGACCCACTCGTGAAAATTCTTCGGCAGGAGCAACTGCCCGTCTGCGGTGTATTCCGGCAGGTACCGCGCATTGCTCTGGGCATTGCCATCCTTGAGCGATCCGAAGAACAGGATCGTTGCGACCGCACTGCCTACGATGACCGCCGCTGCTGCCTGGACTCTCACGCGCATTGTCTTCTCCCGCGACTGGAGCCGAACGCACGAGGCGCCGGCACGATTGACCTGTTGGGAGATGAGATAGCCGGTCGCGGAGGACCTTGCGCGCTGGGGATTGCCTTCGCTTTTTCTATCTTGATGTATTCCGTGCCGATCCTGCGATCGCAAAGAGATTCGTGCATCGATAGACGCGCAGCCCAATGAGCGCCGCGACCGCTGAGCGGTCGCGGCGCATCATGAAGGCGAGCCAGGCGGCGCAAGGTCGGCCGGACCTGACAGCGAAGCTGTGCGAAGGCGCTCGGAATTCAGCCGGCCGATTCATCACGGGGATCGTCCGTCACGCCGCCAGGGGTCGTTCGCGGCAGATCCGGTAGTTGTCCTGCCAGGGACGAAGCCGCTCGAAGGCCGCGCTCGCGGCCAGCACGTCGAAGTCGGCGTTTCGCCGACCTATTATCTGCATCCCGACAGGAAGGCCGTCGGACATTCCGGCCGGAATCGATGCAGCCGGATGGCCGGTAAAGTTGACGAAGTATGTCAGAGCCCATCCGATGAGCGGATCGATGTCGACACCATTGATCGACTTCGGTCCGACCGTGTTGCCGTCGCCCGCGTTGTCGACCGGCGGGCACGCGACAGTCGGCGTCACGAGCAGATCAAATCTGCCGAGGACGTTCTGGAAGGCATCGTAGACCTCCGACCGGACCGCCTGGTCCCTGAAGAAGTCCAGGCCCGACATGCGATTGGTCTTCTCGACCCAATCCAGGTATTCTGGCGGAAAGTCGTCGCGATGCTTGCCGAACAGATCGATGCCATCGCGCTTCATGGTCTCGATCGCCTGCAGGTTCAGAAGCATGTACAGACGCGACCAGACGTCGCTCAACTCCCGTTGCGAGCGTGTGATCCCGAGCTTCACTTCCTCCACGTGAGCACCGGCTTCCTCGAACGCCCGTAAGGCACGGCCGACCGCCTCCGCGACTTTTCCGTCGACCGGAAAGACGTCGAGATTTGGACTGTAGGCGATCTTGAGGCCACGGATGGACCGACGGGTCGCGGCGGTAAAGTCGACTGGCGGCTCGATCAGACTGAAAGGATCTCGCGGATCATGCCCGGCAAGTACGTTCAACGCGATTGCGGCATCTTCGACCGTCCGCGTGATGGGCCCTTCGAACAGGAACGGAGAGTCGGCCGTACCGAACGCGTTGGGACGCACGAGGAACGGCACGCGGCCGAACGACGCCTTGTAGCCATAGACCCCACACCAGGCGGCGGGGATTCGTATCGAACCTCCGGCATCCGTGCCTTCTGCGATGGGCAGAAGTCCATCGGCAACCGCCGCGGCGCTTCCTCCCGATGACCCGCCGGTGTTCTTGGCAAGATTGAAGGGGTTACGCGTCGGACCAAACAGGTAGTTGTCGCAAGTGCCCCGGAATCCCATGAGCGGGCTGTTGGTCTTGCCGAGGAACACCGCTCCGCCGCGCTTCTCCATGCGCTCGCAGAACACGCAGTAGCCGTTCACGACGTGGTGCTTGAGCGCACGGATGCCGCCCAGGCTCGCAGGCCAGCCCGGCTTGAAGTCGAACAGATCCTTGAGAGCCGACGGAATGCCGTGCAGCGGCCCCAATGGCTCACTGGCGACCAAAGCACGCTCGGCCTCTTTCGCTCTCATGCGAGCGCCGTCGAAGTCGAGATAGACCAGCGCATTCAGGCTCGTGTTACGTGCCTCGATGCGCCGGATGAACGAATCGACCACTTCTACCGGCGACAAGTCGCGTCGCCGGATGCGAGCTGCCAGTTCTTGCGCGGTGAGGTAAGCGAGTTCGTCGGAATGCAGGGTCCGGCTCACGCTCGACATGGTCTCCTCCTTTTTGATCCACTTCAGGATGAAGCCGCATTTGATATTGAAATGGTCCATCCCCGCGCAGCCACGATTGCTTCGCCTTTCGCAATCTTGATGCATTCACCGCGACGGCCATCGACAAGGCATCGATCAAGGTTCATCTGCGCTTGTGCGGGCTGCACGGTATGCCGACACACATCCGGACGACCTGCGCGTCACCACAGAAGGGCACGCTTCCATGGACCGACCTCCCGTTTCTCGCGGCTTCAAATCGAAGCGACAGGCATCCGAAACCGCCCGGCTGCCGCCGGGTCAATATCTGACGACCGACTTCCCGGTGCTGTCGGCGGGCCCCACGCCGGAGATCCGTGTCGCCGACTGGAAGATCGCGCTTCAACTTGGCGGCTCGCTACTTGGGAAATGGACCTGGGACGAGTTCGAGGCGCTGCCCCAGACCACGATCGCGGTCGACATTCACTGCGTCACCAAATGGACGAAGCTCGGCACGATCTGGCAGGGCGTTGGCTTCGACGATCTTCTCAGGAGCGTCGGACTGAGCGAGCCGCCGGACGCCTATGTCATGGCGCATTGCGATGGCGGATACACGACGAACCTTCCGGCGGCCGACCTGATCGCGGGAAAGGCGATGATCGCGACCCGCTATGACGGTCTGCCGCTCGCGCCGGCGCACGGGGGCCCCGCCCGACTTCTGGTGCCGCATCTCTACTTCTGGAAGAGCGCGAAGTGGCTGCGAAGACTCCGCTTCATGCCCAAGGACGAACCGGGGTTCTGGGAATCGCGCGGCTATCACAACTATGGCGATCCCTGGCGGGAGCAACGTTATGACGGCGACTGATACGCCTCTGCAGTACCCCAGGATCGAGTGGCAGATCGGCTGCGTGCAGGCCATCATGGCAGAAACAAGCCGGGTGAAGAGCATCATCCTGCGGCCGGCCAAATGGTCCGGGCACTGGCCCGGCCAGCACGTCGACATACGGCTTACGGCCGATGACGGCTATCAAGCCGAACGAAGCTACTCGATCGCATCGCCACCGGAGGAACAACTGCTCACCCTCACCGTGGAGCGGGTCGAGGACGGTGAAGTTTCCTCCTATCTGCTCGACGAATTGCGGGTCGGCGACGCTCTCGAATTTCGAGGGCCCATTGGGCGGCATTTCATCTGGCGCCAATCTCTGGGCGGACCGATTTGCCTGGTCGCTGGCGGCACCGGGATTACGCCGCTGATGGCCATGTTGCGCCACCGCAAGAAGTCGCGCGCATACACACCGGCATCATTGATCTATTCGGCACGCAGCCTCGCCGAAATCGTGTATCGGGATGAACTCGACACGATGGCTCGCGACGATATCGACCTGCGTCTGGTCTATGCGCTCACCCGCGAGTATCCGGGCGACTGGAACGGGCATCGGGGGCGGATCAACGAGGCCCTGCTCGCAGAGAACAGCTTTTCGCGCGAGCAGAACCCCACATTCTTCATTTGCGGTCCTGCGGGGTTCGTCGAAGGCATCTCGAGCATGCTCGTGAAGTTCGGCTTCGATTCCTTCGCCATCAAAACCGAACGTTTCGGACCATCAGGAGCATGATCGCCATGGCAGACAACATCGCCGATCTCATTCTTGGCGGTGATCCGGGCACATGCCTGCTTCAACAAGCCTTTGCCTTTGACATCACCTTGACGAAGATCCGGTGCGCGGCATGCAACACCGTATCCGGCCTCGGCTCTCTAGCCGTCGACGGTGGTCCCCTGGAGGCGCTCGTAAAGTGCGCCGATTGCGGAAGCGATCTGATGAAGGCGACGCGAACTCAGAGAGGCTGTGTCCTTGAGATGCATGGTGCCCGGCACCTGTACTTCTGAATGCTGCGCCCGATCGCCCGCCGAACTCCGAAACCAAAGCCCCCTCAATGCACGGTGAAGACATCCACCTCGCTGAAATCGAGCGCCAGATTGCCGCCACGGCGGCAAACCTTCGCGAGTTGATCGAACAGGCCGCGTCATATTCCGCCGCGATCAGCGAAGAGCTCGTCGGCCAGCGAATTGACGACCAGGCCGCTCGGCTCGAGATTCTGATCAGGCGTCGCGAAGAGCTGCTCAGATCCAGAGCTGGAGAAGACTGAAGGGGTCGGCGAGCGCGAGCGCGCCGACCAGCCCTGGAAGCGTCAGGTATGAAATTTCAACCCATCGACGATCTTGTTTATCACCCTGCGTTCAGCGTCCATCAGATCGATTTCGCCTCGCCGCCGTCCATCCGCAACGCCGAGCCGGTCATCCAGCGCGCGCCGGGCGATACGAGGAACGCCATCAGTTCGGCAATCTCTTCCGGCTCGCCGTAGCGCGCGATGCCGGCCTCCTTCGGAAACTTTGCCGTTGCCTCCTCGACGGTCATGTTGTGCAGAGGCGCCCAGTGCTGAAGGTAGGAGCGGCGGCGGCCCGTCATCACCGGCCCCGGCAGGACGCTGTTGACCTGGACGCCATCGCTGATGCCCTTGTCGGAGAACGCCTTGGCCAAGGCGACGATTGCGGCATTGATGGTGCCGACCGCGGCGTAGGGCGCCTTGGGGAAGGAGGCCGAGTTTCCCGACATCAACACCACAGCTCCCTTCGCCGCCATGAGCGACGGCCAGGCGGCGATCGTGAGCCGCCGGGCGCCATGCAGCTTCAACGCCAGTCCGGCCTCCCACTGCGCCTCCGTCGTCTCGAACAGATCGACCTGAGGCACCGCGCCTGCGATATTGAGCAAGGCATCAATGCGGCCGAACGCCGCCAGGGTCTGGTCGACGACAGATTGAGCAGCACGAGGCTCGGCCAGATCGGCATCGATCACCAGCACCTCGGCGGCAGCCCCGACCGCCTTTGCGGTGTCCTCGAGATTGGCGCGGTTTCGCGCGACCAGGACGAGCGCCGAGAAATCGCGCGCCAGGCGCACCGCGGTCGCCCGGCCGATTCCCTGGCTCGCACCCGTCACGATCGCAACTGATTTCGACATATGAACTCTCCCGGACACCAGGCTTGCAAGTATCAGTCGCGGACAACGACCATCTTTCCGACTGCCTCGTTCGCTTCCATGACGCGGTGGGCCTCACGAATCTCATCGAAGCGAAAGATCCGGGCTGGCTTGACATCCAGCCGACCGGCCGCCGCGTCGGAGGCAATTTGCCTCAGCGGCACGTCGGAGAGCGGAAACCCGGGCGTGCCGAACACGAAGCTGCCGAAGAAGGTCAGGTGGACGCCGCTCGGCATCTGCAGCAGCGGATTGAAATCGGGAATTGGATCGAGCCCGCCGAGCCAGCCGGCGAGACAGGAACGGCCGCCCCGGCGGAGCATGGCGAGTGAGTCGAGCACGACACTGTTGCCGACGAGGTCGAGAATAGCGTCGACCTGCTTCGCCTCGGGGAGATGCCTCGAGAGATCCCGCCGTTCGATTTCGCACCGCGCGGCCCCGAGCTTCTCCAGCAGGGCAAAGCGCTCCCGGCTGCGCGTCGTTGCGATGACCCGCGCGCCGGCATTGGCCGCGAGCTTGAGCGCCGCTTGACCAAACGAGGAGGTCGCTCCGCGGATGACGAGAAGCTGATCTCTTCGGAGCTCGAGGTTACGGAACAGACAGGTCCATCCCGTCGCGAAGGTTTCGGGTATCGCTGCGAGCTCGGCCCAGGGCAAATCTGCATCGATCAAAGCGACGTTCGAGACCGGCGCCCGAGTGTATTCGGCGTAGCTGCCGTTGATGGTCCGGCCGAGCCCGCCCATCAATGCAGCCACCTTGGCACCTACAGGAAATTCTCCGCCCGGGCACGACTTCACGAGACCGACGCATTCGATGCCGCTGATCGGCGCCGCTTCGGCCCATTCGCCCCGGCGCATGTGCATCTCGGCATGATTGATGCCGAATCCCCTGACCTCGATCACGACATGACCGAGCTGCGGTTCCGGCTCCGGAACGTCGCGGTAGACAAGACTGTCCAGACCGCCGAATTTTTCAAGAACGATGGCGCGCATCATGATCCTCCGGCATTCCTCGCGGCGAGGGAAGCGCCGATCACGCGTTTGCGATCGGTGGCGCAAGAAAATCACCGATCGCAACGGCGATCTCCCGAGCATGGGTTTCGAGCGCGAAGTGCCCCGTGTCGAAGAAGCGCACTACGGCACCTGGCATGTCGCGCTGGAACGCCTTCGCGCCGGCCGGCAGGAAGAAGGGATCGTTCTTGCCCCAGACGGCCAGGAAGGGCGGCTTGTGCCTGCGGAAGTAGGCCTGGAATTCCGGATACATGGCGACGTTGGTCCTGTAGTCGCCGAAGAGATCGAGCTGAACGTCGTCGGCGCCGGGGCGCGCGAGATAGTGGTTGTCGAGCGTGTATCCATCAGGGGAGATCAGCGAGGTGTCAGGCACCCCGTGGGTGTATTGCCAGACCGTCGTTTCCGGCGAAAGGAATGATCGCAGTACCGCCCGGTTGGCGTTCGATGGATCTTCCCAGTAAGTACGGATCGGGCCCCAGCCCTCGCTCAATCCCTCCTCATAGGCGTTGCCATTCTGCGAAATGATGGAAGCGATACGCTCGGGATGCCGCAGAGCCATCCGGAAACCCGTCGGCGCGCCATAGTCGAAGACGTAGAGCGAGAAACGAGCAAGCCCGATGACCTCCGTGAACCGTTCGATCACCTGCGCCAACGCGGCAAACGTATAGGCAAAGCGTCCGCGGGCCGGCATGTCGGACTGGCCAAACCCCGGCAAATCCGGCGCCACCAATCGGAAGCGATCCGAGAGCGGCGGGATCAAGTCGCGGAACATGTGGCCGGCCGTCGGAAATCCGTGAAGCAGCAACAAGGCCGGCGCGGCGGCCGGGCCCGCCTCCCGATAGAATACATTCAGTCCGTCCACGTCCGCCCTGCGGTAGCGAATGCTCGTCATCTGCGGTCCCTCGCGGTCCCCCTCGACACCCGTTACGTCTCCTGAAAACGATGCTCAGATGGCCGTTGACGGGAGGCGGCCTCGCTGAGGTATTTCGTGGCACGGCACGATCCGGTTACAGACCCGCCTGGATTCTTCCGCACGTACGAGACTGCTGTCGCCTCCTCTGCCCGATCCATCACCCTCTGGTCGGCTCATTCGAACTTCCTGCGATAGCCCGTCGGGGTCCAACCCGTCGCTTTGCGAAAGGCCGAGCTGAAGGAACTCGTTTGTGCATAGCCCAGGCTCAGTGCGATGTCCGTAATCGATACCGCGCGATCCGCCAGTCGCAGCTTGGCGAACTCCATTCGCCGCTGCACCTGATACTGATAGGCCGGGATGCCGAACGACTTCTTGAATGCGCGGCAGAAGTGGTGAACGCTGAGCCTGGCGAGCTCGGCGAGCGTCAGGAGGCAGACTTGCTCTCCCAGATGCTCCTCGACATACTCGACGACGACGCGCCTCTGCCAGCCTGCGAGACCTCCGCGACTGATCGGTGTCGGCTCGCGAACGAGATGGGGATCGAATCTCAAAAGCTCGTGGGCGAGCACACCGCAGAGCGCCTCGAGGTAGGGCGCGCAGTTCGTCTCTCCGCTCTCGATTGCCTTCTTCAATTTGGAGGCTGTCTCCCAGACCAGCGGATCCTCGAAATATATCCTTGGCGCGAGTCCGGTCGCGCCGTCGACGGAGCTATGAAGCGCGGCAGGATCGAAGTAGAGGAAGGTCACCTGTGCAGACGATGCCGTCTCATGCCATTCCCGATAAGCACGTCCCGCCGGGACAAAGGTCAACCTGTTGTCGCTCCCCCGCAGCCTCGATGAGCAGAGGCCATCAATGGAGGTCTCTCCGCTTTTCCGTGCGCCCTCGTTGTACAACGCCAGGAGATGTCTCGATCCCTGAAAGCGAAACTCGACCCTGTTGCCGACCGGAAGGTGGACGCTCTCGGAAAACCACCAGCGCCATCCTATCCCGAGACGTTTCACCGGCCCGGCAGGCGTTATGCTGACCGTCGGATGAAGGACGGCCTCGGACCGCCCGGAAGGCTGCGTCTCGTCCGCCGACTGGATTGGCACCGCAGAAACCGCGGTGCGCAGCATGCCCTCACTCGAACTTGATACGTACATCCCCATCGTCGTCGCCCTGTTCTGTGCTCCGGATGGCCGCGTTCAGTCGCCAACAAACTTCCGCACGGAAGATATCCTGATTGCCTGGAGCCGGCGTTGAAGCCGCAAGCTGCAAGCGGCGTTACCTCTCCAGTCAAAGCGAGCTGCCTGCAGTGGCTGGCAGCACCGCACGGAGACAACATGCTTTTCATCGCCCTGGCGGGCAATCTCACGCTTATGCTGTTTCGGCCCATACCTAGGTATGGGTCGCGTGCGGGGACGGCACTGAGATGGTTCGGCACGAGATGCCGGTGCCGAAGGCGAAGCTTCAGCCCTGGAGTTGTAGCGCTTCGGCCATTCGAACGAGCATTGCCGCGGTCTTGGCCCCCAGCTTCCGCATCACGCTGCCACGATGCATCTTGACCGTCGCTTCGCTGATCGAGAGCTCGCTGGCGACCTGCTTGTTCATCAGACCGGATGCCACCAGCGTCATCACTTGCCGCTCGCGCGTGGTCAGGAGCGCAAACTTCTCCTGCAACTGTGCAAGGTGCGCGTTGTCGTCGCGCCGATCCATGTCCCTTCGGATCGCGGCAGTGACCGCATCGAGAAGATCCTGATCCCGTATCGGCTTGGTGAGAAAGTCGACCGCCCCCAGCTTCATGCCTCTCACGGACATGGGAATGTCGCCGAAAGCGGTCATCAGGATCACCGGGAGCCCGACATTGATCTTTGTCAGATACTCCTGCAGCTCCAAACCACTCGTGCCCGGCAATCTGACGTCGAGCACCAGGCACGCGGGAGCATCCGACAGCTCGACCTTCAGGAAATCCGAAGCAGATCCGTACAGCGCGACCTTGTAGTGCAGGGACTCAAGCAGGTCGCCAAGCGACTCGCGAACTGCGCGGTCATCGTCGACGATATGAACAACGCCAGAAGGAGGCATGTCTACCGGCTTTCCGACGTCTGAACCGCTTGGCGAAGCGGGAGAGCGAAGGTGAACCTCGCTCCACGTCTCCCGTTTTCTTCCACCCATAGCTGTCCTCCGTGGAGTTTCACTATCTTGCGGCAGATCGACAGTCCGAGTCCCAGTCCGGCCCCCTTCGTCGTATAGAGCGTCTCGAAGACCCGCTCTCTATCAGACGGGCTGATGCCACCCCCCGTATCCGCGATCGCCACGGAAATCATACCATCGGCGACCCCCGAAGAGAGGGCCAAAATGCGGTTCCCCTCCTCGACCCCGGCCATGGCCTCGATCGCGTTCCGCACGAGGTTGAGGGCCACCTGCTGGACCTGAACACGATCTGCTTCGACTTGAGGCGATGATCGATCGAAGTCGGTTCGGACGATGACCCCGGCCCGCTCGATCTCCCTTTTCGACAGAAGCAGGACCTCGGCAACCGCCTCGTTGATATCGAACTCGGCAAAATGGACCTGCGTGCCCTTCACGAGAGACCGGACCCCGGTCACAACCTCCGCGGCTCGACGGGCCTGCCTGATAATGCGCGCCACCGACTTCCGGGCCTCCGCAGCCTGAATGGGATCCCTGGCAAGCCACCGGAGGCAGGCTTCCGCGCTCATGATCGTTCCCGTCAGCGGCTGATCGATCTCGTGGATGATCGAGCCGGCGAGCTCGCCAAGGGACGTCAACCCCGTCGCCCGCGCCAGCTCGTTTCGCGCGTCGGCGAGCGCCTGCTCCGCCGCCTTCCGCTGCGTGACATCCGTGATGATGCCTTCCAGCTCGAGGTCTCCCGTCGGCCCCTCGTCGAATTGTCCGACGGCTGCGACATGCAACGTCTTTCCGTCCCGGTGGATCACGCGGTACTCGTGGGCAAACGGAGACTTCGTGCTGATCGCCTCGGTGAGAGCCTGCTCCAGCGCGGGATAATCCTCGGGGTGGACCCGACTACGGAACACCTCGAACGGCACGGGGTTTACATCCAGGTCGATATCCAGAATGCGGTAACATTCGCGCGATCCACGGGAGAGCGAGGTCCGCGTGTTCCACCGATAGCTGCCCATCCCGCCGATCTGCTGACCTCTGACCATCCACATATTGGTCTCGCGCAGCGCCTCGAACAGACGTACCGATTCGAATGAGACGGCGGCCTGATTGGCAAGCAAAGAAATCACCCATACACACCGCTGGGTAAAGATACCCGCATCTCCATCCGCTTCGAGATAGAGAACGCCAATCGCCCAGTGCTGGTGAATCAGCGGCAGGCACAATTGGGCTATCTTTCCAGACGTCGCCTTCGCGGGGTCAATCAATGCCGAGCTCTCTGCGCCGGCCTGTCTCACGACCGTCTGCTTCCGATCGAGCACCTCTTCGGCGAGGTCGCTCGGCAAACGGAAGTCGGCTTGCAGAGGAAAGGAAGCAAGGAAGTCTGCCCTCTCGCGCGGGAAGCTCGCATCGGCTTTGGCAAGCAACTCTCTTTGCCCGCTGAGCAGGATCGCCCCCCGAGCGGCCCCCGAATAACTCAGCGCCTCCATGAGGAGAGCCTTGGCCAATCCCTGATAGCTTATTTCTCTCGAGATGATCTGAAACGCCTTGGCGACCAGATCCAGCTCGTGCGTCTCGTTATCAAGCCTCATGCCGAGATGTCTCGTCGTGACCATCATATCCAGACGTCTCGACGCATCACCCCGCGGCTTGCGCATCGAGGGGGAGGACGAGCGCGGCGTCAGTACGCCGCAACATGTAACGGGACTTGCGAACGTTGCCAAGGTTGGCTGCGGGAGGCCGCGCTTCACGAACCCGCAACGGATGTTTCGCTTCGCATCGCATCGCATTTTTTCGAACCAGGTGTAACCAATGCGACGGCTGCTCCGAACTTCCACGAAAGTGCAGAGCGACGCCCCGATTGATCTGGAGTCTTCGCGCATCTGCTTTCCGTATCGCTGCTGCCGTTCTCGACAGCCCGGACCGCGAGCTCGAAGCCGGGCGGCACTGCCCGTCACGGGCTACGCCAGCATTTTCGCCCTGGTGAACGCGACCTATTACTGTGCTGGGAGGCTGCCGACCGGCCGGCGATCGAAGAGATTCCGGGCCAGGCACGCGTGACGATACGCACGCGGTCCCCAACTACCCCGCTCGATTTCGTCGCCGCGACGGCCGTCTCGCTGCACCATCCCATGTTCGCGCTGGCCATGATCTGCATCTGTCTGGCCGTGCATCTCAAGCCTCAGGTCGACTCAGGACCCGCGCCGCATCCTGCTTTAGAAGATACAACGACACCGCGAGCAGCACGACATCCTTCATCAGGAACGGGACGTTGCCTGTCATCGCCGGAAAGCCTCCCGCTGAAGCGTCCCAACCATCCGGCATGAACGGAATGATCGTGACCGTCGCGATGAAGGTACCGGTCGATCCAAGGGCGCCCAGAATGCCGAGGCGCTTGCTCCAGAAGCCCGCGAATATCAAGGCGCCAAAGGTCCATTCGGAGACGCCGAGAAACCAGCTGGCACCTTGATGGCCGAAAACGGGGTAGAGCCACCAGATCAGGGGACCGTTGCTGATGAAGGGTTCCAGACGATCGGCCTCGTACGCCCACCACTTCTGATACCCGAAAAAGAAGAACAGGATCACCATCGACGCTCGGACCACGTGGTAATCCAGATCTCCCGCCAGGAGTTCCGATATCGGCAGCCTGCTTGCGAACGATTTCCGCGGGACACTCGTCAATGTACTCATGATGTCGATCCTCCTGATCCTAGCTGACAGCCCCCAGCGTAGTCGACGTCTGGCCG
Source organism: Bradyrhizobium genomosp. I (2014) (assembly GCF_000261685.1). Lineage (GTDB taxonomy): Bacteria > Pseudomonadota > Alphaproteobacteria > Rhizobiales > Xanthobacteraceae > Bradyrhizobium. The sequence goes on along the minus strand of NZ_AJQE01000042.1, from coordinate 60,487 downwards.
AGATCGATCAGAAGCCGGCAGACAAGACCGTCGGGTGCGAAGTCGAGATCGACCTGCGCACCCGGCAAGGCCTTTGCGATCAACTGCGTGCCGAAACCTCTGCGCTCCGGCCTGGTCACCCTCGGTCCGCCGCGTTCGCGCCACTGGATGGCAAGACCTTGTCCGCCAAGACAGGGCGGGCTCTCCCAACTCACCTCGACGGCTCCCGTCGTCGAGGTCAGCGCGCCGTACTTGCTCGCATTCGTCGCCAACTCATGGATGATGACGTGCATCGACAGGGCGATGTGCGGCTCCAGCGTGAGGTCCGGCCCCGCCAGCAGAATGCGGCCCGTTTGGAACATCGCGTGCGGCTCGAGCGTTCGCTCCAGCAGCTCCGCAAGAGACACGCGCTGCTCCCGCACCGAGCCGATCATCCTGTAGGCATCGGACAGGGTCGCGATCCGCGCCGAGAGCGCCGCGCGAAGATCGGCGGTCGTGTTCGCATCGGTATTGTTCACGAAGCACAGCACCACGCTGAGGATGTTGCGCATTCGATGCTGCAATTCCCTGACGAGCAGCTCGAACGAGTCGTCCCGGATCGGGGCAATCCGCTCGTAGCGCGTGCACCCGCTTCCGTCGCGGAACGAATCGGTGACAGTGCGCCTCATGTGCAGACCCATTGCTGTTTGCCGAGCCCGATATCGATCAACATCCGCGGCAGATTTTCAGCCTCTTGTCGAGATCTGCGTCCAGGCCTTCCTGCTTCTGATTGAAGTCTGTTATGCGCTTCTGCAACGCATCTTCGGCGACTGAGTTCGGCATGAACGCATCGCCGCGCGGCTGCACGTGTACGCTCTCAGCCGGGCTCGGCGCTTTCGGCGACGGCGCGGGGAGAGGATCCGCCAGGGCAGTCAGGGGAATGGCGGCGAAGCTCAGGATGAGGGATGAACGGAGTTGCATGGTCGCACCTCGACGCAGTTGATTGCCACGAAGACACACGCAGTATGCAGGATATCGCGGGCCTTGCTGTTCGTGGATTGCGCCGATTGAGGCGATATTGCCGGAATGATTCCGGTTGCGCCTTCGATGCGCCCTAGGGTGCCGCTCGCGCGGGCCTTTGCTCCGCGAGAATGACGGAGAAAAGCTCCCTGTCGTCGGTCCAATCGGCGATGGGATTCCATCCGCCGGCCTGCAGCAGGACGAAGGCATCCCTCCGTCCGTATTTGAGGCTGTTCTCCGTGTGGATGGTCTCGCCCTTCGTCAAAAGAAAGACCCGACCATCGACCTCGAAGCTGACGTCGTGAGTGGCTTCCAGATGCATCTCGATACGCGCTTCCGCATCGTTCCACCGCGCCACATGGCGAAATGCGCCCACGGGAATCGAGCCTCCCAGCTCGCGATTGATCCGATGCAAGAGGTTGAGATTGAACGCCGCCGTCAGCCCTTGCGTGTCATCATATGCCGGCAGCAGAATTTCCTGATCCTTGATACGATCGATGCCTATCAGCAGCATCGACCCGGCCCCCAGGGTGGTCGCCATGGCCCGCAGCAAATCCACCGCCGCAGGGACGGTCAGGTTTCCGATCGTCGACCCAGGAAAGAAGCCGAGGCGCGCAGTCGACGTAATCTCTTCCGGCAGCGAAAAGGGATGGGTGAAGTCGGCCTCGGTTGGATAGATCGGTAGCCCGGGAAATGCACGCGACAAGCCTGCCGCAACCTCCCGGAGGAATTCGCCCGAGATGTCGATCGGCACATAGGCGCAGGGCCTCGTTTCCGCCAGCAGCAACCGCGTCTTTGCCGAGGAACCCGAACCGAACTCTATGACTGCGCGTCCCGCCCCCGCGAGCGCGGAGATTTCCGATATCGCGGACGCGAGGATCGATCGCTCGGTTCGTGTCGGATAGTATTCCGGCAACAGCGTAATGGCCTCGAACAGCGCCGATCCGCGGCGGTCATAAAGCCATCTCGCCGGAATTGCCTTTGGCGCGAGACTTAACCCTTCCATGATGTCATAACGGAATGCCGCCGTCTGGTCGGCCGCGCCGGATCGCACTTCGTTCTGGATTTGAAGCAACTTCACTATTCCTTCGCACGGCGTCCCGTTCGGCCCGGACGGCGGCCGCAATGACATCAGGAAACCAACGCCGCCAATTTCTTCAGCCCGCGGTGGATATTGATCTTGACCAGGGCCGCCGACTGGCCGGTCGCGCCGGACGCCCGCGCGATGCTAAGACCGTTGAGCTTCACGAGGCGGATCACGGTCTCTTGTGCAGGCTTGAGCCTGCCGAGCAACTGGTCCAACGCGGCAGCGCTGATGGCGACACCTTCGTGATCCTCGACTGCGATTTCCTCGTCGAGCGCAAGCGCACTGTAGCGGGACGCATCGCGAACGCGATCGACCCATTTGTAGCGCGCAATAGCCGTGATCCAGGCCCCGAAGGGCTTGGACGGCGTAAAGGTGTGGCGTTTGGCGTGAATGGCCAAGAGCACGTCCTGCCGGGCATCGTCGGCAGCGGGATATGGAAGCCGGCGCGCGTAGTAGGCGCGAAGCCACAGATCCAGCTCCCGAAGCAATTGCTCATATGCGGCTCCATCCCCTGCCCGCGCCGCAAGCATGAGCCCGCCCCATCGCTTCGAGCAATCGTTCCATCTCTCCCAGCGGGCCGTCTTTCCGCGATCATGTCGCGGCGGAGCCGTATCTTCCCGGGACCGTGGGCTCCGCAGCTCGTCGCCACCGGAGGACTGCGTAGCCATAAATGACGTGATGTCGTCACCGGTGAGCGCTTTCATCTTCGAAGGCTCCTGTCGAGACACTCAAGCAGCGCGCTTGTTTCGAACGGCTTTCTGAGAAGGCAGAATGCGCCGATCGATGCGGCTTCCGCATCCAGCTGCTTGTGAGGGAGCGCCGTAATGAGAATCACCGGCGCTCCGACCTTCTGCTCCTGGAGTTCGCGAACGAGATTGAGCCCGCCCATTCCGGGCATGTGAACGTCGGCGATGATGCAGTCGAAGCTCGAGCGGTCGGCATAGCTCAGCAGCGCTTCGGCGCTGTCGAACGGCTCCGAGCGGTAGCCGATCGATCGCATCAGATCCACCAAGGACAGGCACAGGGCCTCGTCGTCATCGACGACTCCTACGAAAGGGACCTTCACCTGACTTATCCTCGCAAGGCGCAATCATCATCAAGACGCGATCGCAACGGGGGCGATCGGCACGCAAGCCGTTCCCCTTCTGACCAGGTGACAGTTGTCGTGACGTTCGACGCTTGTTCCCGAGAGGCGCATGTTCGGTCTCCCCAATTGAGGAAAATCCAGTAGCTGCGCCAGGAGCAGTTGCGCAGATGAGCCCGGAACATGCGTTCGGCGCGAGCCCCCTACAATCTCACGATTGTGATGCACAAACCTATACCTTGGTATGGGTTTGCGGCGGCAACGCGGACCACCGAAGACGGAGCGCGCGCAGCAGCAAGCCGGCGTCGTCGTCTCGCAATGTCATTCGCGGATGCCGGGACGCGAGTGAGGTCCGGCCAAGCCGACCGCGGTCTCCTCCAGCCGAACAGCACAATTCTGAGAAACGCGCGATAACCCACGCACAGCGCGGCTTTCGAACCCTGGTTACTGTTCAAGTCACGACGGACGTCGAGGCGCCGCTCGGCGTCAATCCGTGATCTCGAGGATGAGACGACATCAGATGGACCATCTCATAAAGAAACTGTCCGAGCTCGATCTGGTCAGAAGCGATTTTGACTACCATGCCACGCGTGTGGCGATGATCGTCGTGTTCCTCGTCTTCGGCTGCCAGAAATGGTTCGACTACGAAGCGCATGCGTTGATTCCCTTCATCAGCCACGGGCCTCTGATCTTCTGGATGTATCCGGTGTTTGGCGTGCGCGGGGCGGCCTACTTCCTGGGTTCCGCGGAATTGTCGTTCGGATTGCTTCTTCTGCTCGGCTTCTGGAACCGAAAACTGGCGATCCTGGGATCGCTGGGTTCATGCGCGACCTATGTCGCCACCGTGACGATCATTCCGTTTTTCCCCGACGCCTGGGCCGCGCCGGCCGGCGGCTTTCCCGCGGCCACGTTGCCGTTCCTCTTCCTCGTGAAGGACGTCGTCCTGCTTGCGGCTTCGGTCTATCTGCTCAAGCAGGATATCCTCCGGGCAGCGGCCGAACTGTCCCCGGCCCAGAACGGGATTGTCCGACAGGAAGCGATGCGGTAGCGCCGGTTGACGCTGGAGGGCAGGATCACCTTCGTCCCGTGTTCCGGGCGATGAGCTGCTCGGCTACATCGGCGAGGTCGTTGCCGATGATCTGCGGCTGGGGACCAACTCCGAGGATGTCGTTTCCGGGCCGCCTGATGAACGCTGCTTCCCAACCGGCCGCCACGGCGCCGAGCGTATCCCAGGCGTGGCAGGCGATCATGCAGAGCTGCGACGGACGGACCTTCAGTTCATTCTCGACATGAGCGTAGGTTTGCGGCGAGGGCTTATAGACCTTGACGCTGTCCACGCTGAACGACCTTTCGAAGAATTTCGCAATTCCGCCGCGTTCCAGCTGGCGGGTCTGAACTTCAGCCAGGTTGTTTGTCAGGGTGAACAGCCGAAAGCCGGCATCGCGCAGCTTCCGCAACGCTCCCGGCACTTCCGGATAGGGCGGCATCGTCGAGAATTTTTCCTTGAGCTCCTCGCCGTCCGCGCGCTCGATCCTGATGCCTTCGGCGTCGGCGAGCATCTTCAGGACGGCAGCACCGATCTCCGTGAACGGCACGTAAGCGCGTGCCGCCGTCAGGGCCAGCGAATACATGACGAGGTCGGCGAACCAGAGTCGCATATCGATCTTGTCTCCGAAAATGCGCTTGAACGTCGGCTCCATTGTCCGAAGATCGAGCAGCGTTTCGTTGACGTCGAAGACGATCAGGGGAAGATCGGACATGCTGCAAGCTCCATCTTCGCTTCGGCCGCGTGCCGAGGATGCACGGTCTGCGCACGTGACGCCGTACGCCGGATCGGGACGATCCGGGCTGTCATTCGTGGACGGGCATGGCTTGGTTACAGCCCGAGCCAAAAAACCTCGGCCCAGGGAATTCGGTGGCTCACGGGAGGGTTCCCGAGCTCAGAGTTCCCGATCAAATGCAAATCTGCCCGTAACCTTTGTGGCAGCGTCCCCGAATATTGGAGGCCAGAGGAGCGAGCAGCGTGAAGCTGACAGGTTCGTTCTGATGGGTGCCGTTGTTGTGGATGACTTTTCCGGGGAGTAGGCTGGTGGGGGGCGATTGGACGCATGGCGCGCCCTCTCCAGGGCCAGCTCCGGAGTCCGGCAGATGAATGTGTCCCCGCCGATCCCCACACATGGAGATGCCAGTCCCGAACTGCTGTGGCACGACGGGGAGCGCGTCTTCTGCCGCGAATGGTGCCGGGGCGCCGACGGCAACATCAACAGTGTCCTGACCGTAAGAGCCGCTACGGATCGCGCGCCGGCCGCGGTCCTCGACCGGCTCGTCCATGAATACGCCTTGCGCGACGAGCTCGATGCGAGCTGGGCCGTACGGCCGATGGAACTGATCCGCGACAGCAGCCGAACCTTGCTGATCTTGGAAGATCCGGGCGGCGAGCCGCTCGAGCGGCAGCTCGGCGCGCCGATGAAACTGGACCGCTTTTTGCGATTGGCTCTTGCTATCGCCATTGCCGTCGACCAGCTCCATCGGCGGGGTCTGATCCACAAGGACTTGAAGCCCGCAAATCTGCTGGTGACCGGAGCGGACGAGGTCAGGATCACCGGATTCGGCCTCGCATCCCGCCTGCCGCGCGAGCGACAGCAGCTCGAACCACCGGAGACCATCGCGGGCACGCTGGCCTACATGGCGCCCGAGCAGACCGGCCGCATGAACCGGTCCGTCGATTCCCGCAGCGATCTGTACGCAATCGGCGTGACGTTCTACCGGATGCTCACGGGCGCATTGCCGTTCACCGCGGCCAATCCGATGGAATGGGTGCACAGCCACATCGCGAAGCGAGCGGTACCACCTGCCGAACGAACAAAGGACGTGCCTAGTGCCGTCTCGGCGATCGTCATGAAGCTTCTGGCCAAGACGGCCGAGGACCGCTACCAGACCGCCGTCGGCCTCAAGAACGACCTCGAGCACTGCCTTGCCGAATGGGAAGCGCAGGGACGGATCGATGATTTCGTTCTGGCCCAAACCGATACGCCGGACCGCCTGTTGATTCCCGAACGGCTATACGGCAGGGAGCACGAGATCGAGGCGCTGCTTGCTTCGTTTGATCGCGTCACCCGGAGCGGCACGCCCGAGTTGATCCTGGTGTCCGGATCCTCCGGTATCGGCAAGTCCGCGCTCGTCGACGAAATGCACAAGGCTATAGTCCCACTGGGAGGGTTCTTCGCGTCGGGCAAGTTCGATCAGCACAAGCGCGACATGCCTTACGCGACGCTGGCGCATGCGCTTCAGGGCCTGATCCGAGGCCTCCTCGCCAAGAGCGATGCCGATCTGGTACCCTGGCGCAGGGCACTGCGCGAAGCGCTCGGGCATCTCGGTCAACTGATGGTCGATCTCGTTCCGGAGCTGCGGCTGGTGATCGGGGATCAACCACCTGTCCCGGAGACCTCCCCGCCGGACGCACAGCGACGCTTCCAGCTCGTCGTTCGACGCTTCATTGCCATCTTCGCCAAGCCTCACCATCCCCTCGTGCTGTTTCTCGACGACCTGCAGTGGCTCGACGTGGCCACGTTGGATCTGATCGACGACCTCCTGAACAGATCGGACCTGCGAAATCTGCTTCTCGTCATCGCGTATCGACGCAACGATGTCGACGTCAGACATCTGCTGGCACAACGGCTCGTCGAAATTCGCGCGTCCCGCAAGCGGGTGCGCGAATTCGACCTGGCCCCCCTCACCCGGGATGCCGTCCGGGAGTTCATTGCGGATGCACTTCACTGCGAGCCGGCATACGCCGCGCCTATCGCCGGGGTGGCATACGAGAAGACGGGCGGCAATCCGTTCTTTCTGACGCAATTTCTGCAGACGCTAGCCGAAGAAAAGCTGCTGACCTTCGATCATGACAAGAGGCAGTGGCACTGGAACCTCGAACGCATCAAGGACAAAAGCTATGCCGAAAATGTCGCAGATCTTATGGTCGGCAGGCTAAGCGGTTTGCGCGACGAGACGCGTCAGGCCCTACTGCAGCTCGCCTGCTTGGGCAACAGCGCCGAGGTTGCGGTGCTCCGCCTCGTGCACGGAACATCCGAGCAGACGCTCCATATCGATATGCGAGACGCAACGCGTCTCGAGCTGGTCAGACGCCTCAAGAGTTCCTACGCGTTCGCGCACGATCGCGTGCAAGAGGCCGCTTATGCGCTTGAACCGGACCAGAACAGGCGAACGGCCCTGCACCTTCGCATCGGCATGGCCCTGGCAGCGCAGCTGACCCCTGACGAAACCAACGAGCGCGTCTACGTCGTTGCCAACCAGCTGAACCGCGGCATCGCCGCTCTGGCAAACGGCGCCGAACGCAACCAGGTCATTGCCGTCAATCTCGCTGCGGGTCGGCGCGCGCGAAATGCAACGGCTTACCACGCGGCAACAACCTACCTCGCGATCGCCCGCAAGCTGCTCGGAGAGGAAGGACATCCGCGTTGCAGCCAGGACGCCTTTGCGATCGGGCTGCTTCACGCCGAATGCAAATTTCTGCTTGGAGATTTGAACGCAGCCGAAGCAGAAATGACGATCCTCTCACAGAGCCGATCGGACATTCAGGCGAGCGCGGAGGTTACCAGGCTTCAGGCACAGCTGTACACCGCTGCCGGACAGCTCGAGCGGGCGGTCGACGTCTGCCTTGCATTCTTGCGCAAGACCGGGATTGACTGGCCCCCTCATCCCAGCCGAAGCGAGGTGGATGAAGATCGGCGACACCTGCGAAGTTTGACCGAAAAACTGTCGGACGATCAGCTGCATGCGCTACCGCCAATGACCGATCCGAACCATCGGGCAACGATGGGCGTCTTGGCCGACCTTGTCACGCCTGCCTTTCTCACCGATCGTAACCTGTCCGACATCATGCTCGTAGAGGCCACGCGGCTGACGATCGAACACGGGACCAGCCCCGAAGCGAGCTATCCGCTGACCGCCATATTCGGCGTGCTCGCGAGTAGTTCAACCGAGGCCGAACTTGGATTCCGATTATCGCAGTTTGGCGCAGCCCTTGCTGACAGGCAGCCACAAATAGGGTTGAGCGGCCGCGCGCTTTTGGTATTCGGTCTCCACGTAACCCCATGGATTCGTCCGATCCGATCGGGACGGCCGTTCATTCAGCGCGCTCTTGCACTCTGTTTGACGACTGGGGAGCTGGCTTTCGCGGCGTATTCACATCGCGGACTGATATCGGTCGATCTCTTCTGCGGCGATTCGCTTGCGGACGTCTGCTCGAGCGCCGAGCGGGCCTTGTCATTCGCGGAGGGTTTGGGTATCCGGCTGGCTGCGGAGGGTCTGGTCAAGCAAAGAGATCTGGCGCTGAGCCTTACGGGGCGCGATGAGAGGAATGCCTTCAAGAGCCCGGGTGCGCTTCAGCCCCCGGATGCGAGCGAACCGTTAACCGCCTTCTTCTACTACGCGACGCAAATTCAGATCGAGGTCCTCGCAGGACGCGACGATGTCGCGATTGACCTCGCCGCACGCGCCGAAGAGCTCTCCTGGTGCGCCCGCGCTTATTCGGACTTTACCGAATACCGGTTCTACACGGCGCTCGCTCATGCCGGGGCCTATCACGCATCGCGCCCCGAGGATCGCGAGCGACGCCTCGGCGACCTCCGCGAGCACCACCGCAAGCTCACAGTCTGGTCCAACCGCTGCCCGGCGAACTTCGCCGCCCGGCAGAAGCTCGTTGCGGCGGAGCTTGCGCGTATCGAAGGCCGCGAACTCGAGGCGGAACAGCTGTACGAAGAATCGATCCGATTGGCGCAAGAATCCGGATTTGCGCAGATCGAGGCGATCGCCGCCGAGCGCGCAGCGGGGTTCTACCAGGCGCGCGGCATTCGAACGGTCGTTCTGTCCTACCTGATGAAAGCGCGCGATTGCTACGCGCGCTGGGGCGCCGAGGCAAAGGTGAGCCAGCTCGAGGAACTCTATCCGGGCCTGCGGGAACGAGGATCCGCGCTCAATGCCGCAGGCACGATCGGAGCGCCCGTCGAGCAGCTCGACCTCGCGACGGTTCTCAAGGTGTCGGAGGCCGTTTCAGGCGAGATCGTGCTTGAGAAGCTCACGGAAACCCTGCTTCGTTCGGCGATCGAGCACGCGGGTGCGGAACGCGCCGTGCTGATTTTGCCAAGAGGCCCCGAGCTGAGAATTCGGGCGAAGGCGGTGACGGGCGGCGGTTCGGTCGCTCTGGATCTTGCCGATTCACCGATCTCCGCCGCCGAAGTGCCGATGTCGATCGTGCTCTACACGGCTCGCACGCGAGAGAGCGTCGTGCTCGACAATGCCTCGACGAACAGCGCATTCGGCGGCGACGAATACATCAAGCAGAAGCGCGTCCTGTCAGCCCTGTGCGTACCACTCATCAAACACGGCAGGGCGGTGGCGTTTTTGTATCTCGAGAACAATCTTGCCTCGCGCGCTTTCACTCCCGCCCGGATCGCGATCCTCAAGTTTCTCGCGTCCGAAGCCGCGACCTCGCTCGACAATGCCCGCCTGTATCGAGAGCTTCAGGAGCGGGAGTCGAGGATCCGCCGGCTGGTCGAATCCAACATCATCGGGATTTTCATCTTTGATCACACTCCCGACATTCTCGATGCCAATGACGCCTTCCTGAAGACCCTGGGATATGATCGCGAAGATCTCGGCGCAGGCCGGTTGCGTTGGGCAGATCTGACGCCGCCCGAATGGCAGGAGCGCACCGATCGCGCCCGGGCCGAATTGAAGGCGACGCGAATCGTCAAGCCGTTCGAAAAGGCGTTCTTCCACAAGGACGGCAACCGGGTGCCGGTGCTGACCGGCGGCGCCTTGTTCGACGACGAGCAAGAGCAAGGCGTCGCCTTCGTGCTCGATCTCAGCGAGCGCAAACGCGCGGAAACCGAGGCACGCGAGAACGAGCAACGTTACCGCGAGGCTCAGATGGAGCTGGCCCACGCCAACCGCGTGGCGGTGATGGGACAGCTGACGGCGTCGATCGCCCACGAGGTCAATCAGCCGAACACCGCCGTCATCGCCAGCGCGCAGGCAGCATTGAGCTGGCTCGATCATCATCCGCCGGCGCTGGAGCAGACGCGCAGGGCGCTGACACGCGCCATCGAGAACGGCATCCGCTCCAGCGAGGTCATAGGACGTATCCGCGACCTGATCAAGAAATCACCGCCCAAACGCGATTCCCTGGCGATCAACAACGTGATCGGTCACGTCATCGAGCTCACGCAGACTGAAGCCGCGCGGAATGGTGTCTCGATCAAGACGGCATTCGCCGATCGCTTGCCCATGGTGATCGGCGATCGCGTCGAGCTGCAGCAGGTGACGCTCAACCTGATCCTGAACGCCATCGAGGCGATGAGCGGAATCACAGAGGGCAAGCGAGAGCTGCTGATCCGGACCGGGAGGGCCGATGCGGAGAGCATACTCGTATCGATCGCGGATTCGGGGCCAGGATTGTCTCCAGAAGGCCTCGCGCGGCTCTTCGAACCCTTTTATACGACCAAGCCCAGTGGTTTGGGTGTCGGGTTGTCAATATGTCGTTCGATCATCATTTCGCAGGGTGGCCGACTATGGGCGGCCGCCAATGTGCCGCGGGGAGCCGTCTTTCACTTCACCCTACCGATCAACGACGGACTAGGCGTCGACGCTTGGGAGGAAGCAGAATGACCAGTCCACCTGCGAGGATGGTCTCACTCGGCGCCGCTGCGACGCCTGAATATCGTTGCTCCTAAGCGTCCGAATACTTTGCACGCCTCCAGTTGCCGGGTGTTATTCCAACCTTTCGCAAGAACACGCGAGTGAGGTGGCTCTGATCCGCAAAGCCGCACTCGAACGCGATGTCGCTGATCGACTGCTTCCCTTGCAGCAGACACTTGGCGCGTGCCACCCGCTGCTCAAGGAGCCACTGGTGTGGTGAGGTTCCCAGCGTCCGCCTGAAGGCACGCGAGAACTGCCCTGCGGAAAGTCCGCAGGCGCCAGCCAATTCTGCGACCGAGCGGTCTGCGCCGGCATCATCGAGAAGCAGTTCTTTGATGCGCGCTACCTCCTGGGGCGAAAGTTTGGCTCCCGTCGTGGCTTCAGTGGGATGCAATCCACAGTAGGCAACAAGCAAGCGCGTGCGCAGCGCAGAGAATACGTGATCGACAAATAGCATTGGAATTTCTCTAGGTCGGCTCAACGCCGGTAGGACGGCGCGGGCAAGCGAGGTCGTAACCTCGTCCCTATACTCGCGTTCGACATCGTAGTCGAAGCCGGCGAAGGTGGAGCCAAGTTCACGTGCAGTCTCGTCAAAGGCAAGATCGGGCACGAAGAAGTTCAATGCTTCGAACGGCGCCATATTGTCGCCTTCCCAATGATAGCGCATGTCGAAAAGGGAGATCGCTCCCGCGTTCATCGCGGGCCGCATGGCGTGATGACCATCCTTCCAGACGTCCTGCGCCTCAGGATGATCCGTGAGATATACGGTCACCATGTACATATTCTCTCGGAGATGCATTGAGGTCATTTCCGAGCCTTGTCGGCGCCTGAGGGTATGAACGGCGTTAAGGCCGGCTTTGGCGAACTTTGCGCCAGCGATCTCTCGAACCTGACAAATGCCGTCCTTGGGATCGGACAAGAAATCCGACGGCTTCTCTCTCACCACCCTGCTCTGACTTCTCATCACTTTGCTCCTATCCGCGGCAATGATTGATCGCTAGATCTTGCCCCCCTGATCCGTCAGCCGATGTCCTCGATGAACATGAGAACCATTGATCGTCGTTGAACCCGATCAGATTCGTCCAAAGCGACCGTCAGGTCTATTCAATAATGGCGACGCGGCTTTGAGTAGGATGACTGCTGAAATCAAACGGGTCACCAGCATCGGTCGCATGTTGCATTGCGACGGGAATAGCGTCGATGTTGGAAGTCTGCTCGATGCTGAGCGTGCGGAGCGTCGTGATGGATCTCTTTGAACTGAAGACCGCGGTGGATCTCCTTCATGGAACCGAGCGCGAAAGCGATCGCCAATTGCGGCTGACGCAACTCGGGGAACTCGCTGGAACGATCATGCATGAGATCAATCAGCCGCTCGGCGCGATCATTTCCAGCGCCGAAGCTGCCTTGCGCTGGCTTGACCGCGACGTTCCAAACGTCGCCGCGGCTACAAGGTCCATACAGCGCATCCGTGCCATAGCCGGTCGGTCCGGGCGGACCATCGCGGACCTACAATTGTTGTCGGCGAATATCCTGATCGATTTTACGGAGCAGTCGCTGAACTCTATTGTAGAGGAAGCGCTTCAGATATCTAAGCCGCAACTTGCCCTCGCAGAAGTTACGACGACAATATGCCAGGATCCGGCCCGGCCGGTTGCGAAGGCGAATATGGATCTGCTCCTTCAGGTGATGCTGAACGTTATTCAAAACGCGATTGACAGCGTGCTAGAGGTGTCGGAGCGCAAAAGGACGTTGAGCCTTCGAACGTTCACCTCATCGGAATCTGTGATTGTCGAATTTGAGGACAACGGTGTTGGCCTTTCCCAAGACCCGGGGGTAGATCTGTTCGATCCCCTCTACACCACGAAAAAGGGCGGTATGGGCCTCGGTCTCGCGCTCTGCCGGCGCGTCATGGTTGCTCACGGAGGTTCGATCCAAGCCAGACCCAATTCCGTTTACGGTGCGACATTTGCTGTGAGTCTGCCGCAAGTGGCGCCATCGCGCCGATGCTCCGATGTCGTTGGGTAGCGTCAGGCAAGAGTCCTCGCAAAATATTGCGATCGTCTGTAACCTCGACCAGAGGGCGCACGAAATACACTCGATCGAATAGTTCAGGCGAAGCCACATGGGTCGGGACAGGTCCACCATCCGCTGGCGTGCAACGAGGAGGGAAATGTGGGACTATCCTGGCAACAAGGCCCCCTTTCAACGGGAGCAATCGGCCGCTTCCTCGTCCCCGAGCAGCTGCCCAAGCGACTACTATACGTCGAACCGTTACGCCGCCGCATGCGCGTGCACTTTGGGGGACACTGGATTGCCGACAGCGAGAAGGTCCTCCTGCTGTTCGAACCAGGCCGTTATCCCGTGGCCTATTTCCCGGCGACCGACGTTTCGCCCCAAGTCCTCGAGCGCACCGAGCATATCACTCAACATGCGGACCTTGGGCCCACGTCCTGGTACAGCGTGCGGGCGGACGAGCAACACATCGCAGCGCGAGGAGCGTGGCAGCACACCAACCTGCCCTCCCATGCGGGCGATTTGCAGGGTTTGATCGCCTTCGCCTGGCGGGCCATGGATGCGTTCTACGAAGAGGACGAGCGCGTCCTCGGCCATGCGGCCGATCCCTACCATCGCATCGACATCCGCCAGGCATCTCGCAACCTGGTAGTTGCGCATCAAGGTCGGGTCATCGCCGACACAAAGCGGCCGCTTGTCCTCTACGAGTCCGGCTTCGCACCTCGCTGGTACGTTCCACGCGCCGACGTCGATGAGTCCGCCCTTACTCCGGTGAAGCTTCAGACCTTCTGCCCGTACAAGGGGCTCTGCAGCTATTATTCCATCGGAGAGGCCCGCCAGGCGGCCTGGTCTTACCTCGACGCCTATCCCGAAGTCCGCCGTATCTCCAATCTTGTGTCATTCGAGCCGGACATCGTGACAGTTCATCTCAACGGCACGCAGATGCGCCTCGAGGCGGGCCAGTCGGTCGTTCCACACGGTCCCGATCGCAATCTCGACATCGCCGAGGTGGCTCCCGCGCCGACGCCTGGGGGCTAGCCCAAACGGGCTGCAACCGGCTAAAAAGATACCCCGGATCGGTCGAAACGGAGCGGCACATGGCGCGACTCCTGTCGGTGAATGTCGGACTTCCTCGCAACATCGCCTGGAAGAATCGCACCATACGCACCGGGATCTGGAAAAATCCGGTGCATGGCCGCTGTCGGGTCGGCCGATTGAACCTGGACGGAGATGGTCAAGGCGATCTGGGCGGCCACGGAGGCGAACAACGAGCGGTCTTCGTCTACCAAATTGAAGCATATCGCCACTGGCAGAAGCAGTTGGGCCGCACCGATTTCGTCCACGGGCAGTTCGGCGAGAATTTCACGATCGAAGGACTGCCCGACGATGCCGTTTGCGTAGGCGATCGCTATCAAATCGGCAGCGCCGTGTTCGAGGTCACTCAACCGCGCGTGACCTGCTATCGCGTCGGCATTCGGACCAACGAGCCGAAGATGCCGGCACTGCTGACGTCCAGCGGACGGCCAGGGTTCTACTTCCGCGTCCTGCGCGAAGGCGAGGTCGGCGCCGGCGACGAAATCGTGAAGGTGGGAGAGGCAGACGAGCGGATAACCGTCGCCGAGATCAACGCGCTGCTCTATTCGCCCAATCACCCGCGCGATCGACTGGAGCGCGCCTTGCGGATCGAGGCGCTTTCGCAGGGATGGCGCGCGTCATTTGAGGCATTGCTTCAGAGCCAGACGAGTGATGCGAGGAGGAGCGGCAACGCAGGCCTTGCTCCGGCAGCCGCGTCACATCCGGTCTCTCCGGGATTTCGGCCGCTCGTCGTTACGTCGATCGATCGAGAGGCCTTGGACGTCATCTCTCTTTCACTGCAGCATCCGGATCGTGAGCCACTGCCGCCGCCTCTGCCCGGCCAGTACGTGGTCCTGCGCCTTCCGCGAACCGAGGGCCCGCCGCTCATTCGCAGCTACTCAATCTCGGGGCCTCGATCGACAGAGGGCTATCGGATCAGCGTCAAGATCGAGCCGAATGGAGCGGCCGGAAATTACCTGAACGAGCACATCCACGCAGGCGATATTGTCGAGGTGAGTTCTCCGCGAGGAGGATTTACCCTGGAACCCGGGGAGCGGCCGGTGGTGTTGCTCAGCGCGGGGATCGGGGCAACGCCCGTTCTGGCCATGTTGTACGCCCTGGCAGCGGCCCGCGCGACACGACAGGTTTTCTGGCTGCATGCGGCGCGCGACGGGCGGCATCATCCGTTCGCGCATGAAGTACGCCGCCTGATGCTTGCCCTCCCCCAGGGCCGCAGCTTCGTCTGCTACAGCAGACCGGATCCCCGCGACAAGTTGGGCGAAGATTTCGATGCTCCTGGCCGTCTGTCGCAACCGGCCTTCAAGGACATCGGCATCCCGCATGAGGCGGATGTCTACCTCTGCGGGCCGACTCGTTTCATGGCGGACATGAAACAGGCGCTCGCAGCGTTCGGTATGTCTCCCGGGCGGGTTCATATGGAAATCTTCAATGGCGGCGAATCATTGACGCCCGGCATCGTCGGCGCAGCCATGCGAGCTCCGCACCCGCCCGAGGACGCCGCCGACAGCGGCCCGCTGGTATCCTTCGCGCGAAGCGGTATCGCCGTCCATTGGAAGCCATCGGCTTACGCAAGCATTTTGGAGTTGGCCGAGGCATGCGACGTTCCGGTCCGTTGGTCGTGCCGGACGGGCGTCTGTCACAATTGTGAGAGCGGCTTGATTTCCGGCGCGGTGGCCTATGAGCCGCTACCGCTCGATCAGCCGGCCGACGGCAATCTTCTGATTTGCTGCTCACAGCCGGTTCGGGACGTCGTGATCGATTTGTAGATCGCAAGGCGCAATCAGCGGGGCCATCATGAAGTTTTCGTTCGAGGTGATTACCGTTCCCGTGGCGGACGTCGAGCGGGCGCTGCGCTTCTATGTCGATCAGGTCGGCTTCGTGCTCGACGTCGACTATTCACCGAATGGCACATTCCGCGTGGTGCAGCTCACGCCCTCCGGCTCGAGCTGCTCGATCCAGATCGGCAAGGCCATCACCGACGCGCCCCCTGGATCGCTTCGTAACGCCTATCTCGTCGTCACGGACCTCGAGGCCGCGCGCCGCCACCTGCTGGAACGCGGCGTTCAGGTCAGCGATATCAGGCACAAGACGCCGATCGCCGCGTGGGACGGACGCTTCGCCCCGGGCCTCGATCCCGCGCGCGGGGACTACGCCAGCTTCGCCGACTTTTCGGACCCGGATGGCAATAGCTGGGTGCTCCAGGAACGAGGCTACCGCAAGGCTTGACGCGTGCGGCAACGTCCAGACAGGTCGTGCCCGGCGCAAGAGGCCGCTTCGACCCACGACCGGTCCCGTTCATCGATGCTTGCGAGACGAAAGAGCATATCTTCGAGATCGCGCAGCATTCAGCCCTTCGCCTCCATGACTATCGTGCCCCGCAAGGAGCCGCTCATTCCGAGCCTCCACCAAGGGAGCGCCAACATGTCCCATAGCTCGAACCAAACCAACTCGATCCGTTCCGCGTTTGCAGGCCTTGTCCTCGTCGCGCTACTGGCGCCCGCGCATGCGGCCGATCGAAACACCTCCATCGACGTTCTTCCCGACCTGCCGGCGCGTGCGGCCGAGCATTTGGCTTCGGCCGAGCTGACGTCGCACCTGCCCTGGCTCGCTCCGGTCGGCCACCACCAACCGAGCCGCGCCGACGCGCCTCAATCGGGTTCTCTGTCGGCCTGGGAGCGCGAGCAGCAACGACGCGATCAGATGCTGGATCGAAGGCTGATCATCTGCCGTGGATGCTGACGTTGCCGCCTCGAGCGCGCTTGCCTATGCATTTTCGCCCCTCGATATCGCCTCTGCGCTCGCCAACTCCAGCCCGTCAATCGTCGCTGGAGCCTGCGCCGCCTTTCGCCATTGCGCAGGGGTCAGGCCCATATGGGCCTTGAACGCCCGCTGGAACGCCGCTTCTGACAGATAGCCGACCGTTTCCGCCACTGCTCCGGTCGAGATCGACCCTTTTCTCAATTCATTCGTTGCCAGCGTCATCCGGATGTCGGTCAACAGATCGCTCGGCGAACGTCCGACCTTCTCCTGGAATTGACGGGCAAGCGTCGCACGCGACATATTCGCGAGCTGTGCGAACTCGGGCAGCGTCCATGCGCGCGCAGGCTCGTTGAACATCGCCGCGACCACCGGCGCGAGGCGCGGGTGACCTGCCAGAGCAAGCAGCCCGCGCGGTGCGTCCCCGGTCTCGCTGGCGAGGCGGAGCACGAGCGCGAACATCGCCGTCGACAGCGCGTTCAGCATCGCACGGCCACCGAGATGATCGTTTGCCGCCTCGCCGCGCATCAGGGCAACGAGGCCCGCGAGCTGCCCGGCAGTATCCCGCTCGCCGGCCCGCGAGCTGGCACGCACGATGAGGACCGGCGGCAGATAGCTGCGCAGCAGCCGGTCATGCGGCGGGGCGATCGAAAAATGTCCGCACAACAGATCGAGCCGCGCGTCCGAGCCGGGATTTTCGCTGATCGTGAAGTTGAGTGACGCGCGGTTGTGAGCCTTCAGCGGCGCAGCGCCGCCGCCGTCGTGCATGACATGTCGTGGATTGCCGGGCAGCAGGAGAATGTCTCCGGCTTCCAGCCGCAGCGGCTTGCCGCCGGCCGGGTCGTCCAAGATGGCCGAGCCACCAACGACCGCGTGATAGGGCATCTCATTCGCCCCGCCCGGCCCCTGCTCGATCCGCCAGGGCGCACCGTAGGAGCAGCGCAGATCCAGGCGACCGCGCACTGGCATCATCTCGAACAGCCGGCTCAGCCAATCCATCATACCCTCTCGAGACGAATGAGCATATATAGTAGCCTTTGTAGCATTCAATATCTCATACCCGGACCATATTGTCACTCCGCAATCGTTCACCACCCCAACCAAAGGAGTGCCACCATGTCCCGTCTTCCCATCCCGAACCTCGAAGCCGACGCCGGCTCGTCCGGCCAGGTCTACGCCCAGATCAAGAAGGCTATCGGCAGCGTGCCGAACACCTTTGCGGCGCTCGCCGCCCACGGCCCGGCCGCGCTCAAGGCCATCCTCGCTGCAGACACCGTGCTCGCCTCCGGAGGCCTGACCAAGTCCGACAGGGAGATCATCAAGCTCGTGATCAGCGAGGCCGCCCGCTGTGACTATTGTGTCGCCGCCCACAGCCATCTCGGAAAGCTCGTTGGCCTGACACCGGACGTGCTGAAGCAGATCCGCGACGGTCGGCCGACTGGCGATGCCCAGCGTGATGCGCTGGTCGCCTTCGTCGACAAGCTCGCGCGCACCAGCGGCACGGTCAGCGACAAGGATTTCGCCGCGATCAAGGCTGCCGGCTACAGCGACGCACAGCTCGTCGACATCAGCCTCGCCTTCGCCACCACCGTGTTCACCAACGTCTTCAACCGCATCAACGACACCGAGATCGACTTCCCCGCCGTCGCGTGAAGCCACTGAGCGAAGTGTCAGATCTCAACCATGAAAGGATCACGACCATGACTACGCTTTCCGCAACTGCCCAAAGCCCGATTGTCCGTGCGCTGAACGGCTCCGGCCTGCTCGCGCAAGACCTCGACTACCACGTCGTCCGCGCCTCGATGGTGATCATGTTCTTCTTCTTCGGCTATCAGAAGTGGTTTCCATATGAGTTCGAGCGGCTGGTCCCCTTCATCAGCAACGGGCCGTTGATCTGGTGGCTCTATCCCGTGTTCGGCCACGCCGGCGCCAGCTATTTCCTCGGCGTCTCGGAATGGACCTTCGGCGCACTGTTGCTCGCGGGCTTCTGGAGCCACCGGCTCGGCGTGCTCGGAGCGCTGGGCTCGACCGGCACCTTCATCGCGACCGTTACCATCATTCCCTTCATGCCGGAGGGTTGGGACGTCGCCGCGGGAGGCTTCCCCGCGATGACGGGCAACGTGCCCTTCCTGATGAAGGATGTCGTCCTGCTCGCTGTCTCCTTCTATCTGCTGCGGCAGGACCTGGTTCGCCTCACGCGGCAATAGGGTGGCACCCTGCTGAAGCGCGAAGCGTCGCCGGCGAGAGCCCACCTCGCCGGCGATTGCGCGTTCGCGAAGGTCCTCCACCCTGCGGTCGGGCGCGACGCAAGCAGGCTTCGCGTCGGATCGTACCTTCCTGCGGTTGGCCAAGGTAGCCTGCCTTGGCAGCCGCACGTCGGCAGCTTCATCGCATTCTCGATCCGGCATCATGGAAACAATCCGCGAAGCTTCTTCCTTCACGGACCTTCTCGCCGACATCAACTGCGTGGCGACCTGCGACTTGTGGCGATGATTGGCAGGATGAGCGGAGACACTTCAATCTTCAAACAGCAAGGCGCGCCTCCACGACCTCGCGACGCATGACGCCCGAGTCTTGTGCTGCTCACGACGCCCTTCCTTGGAAAGGGCGCAGGGAAGGCCGGGCGCCGGCTGGCACCCGCGGTCCGCTGTGCGCAAATTGCGCGAAAATAGATGCACAGCGGCATACAGGGCAGCCCGGACATCCCGGCCTTTCCCTGCGCAGTGGTTTGACGGCTTATGACGCGCTCTCCCCGGGGAGCGATGCACTATTGCCCCCGTCGTCTTGCGGATGATCGGTGCGCGGACCCGGTCGGGCCGCCTCACCACCGCAAGCCTTGACGCACAGACCCCGGGCGTCAGGACCACACGCTTTTGCCGTACGCTGGAATCGCACCGGTCGTGTGCGCGCCGCTCAACCGCTCACGGGCCAACCCGCCCTGCGATTGCATGCGCGCCGATGCGCTCCGCGCCCACCGCCACCCGGCCCGCGTATCGTGACGATCGCGAAACGCCCCTTATCCTTGGGCCGGGATGAAGATCCTATACGACATTTCCGAATTTCGGTCAATCGGAATCTCGGAGACCCGCACATTGCCTTGGCTGCCCCCCAACGCAGGGCCAACGGCGGGCGTCTCGAAGGATGGCTACAGGGAAATCGTTCTCAAGTGCGGGTGTTGCCTCCGAGCGCGGAAGCGAGCCGGCACCTGCCACGCGACCGTCGCGCGACCGGATAAGCGTCGCGCCCGAACCGCCAGTGGCCGTTCGACTTCCACGCGCCAGTACCTATATCCTGTCGCAACCGATGTGATGCAGCGGACAGCTTCGATGGCCAGGAGACGCACGACGGACGCCGACGACCTTCCCCGCTATTTCGTTTGGGTCCGGGGGCTCGAGGGGCCCGAGCCGCAGAAATGGACGGCGATGGATTTCGGCGTCGGCGACTGGAAGCGACCGCTCGTGCTGGCGTACCTGGAGCTCCCGGAAGAGGAACGGCCCCTGTCGCTGTCAGTCCTGGCGCAGCGGTATCCGCCGCCGCGAGTCGAACTTTCGTGAGCGGGGTGTGTACTCATAACGCCGGCCCCCGCAAGAGAAGGCGGAAGTCACTTCGCTTGACGTGATCGGCGGCTTGTGACCCGTAGCGGACTTCGGAAGCCGAGGGATTTCGCTCTCTCGCGACGGCGACGCGGGCAAGCACTGGGTCATTCGGAGTTGCTACCGGGAACCTATACCAGCAGTTTGGCGCCGAGTACCCCCGCCGTGCCTCAAGACAATTCTCTACCTCCTGCCCGGAAACTCATCGTGCCGACGCAGTTCATTCAACTCGTCTCGCCCGAGGGATAAATCCCGGTATGCCGGTCTCGACCACGGCGTTGAACCTGACGGTCGTGGTGATAGCTTCCCGGATGTCCCGCATGGCGTCGTCGGGCAGGGCGGAAATGTCAAAGCTCTCCTGGATGCGTTGTGGTTTGGTCGAGGTGGTCAGGAAAGCGGTGCCGCGCTGCACAGCCCAGGCCAAGGCCACCTGGGCCGGCGTTTTGTGCACACGCTGCGCGATCGCAGCAATCACGGGATCTTCCAATACGCTTGGCTCCATGGCGTGTCCCAAGGCTGCAAACGCCTGCAGTACGATTCCGTGCTCTTGGCAGAAATCGAGCAGATCCCATTCGGGCAGATATGGATGCGATTCGATCTGCACCATCGCGGGCCTGATCCGCGCGGCCGCGACGATCTCGCGCAAATTCTTCAGCGTGATGTCAGATAGACCGATCGACTTGCAGTCACCATCGTCGACGAGCCGCTCCAGTGCACGCCATGTCTCCAGCAACGTCACGCCTGGGTCATAGATTACCTGGCCGCGATCGTCCCGCGGGTCCTGCTCGTCGCCGGGTTGAAAAGCAAACGGCGTATGGACGATATAGCAATCGATCGTGTCGAGTTGCAGTCGGCGGCGGCTGGCGTCGAAGGCCGGCTTGACGCGCTCGGGACGGTGATTTGTGTTCCAGAGCTTCGTGGTTACGAACAGGTCCTCTCGCCGAAGCGTTCCCGCCCTGAAGGCGTCCTGGATAGCTTCGCCTACCGCTGCCTCATTGCGGTAGCGTTCCGCGCAATCGAGATGTCGAAATCCCGCTTCCAATGCAGCCCTCGTGGCTTGTTTCGTTGCGTTCTGATCCTGAATGAGTGTGCCAAATCCGACAGCGGGAATTGTCCCGGATTCGTGGGTGGAAATCCTCGTGTAGCGGAGCGCGCTGGAAGTTGTCATGTTCCTGCTTTCTTGTTGGAGCTCGGCCGCCGCAGATGCGGCGTCCGTCGAGTGCGACAGACTGAGACTGTTCGATGCGGTCTCATCTCACCATTCCACGGTCCTCAACCTGTCGGCCGCGGTTTGCGAAGAAAAAGCACCAGCGGGCTCACGACGAGCATGGCGAACATCAGAATCTTGAACTGACCGATGACCGCGACGACAGCCGCCTGGTGGGTAACCATGCCGTTGAGCGCCGCAAGGCCGGGCTTGGCCATTGATCCGGCGACATGCGCGGCGGTCCGGTAGGGCATGAGGTCCTTGGCGAGCGCGACATGCATGGCCTGGGTGTTGCCGTAGAAGAAGATCTGCACCACGGCAATGCCTATCGTGCTGCCATAGAGCCGCGACAGGTTGATGAGTGCACTGCCTTCCGGGCGGAGCTTCGGATCGAGCGTACTGAACGCGGCTTTGGCGAGCGCCGGAATCACCATGCCGAGCCCCGCACCTTGGAGGGAGCCGGCCTCGGCGACCGGGCGCCAATCCATCGCCGGCGAATATCCGAGCATCAGCCAATTGGCGTAGACCACCAGTGCCATTCCGCCAACCAGAAACGGGCGGTAGTCGACTTGCGCCGGGACCAGGCTCGTCAACAGCACCCCTCCCACGAGCGCAACGCCCCGCGGGATCGTCATGTAGCCCGTGGTGTCGACCGGGTAGTTGAGCAGCTCCTCCAGCATCGGCGAGGTCAAAGCCAAGGTCGGCAGCAGGACGAGGCCGACGGCGAAGGAGATCATCGTCGAGAGGACGAGATTGCGATCCCTGAACAGCGCCGTGCGGAGAAAATGCTCCTTCGTCGTCATGACGTGCACGACGAACAGATAGAATCCCAGAATGGAGACGACCGCCTCAATCCAGATTTCCATGGAGTCGAACCATTCCAGGCGCTCGCCGCGGTCGAGCAGCACTTGCAGGCCGATCATGCCGAGCGAAAAGGTCGCCAAACCGAAAAAGTCGAAGGGTTGCGTTCGCTCCGCCCTCTTGTCGCGAAGCCAGAACGCCATCGCGAGAAATATGAATGCCGTCATTGGCAGGCTGACATAGAAGATCGAACGCCAGCCGAGATATTCACTGAACCAGCCGCCGATACTCGCTCCGCTGCTGATGCCGAGAAGAGAGCACACCGTCCAGGCCAGGCTCAGGCGGGCACGCCGCGTGGGTGGCTGCACCTCAAGCAGGATCGCCAGCGAAAGCGGCGCAAGCGGGCCGCTTGCAACTCCCTGGACGATCCGGGCAAGCACGAACTGGACGGACGTCGTCGCCAGCGTATCCAGCACAAGACCTAGCGCGAAGATGATGAGGGAGAATTGGTAAACCGACTTCCGTCCACAGCGTCCCGCAAGCCAGCTCGTGACCGACATGGCTACGGCGCTTGCCGCGATATAGGAGGAAAACACCCACCCGACCTCGTCATTGGCCATCGAGAGGGTTCCCTGGATATGCGGTAGCGCCGCATTGGGCAGCGAGATGTTGACGGCCTGCATGTAGGTTGCCATGAGAGCCGCGAGCGAGATGGCCCGATGGCTATCCGCTGCAACGGTCGATGGAACGACGGCACTCATCTGAGCCCCGCCGCGTAGGTTGGCTGCAGCAGGTGGCGCAAGCTCCCACGATAGCCGGTATCGACCCGCGCGGTGACACTGATGCCCGAAAACAATGGCCTGCTCGCGTCAAAGTCATCGAGCTCGAGACGCACCGGCAGACGCTGGACCACCTTGACCCAATTTCCGGTCGCATTTTCGGGCGGCAGGACCGAGAAATCCGATCCGGTGCCGGGGCTCATGCTGACGATGTGCGCCCTGAATTTGCGATCGGGATACGCGTCGACCTCTATCGTTGCCTCCTGACCCGGACGCATATGGGTCAGCCCTGTCTCGCGAAAATTTGCTTCGATCCAGACGTGACGGCTCGACAGCAGCGAAAACACCGGCGCTCCGGCATTGACGAAGCCGCCGATCTGTAGATCGTCGACCCTGGTGACGACACCGTCGTCGGGCGCCGTCACCGTCGCATAGGAAAGATCGAGGCGGGCACGATCAAGCTGGGCCTTGGCCGCACGAACCGTCGGATGGCGATTGACGTCAATGTCCGGATCGCCGTCCAGAGCCACGATTGTGCTGGCGATCTGTTGCTCAATCGACGAAATGCGCTGGCGCGAGACCTTGAGATTCGTCTCGGCTCGCTCGAAGACCGCACGCGGGGTAAAATCGGAGGCGACCAGCATCTTTTTGCGGTCGTACTCGCGCGCGTCGAAGTCGGCGGAATCCCTCGCCGACTGCAGCTCGGCCTGTTGCTGGCGGTAAGTCGCCTTGAGCCCCTCGATCTGGAGGCGCGCGCTGCCGAGCCGCGCCTCCGCCTGATCGACAGCGATCTGGTAGGGCTCCGGGTCGATTCGGAACAGGACCTGGCCCTGCCGGACATTCTCGTTATCGTGCACGGCGATCTCAATCGCTTGGCCGGAAACTCGGGCGTTGACGGTCAATTTCGCGGCCCGAACGAACGCGTTGTCGGTCGAGACGTAAGGTTCTTGCACGAGATACACGACGGCTCCGAGTGCCGCCGCCATGAGAGGCAGAGCGAGCATGAGCGGTCGGCGCAACCGCTCCATCACGCTCCTTCGGGGTAGCGCGACCGCGCGGTCGAGCGGCGAGTCGTCGACAGTTCGATCAACTCGCGCCTCCGCAGAGCTCTCGCTAAACTCTTCACGCTCGCCCTTCGAGCCGGCGACGGGCAAAAGATCTAGCCGCATGGAAAGCCCTCACCTCAATTCTATTTCGTAACGATCGTTACAATTAATTCACAGCGGCACGACAATCAAGGGGGCTCCCAGTTGTTTTTTATAGCGGATGTTATAAATATGCCTCAGCACACGACGACCGAGATTTTCGACATGCCCCGAAGAAAGAGCGAAACGGCAGCGGCACCTCGCGGGCGGCCGCGTGCCTACGATGCGAAGGCAGCCCTGAAGCAGGCGACCGAGACCTTCTGGAGGACCGGGTATTCGGGCACCCCGCTGGACAAGATCGCGGCTGCAACTGGAATGAGCCCGCCGAGCCTCTATGCGGCATTCGGCAACAAGCACGAACTCTATCTCGAGGCTCTCGCAAGCTATTGGGAGATGACCCTGGCTGCGACGCGCGAGGCGCTCGCGGGGGACCGTCCCTTGGCCGAAGCGTTGATGCTTGCCTATGAGGCGGCGCTGTCCTTCTATTTTTCGCGCAAAGGCTCCGCGCGCGGCTGCTTTGTGATCGGGACAGCGGTAGCCGAGGCGGTCGAAGATGCAGAGATCCGGAAGAGTGTTGCCGCCGGGCTCCGCATGCTCGACGGCGATTTCGAGGCCCGGTTTCGCACGGCGCGCGAGAGAGGCGAGTTGAAGCAAGATGCTGATCCGGAGGCACTTGCACTGCTTGCGTCAGCCACGATGCACACCATCGCAATCCGGGCGCGAGCCGGAGCTCGACGCGCGGACTTGAGGGAGATCGCTCATAAAGCGGTGACCGTGATCTGCGGAAGCCCTTCGGCGTCGCACTGACTCCAACCAACCCAGCTCGTAGACGTGCCTAGGCGCCCCTCTCCAGATCCAGAGCCCCGATGTGATTGGCTTCGAATGATCGCAAAAAGCGCCATGACCCAGCTTCTCGCCGCTTTTCTGCTCATGAAAGCTGACGGGTGCAATGCCGAGATACGGATCGTGAACGATCCCGGCGGCGGGATCGGAAACTATGTTGCCCGGGACGAATGTCTGCGGGCCACAGGCGATGCGATCGTAATCGACGGGTATTGCGCATCCGCCTGCACGATCGTTGTCGGTATTATTCCTCGTGACAAGATATGCGTGACTTCTCGCGCCGAACTCCTGTTCCATGCCGCCTACAACCCGGCCCCGCATGGCCGCAGGCAAACCAAACGCGAAGCTACCGACCTTCTGTATTCGCTATACCCGATCGAAGTTCAGCGTTGGATCAATCAGCGTGGGGGACTGACCCGGCGCGGAACGTTGTTGAGCGGAGCCTCGCTTGCAGCAATGTATTCACGGTGCTCCGGGCACGAAACGCAGGGAGCGATAACTGCTCATCTGCCACGCGAAACTCGCCAATTCGTCGGACATTAACGTAGCGACCCAACGGTTCCGATCGCGTTGTGATCCAAGGTTTCTAGAGGGGGTTGATCGTGCTCAGACTAGACTACCGATGAGATCTGCCGCAGCGCGTTAAGTTGGCATCTGACCTTTGGTCAACGGTCAGCCATGCGGCTCAACCTCGCGACCCGGATTCGTTCATATCTCTCAAAGCAATATAGGACATGTTCCTGAGGCTGCATGGAGCCTTGGTCCCCCTGGGGACCGTATCATTGCCGCCCCCATGATTATGGGTGTCACCGCGTCCGCGCTGCGGCTAGACTTGCCTCGCACCGCGGGGGACACGCGGGTCGCGGGACGATGATCATGACCGAACAGGGCGAGACGGGTGAAGCCATCACCATCCTCCTCGTCGAGGACGACGCGCCGACCTGCTGGCGGCTGCAGGATGCGCTGGTCAAGGCCAGTTACGAGGTGCGTAGCGCCGGGACGCTCGCGGAGGCGCGGCAGGCCCTGAGCGGCGGCGCGCCGCGCGTGCTGCTGACCGACCTGCGGCTGCCCGACGGGCACGGCATCGAGCTGATTCGCGAGATGAGGCAGCGCTCTCCAGACACCGAGATCATGGTGATCTCCGCGCTCGGCGACGAGGAGAGCGTGATTTCCGCAATCACGGTCGGCGCCACCGGCTATCTGCTTAAGGACGCCTTTCCCACCGACATCGCCACCACCGTGCGCGACCTGGTCGCGGGACATTCGCCGATCTCGGCCTCGATCGCCCGTTTCATCGTCCGCAGAACGCAAGGCGCCGCACAGAATTCGGCGGAGCCGCCGCCCGGGCCTGCGCTCAACACGGCGAGGCTGACCCCGCGCGAGATCGACATCCTGTGGGGCATCGCAAAAGGCTTCAGCTATGCCGAGATCGCGAGCCATCTCGGCCTGTCCAGGCAGACCGTGCCCGGCCACATCAAGAACATCTATCGCAAGCTCGAAGTGCACACGCGCAGCGAAGCGGTGTTCGAGGCGGTGCAGCAGGGCCTGATCAAGCTGTGAGCGAGATCGCGGCCAAAGCACCTACGAAGGCACCCAGGAAGGCACCTGCGAAGGCACCGGCCAAACCCGCACGGCGCCGGCTGCTGGCCTCGCGCCTCGTGCCCTATCTGCTGCTCCAGGCCCTGATCGTGATCGCCACCATTCTCGGCCTGCGGCTGCTGCAGCCGAGCGACCCCGAAGACTTCGCGTTAAGCGATTTTTCGGCGCGGGAAGACGGCCTGACGCGCCCCGTGACGCTGCCGCATTTCACGTCGTCGCGCTACGCCCTGGCCGACCCGCCGTTCTACACCGGCGCCTTCACGTTCCGGAGCGCCGATGCGGCCTCGGGCTGGTCGGTGTACCTGCCGCGCTTCAGCAACGCGGTGGAGGTCGCCGTCAACGGCGTCGTCGTGCTCGACTCCCGGCGCGATGCCAATGCCAACCGACCCGACCGCAACACACCTGAGATCGCAGCCATCCCCGCTTCGCTGCTGCGCGAGGGCAGCAACGAGATCACGGTGCGGCTGTTGGTGTGGGGACCATTGAAGGGCTTTCTCGACACCGTCTATGTCGGGCCGGATGCCGCCCTGCGCCCGGCCTATGAGACACGCACGCTGCTGTTCGTCACGCTGCCGGTGGTGTTCTCCGCCTGGCAGGCGATCCTGGCCGTCATCCTCGCGATCATGTGGCTGATGCGGCGCCACGAGCCGGTCTATGGCGTGCTGGCCGCCGCGATGGTGCTCGGCGTGGTGCAGGCGTTCGCGCCGCCGCCGGTGCCGCCGGCCACGGTATCCAGGCTTGCCGCGGTGCTGCTGGCTTCCGCACCGATCGAGAGCGCGCTGATCGTCGTGTTCGGCGTGCTGTTCTTCGGCTGGCGCTGGCCGCGCTACGGCACGCTGCTGTTCGTGCCCGGCGTCGTCGTGTTCGTGGTCGGGCTGATCGGGGGCCCGCCGCTGCCGCGCGTCCTTTTCCTGGTGCTCGGCATCCCCACCGTCGGGCTCTGCCTGTTCCTGATGGCCTGCGTCACGGCAACCGCGGTGGTGCGGCGGCAGGACGCGGCGAGCTTCACGATCGGCTGCGCGGTGACCATCGTGCTGGTCTGCTGGATCCAGGACATGCTCACCGTGCTCGAGATCTCGGCCAACGATCGCATCTTCGTCTCGCGCCTGTCCTATTCGGCGATGCTGGTCGCGATCGGCGCCGGGCTGACCTGGCGCTTTGCCCGCGCGTTGAACCAGGTCGACAGCTTCGCCGGTCAGCTCGTGACGCGCGTGCGCGAAGCCGAGGAACGGCTGAAAGCAAGCTTTGCCCGCGAGGAGGAACGCGCCCGCGCCGCTGCGCTCGCCAACGAGCGCACGCGCCTGATGCGGGACCTGCATGACGGCCTCGGCGGCCAGCTCGTGAGCATCGTCGCACTGTCCGAGCGCGGCAGCGGGGGCGCGACCATCACGGATGCGGCCCGCGCGGCGCTGAAGGATCTGCGCCTCGTCATCGATTCCATGGACGACATCGGCGGCGACCTGATGCTCGCGCTCGGCTCCTGGCGCGAGCGCGCCACGGCGCAATTGCGGCCGCACGACATCGCGCTCGACTGGCGCGTGGCGACGCCGCAGGGCCTGCCGCTGCATCCCGAGCTCAGGCCATGGCACGTCATCCAGATCGTGCGCATCCTCGACGAGGCGGTGACCAACGCGGTCAAGCATGCGCAGGCCCGCCACGTCGCGGTCACCATCGAAACGCATGACGGCGGCCTGGGGCCTTGCGGCGTGATCAGCGTCACGGATGACGGAAGCGGCTTTGCGATGGCCGGCAATGGCGAGGCCGCGGGCGCGGGCCAGACCGCGCGCGGCCTGCGCAACATGAGAAGCCGCGCCGCGCGCTGCGGCGCTGTGCTCGATCTGAATTCCGATGCCTCGGGCACGCGCGTGCGGCTGCAATTGCCGCTGCGTTTCCCCGACAGCGACGCGGCTGCGGGCTGAAAGGCCCCCTCCCCGAACGTGTGAGGCGCACGGAGAGAGGGGACGGGCCAGGACATCTGCCTGCGGAGGACGGGGGGTTCGTCCGCAGGCCCCGTTGGCCCGAAGCGATGCAATCAATTCAATCGAATGGAAACGATCAGCGCACGCCGACGCGATTGACCGGGCCGCCGCGATTCATCGGCGTACCTGCGCGCACGCCGACGCCGGGCGCGCCGAGACCGGGGGTCGCGACCGCAGCCCGCGCAACCGGCGCTCCCGGCGCCACCACCACCGCCGCAGTCGGCCGCGCCACGCAGCCCTTGGGCACCCCGACGGTCTTGCAATAGACCACCGCCTGCGCCGGGCTGGTGCCCAGCGACACCATCGCCGCGCCCGCCAGGGCCATGATCGTCAGCCCGGCGCTCAGCGCTCCAGCTCTCTTCGCCATCTTGCTCTCCTGCTTCCCGTTCGGTGCCCCGATGCAATCACCGGGTTTCGCAGCCGAGGTGCAGCCTGAATGGCAAAAGTCGGCGCGCCGATACATGCCATGAAAATGGGGGTGCGGCGGTCGGGAGGCCGAGCCGACGCCATGAACATGGCATGGACCGGCGCCCCGGCTTCGCGGGATGGTCCGGGCCGCGTGATCCCGGTCGGGACCAACGAGAATTCCAAAGAGGTGCTTTATGAAGATTTCGGTTCTTGCCGCGCTGCTGCTCGCTGCGGCCGTCCTGCCCGCTGCTGCACAGTCCGGCCCATCGCTCCAGGAGCAAATGGCCTGCCGCGGCGACGCCAGCAAATTCTGCGCCGAACATGTCGGCAAGCCGCCGCAGATGAATGCCTGCCTGCGCGAGAACAAGTCGAAGCTCTCGGATTCCTGCCGCAAGGTCGTCGAAGCGCGCGGAGGCTAGTCCGTCATCCGCCTCCCTTGGGAGGAAAGCCGAGAGGGCGGCGCACTGCCGCCCTCTCGAGAAAAGGCCGAAGCCGGGCCTCGGCATCTGGAGAGGCCTCGGCGCACGCCTCGTCCTTCGAGACGGCGCTTACGCGCCTCCTCAGGATGAGGCTAATCTGCGCCGGCGCCCGTCGAACCTGCTGCCGCGCACTCCATCCTCATCCTGAGGAGCCCGCCTGAAGCGGGCGTCTCGAAGGATGGCCGCAGGGAACAGCCTTCACCTGAAGGCGCGCCGCTACTCCTGCATCATCTCGCCGCTGCCGCCGAACTCGGCCGGAAAATCCTTCAGCTTGGGCAGGCCGTCGCGCATCGGCAGCACGGTCTCGGCATAGTTGACGTGGACGCCGGGCGCGAACGCGAGGGTCGGGATGGTGGCGGTGAAGACGTCGACCAGACCGAGCGGCGGATGGTTGGTCATGAGATGGCCGCCGCATTTCCTGCAATATTTGCGCTGGCTGAGCGGCGTCTTGGCGAAGGTCTCGACATTCTGGGCGCCCTCGGTGATGCGCACCGCCTCTGGCTTCCACAGGCTGAAGGCGTTGACCGGGCCGCCCGACCAGGAGCGGCAGGAACGGCAATGGCAATAGCCCATCGCCTCCGGCGCGCCCGTGACCTCGACCGTGACCGCGCCACAGAAGCAGTTTCCGACATGTTTCATTTGGACGTCTCCGTTTTATGAAAAATCGTTATTGCGCATCGGCGCCCCGCGCGTCCGGTTTTCGGTGGGCGCGCGGGGCGGGGCCGAGACTATACTGACCGGCGCCAGGGAATAAGCATCGACACCCGTTGTTTGTACTGCCGGTACTCGTCGCCGAAGAGAGCGACGAGATCGCTCTCCTCCAGCGCGATGCCGACGAAGATGTAGAGCGTGGTCACGGCCGCGAACAGCAGATGACCCGCCGTCATGGTCGGCGCCGCCCAGAACGCGATGATGAAACCGAGATAGATCGGATGACGGACGAACTTGTAGAGCAGCGGCGTCTTGAAGCGCGGCGGCGCCGCTTCCTTGCCGACGAGGTGGTCGGTCACCTGATTCAATCCGAACAATTCGAAATGATTGATCATGAAGGTCGAGGTGAACACCAGCACCCAGCCGGCGAAGGACAGCGTGACCAGTGTCACGGCGAGATCCGGATTCTCGACGTTCCATATGATCGACGGCAGCGGGCGCCACTGCCAGAACAGGAGGAGCAGTGACAGGCTCGCGAACAGCACGTACGTGCTTCGCTCGACCGCCTTGGGGACGAACTGTGTCCACCAGGCCTTGAACTGCCTGCGAGCCATCACGCTGTGTTGAAGGGCGAACAGCGTCATCAGGAGGAGATTGATGATGACGGCCTCGACCGTCGGCGTATCGCTTCCGGTGTCGATGGTCTTGGGAACCATCACTCCCATGACGAAGCCGATGGCGTAGAGAACGGTGACGAAAAACACGAGATACGCCGCAATTCCGTAAAGAAAGGCGATGAACCTGAAAATGCGCGAGCCCGTAACCTCCGGGCCGATGGAATGAACCTGGTGATCGATTTGGGTCATGAAACGCTCCGTTGTGCCGAGACATCGACACTGTTTGGTGTTCGCACCATGCCGGATCGGACGTCCTGAGACTTTCGCGGAGGGTTGATTTTCGCCTGAGACGACTTTGATTTTTGCTTGAGACGACGAAAACGTGCGATTTCGCTTTGAAAACAACGTGCTCGACGGTGACCTTCGGGAGCTCATTTGCGACGGGGCAGCTGTTCCGTTGCAGCCGCAGGTGTTCGATCTCTTGCTTTATCTGGTCGCGCAACGCGAGCGTGTGGTCAGCAAGGGTGACCTGATCAGCCAGATCTGGAGCGACCGCGCCGTCTCGGATTCCGCCCTGAACAGCCGGATCAACGCCGCGCGCAAGGCGCTGGGCGATGACGGCGCGACGCAGCGGCTGATCAAGACCATTCCGCGCAAGGGCTTTCGCTTCGTTGGCGAGGTCCGGGAAGAAACGGCGGCATCCCCGGCGCGGGCGGAAGCCAAGCCTGATCCCCCGCGCGCGGCCGACCGTCCGGCGATCGCGGTGCTCGCCTTCGAAAACATGAGCGGCGATCCCGCACAGGACTATTTCGGCGACGGGATCAGCGAGGACATCCTCACCGCGCTGTCGAAGCAGCGCTGGTTCATGGTCATCGCCCGCAACTCGTCCTTCACCTACAGGGGACGCGCGGTGCACATCGGGCAGATCGCCGAGGAACTCGGCGTCCGCTACATCGTCGAAGGCAGCGTGCGCAAGGCGGACAACCGGGTGCGCATCACCGCGCAGCTCAACGACGCCGTGTCGGGAAACCATCTCTGGGCCGAGCGCTACGACCGCGAGCTCGTCGACGTCTTCGCCGTGCAGGACGAGATCACCAACGCGATCGCCGCGGCGATCGAGCCGCAGATCCATGCGGCGGAGAATTTTCGCGCCCATCGCAAGCCGCCGGCGAGCCTGGACGCCTGGGACCTGCTGATGCGCGCATTGTCGCATTTCTGGCGCGTGACGCGGCGGGATCACGAGGCCGCGCGGGCGCTGCTCGAACGCGCGATCGGAATCGATCCGAACTACGGCCAGGCGCTGTCGGTGCTGGCCGTAAACGACATGTTCGGCGTGCATCTCGGCTGGGCCGAGCTGGCCACCGTCGCCCCGGTCGCCGAAGCCGCTGCGCTCGCCGCGGTGCGCTGCGACCATGAGGACGGCTGGGCGCATGCCGCGCTCGGCAGCGTCTGCTTCTCGACACGCAGGCTTGCGGACGCGCTGTCCGAGTTCGAGCAGGCGCTCGCGCTCAATCCGAACTTCTTGCTGGCACAGAGCTATTACGCACTGGCGCTGTCCTATGCGGGACGTTCCGGGGATTCGTTCGAGGCCGCGCAACGGGCGATCCGGCTGTCACCGCGCGATCCGTCACTGGCGATCTATCACGGCATCGCCGCCTATGCGCGCTTCACCGAACGGCATTATGACGAGGCCATCGCGCTGGCGCGCGAGGCGATCCGCCATCGCGGCGACCTCACCGGCGCCTACCGCGTCCTCGCGGTCTCCGCCGGCATGACGGGCGACGGGACGCTTGCGGCGATGGCGCTCGGCGAGCTCCGCCGCACCCAGCCGGGCATCTCGCTGCACTGGATCGCGACGCAACTGCCGTGGGCCAATGACCGGGATCGCGAGCACTATCTCGAGGGATTCCGCCGGGCGGGGTTGCGGTAAGGCGCGACGCTGCTCTTACCCTCCCCTGGAGGGGGAGGGTCGGCTCACATTGAGCGAAGCGAAATGTGAGACGGGGTGGGGTGACGGTCTCCCCACGTCCAACAGTGCCCGAGTGGAGAGATCACCCCGCCCCGCTCGCGCTGCGCGCGATCGACCACGGGCGAGCTACGCTGGTCCCGGACCCTCCAGGGGAGGGTAAGAGCACAGTGGCGCTACGTTCGCTTCCGGCGCAGGTGGACGATGACGTCGAGCCGCGCGATCTCGTGGCCGGGAAGCGCCTCGGGCACCTTGGTGAAAGCCAGGCCGTCGGCTACGTCGACCAGCATATCCTCGCCTTCGAGATAGAAGTGCGGATGCACGGACGTGTCGGTATCGAAGAACGACTTGATGCCGTCGGCCGCGATCCTGCGCAGCAGGCCGGCTTCGGTGAACTGGTTCAGCGTGTTGTAGACGGTCGCGAGCGACAGATACGCGTTCGCCGCCATCGCCTCTTCATAGAGGCTCTCTGCAGTGACGTGACGATGGCCGCCCAGGAACAGCAATTGACCGAGCGCCAAGCGCTGGCGCGTCGGACGCAGGCCGGCATTGTTCAGCAGCTGCAGGCAGTGCCGCACGCCCGCCTCCGGCGATGCATCGAGGCCGACGACGTCGGTTTCGCTCGCATCGCCCGCAGGAAAGGTCGCGGCCTGGGTGTCCATCGATCACGTCTCACGGCTAAGGGGAACAGAACGCGCAGCACCTCATCCAGTTGCTATCCAATCGCAAAAGCGGTCGCCCGGCTTTGATCCGGATCAAATTCGGTGGATCCGTCTCTGAGGCGCCTGCCGAGCGGCAGCCCGGCGCTCGGCACAGCATGATGGCCTGATGCTTTTGGTCGCAGGCGCACACTTGTGCAATCACCATCGGCATCTGCTCAAGGCCCCTGGTCGCCCGAGCCAGCCTGACGTGGCAGAGGAGCCGACGTCAAAACAGGACGCGCTGTACATTTTTTGTGCGAACACTGTCGAGACTTTCATCTTGCGGCGCCGAACGAGACTGTGTGAGCCTCGATACCGGATGGGGACTGGGATGGGCCGACCGTAGCTTTGCACGCGAGGACGTTGCGAAGCGTCTACGGCTGGTCTCGCTTGAGAAAGATACGACATGCCGAAAAGAGTGTTGCTTGGTCTTCTCCTGGCTTGCGGCCTCGCGGCCCCGGCACTGGCGCAAGAGCCGAAAACGGGTGGCACGATCAATGCCGTGATCCAACCCGAACCGCCCGGCCTGATGCTTGCGCTGGTCCAGAATGGCCCGACCCAGATGGTGTCGGGCAACATCTTCGAAGGCCTGCTGCGCTACAGCCCGAAGCTCGAGCCGCAGCCGGAGCTTGCCGAGAGCTGGAGCATCAGCGAGGACGCAAAAACCTACACTTTCAAGCTGAGGAAGGGCGTGACCTGGCATGACGGCAAGCCCTTCACCGCCGCCGACGTCCTGTTCTCGATCGAGATGCTGAAGAAGACGCATGCGCGTGCCCGCACCAACCTGGCGCAGGTCGACAAGATCGAGGCGCCAGACGACTACACCGTCGTATTCACGCTGAAGCAGCCATTCGGCCCCTTCCTCGGCATCTTCGAGGTCGGCTCGATGCCGATGGTGCCGAAGCATCTCTACGAAGGCACCGACTGGAAGACCAATCCCTACAACAACGCGCCTGTCGGCACCGGCCCCTTCATGTTCAAGGAATGGCAGAAGGGCTCGTTCATCCGTCTGGTCAAGAACCCCAACTATTACGAGAAGGGCAAGCCCTATATCGACGAGATCTACTGGCAGATCATTCCCGACGCCGCGGCGCGTTCGGTGGCGTATGAGACCGGCAAGGTCGACGTGCTGCCCGGTGGCTCGGTCGAGAATTTCGACGTGCCGCGGCTCTCCAAGCTGAAGGACACCTGCGTCACCGGCGCGGGCTGGGAATTCTTCTCGCCGCTGGCCTGGCTGTGGCTCAACAACCGCCAGGGCCCTCTCGCCGACAAGCGGGTGCGGCAGGCGATCATGTATGCGATCGACCGCGACTTCGCCAAGGACGTGATCTGGAACGGGCTCGGCAAGGTCGCGACCGGTCCGTCCGCCTCGACCATCAAGTACTACACCGACGACGTGAAGAAATATCCGTTCGATCCGGCCAAGGCCAAGGCGCTGCTGAAGGAAGCCGGCTACAAGGGCGAGAAGATCCGCCTGCTGCCGCTCGCCTATGGCGAGACCTGGCAGCGCTGGGGTGAAGCCGTGAAGCAGAACCTTCAGGACGTCGGCATGAACATCGAGACCATCGCCACCGACGTTGCCGGCGGCAACCAGAAGATCGCCGACTGGGACTACGACATCGCCTTCACCTATCTCTACCAGTACGGCGATCCAGCGCTCGGGGTCGGCCGCAACTACATCTCCAGCAACATCGCCAAGGGCCAGATGTTCAACAACGTCGAGGGCTACACCAATCCGGAGATCGACAAGCTGTTCGCCGACGGCGCGGTCGCAACCCCGGATTCCAAGCGCAAGGAGATCTACGAGAAGGCGCAGAAGATCCTGGTCGAGGACGTGCCGGTGGCCTGGATGCTCGAGCTGCAGTTCCCGACCATCACGCGCTGCAAGGTCAAGAACCTGATCACCACGGCGATCGGGGTCAACGACGGCTTCAAGGACGCATGGCTCGACAAGTGAGCCCGTCCTTCTTCGCCTCTCCCCGTCTGCGGGGAGAGGTCGAATGTGCGCATAGCGCACATTCGGGTGAGGGGGAGTCTCGACGAGTCCGACTGCTGATACCCTCGCGGAGAGCCCCCCTCACCCCAACCCTCTCCCCGCAAGCGGGGCGAGGGAGTCACTCCGCCTCCGTGGCTCCAGGTCACATCACCAATATGACTCACTAGATGCTCTCCTTCGTCGCTCAGCGTGTCGTGAAGGGCGTGATCGTCCTGCTCGCGATCGTCGTCCTCAATTTCTTCCTGATCCGGCTTGCGCCCGGCGACCCCGCGATGGTGATGGCTGGCGAGGCCGGCGCCAGCGATCAGGTCTTCGTCAAGCAGCTCCGGGAAAAGTTCGGCCTCGACAAGCCGCTCCCGGAGCAGCTCTTCATCTACGTCAAGGGCGTCGTCGGCCTCGACCTCGGCTTCTCCTTCCGCCAGCAGGCGCCGGTCGCAAAGCTGATCGGCGAACGGCTGCCCGCGACGCTGCTGCTGACGCTGACCGCATTTGCGATCTCGCTCGCGCTCGGCATCCTGTTCGGCACCTTCGCCGCGCGCTTTGCCGGCACCTTTCTCGACACCGGCATCACCGTGTTCGCGCTGATCTTCTACGCCATGCCGATCTTCTGGGTGGCGCTGATGGGCATTCTGCTGTTCTCGGTCGCCTTCGACTGGCTGCCGAGCTTCGGTTACGAGACGGTCGGTGCCAATCTCACCGGCCTTGCCCATGCGCTCGACGTCGCCAAACACCTGATCATGCCGGCGATGACGCTCGGCCTGTTCTTCATGGCGACCTACACCCGCATGACGCGCGCCTCGATGCTGGAGGTGAAGCGGCTCGACTTCGTCAAGACGGCGCGTGCGAAGGGTCTCTCCGATGCCGTGATCCAGCGCCGCCACGTGCTGCGCAATGCGCTGCTTCCCGTCGTGACGCTCGCCGGCGTCCATTCGGGCACGCTGATCGGCGGCGCCGTCATCACCGAGACCGTGTTCGCTTGGCCCGGCATCGGGCGCCTGATGTACGACGCCCTGCTGCAGCGCGACTACAATCTGTTGCTCGGCGTCTTCGTGATCTGCTCCGCCATGGTCCTGATCTTCAACCTCATCACCGACCTGGTCTACCGACTGGTCGACCCACGCATCGAATTCGCCTCATGAAACAGTTCTGGAAATCGATGCTGAAAAGCCCGAGCGGCGTCATCGGGCTCATCATCCTGCTGCTTGCGATCTCGGTCGCGGTGTTCGGACCGATGCTGTTCCCGAACTCCCCCTGGCGCATGGTGCAGCGGCCGTTCCTGCCCCCCTTCACGCTCTCGACCGTGCCGCTCGGGACCGACGCGCTCGGTCGCGACGTGTTCGCCGGCATGATCTTCGGCGCACGGGTGTCGCTGCTGGTCGGCCTCGTCTCAACCCTGGTCGCCCTGATCGTCGGCGTGCCGATCGGCGCCATGGCCGGCTATTTCGGCGGCAAGGTCGACGATGCGCTGATGCGCTTCACCGAGTTCTTCCAGACCATTCCGAGCTTCGCGCTGGCGATCGTGCTGGTCGCGATCCTGCAGCCCTCGATCTATTCGATCGTGGCCTCGATCGCGGTGGTGAGCTGGCCGCCGGTGGCCCGCCTCGTCCGCGGCGAGGTGCTGTCGCTGCGCACGCGCGAATATGTCCAGGCCGCCGTGGTCACCGGCCAGAGCAACGGCTGGATCATCCTGCGCGAGATCCTGCCCAACGCATTGTCGTCCGTGATCGTGCTGGCCTCGCTGATGGTGGCGACCGCGATCCTCCTGGAATCCTCGCTGTCCTTCCTCGGCCTCGGCGATCCCAATCTGATTTCCTGGGGCTACATGGTCGGCGCCGGCCGCACCGTGATCCGCCAGGCCTGGTGGATCACGGTGTTCCCCGGCATCGCCATCCTGATCTCGGTGCTCGGGCTCAATCTGATCGGAGAAGGCCTCAACGACGCCCTCAATCCGCGCCTGTCGCGGGAGGGCCGCTGATGATGACCGCCCCGCCCGCCGTCACCATCAGGAACCTCAGGATCGCGCTGCCCAAGGGCGCCGAACGTCCGTTCGCCGTCGACGGCGTCTCGCTGGATCTGCGGCCCGGCAAAATCGTCTGCGTGGTCGGCGAATCCGGCTCCGGCAAGTCGATGTGCGCGCATGCGCTGATGGGCCTGCTGCCGGATACGGTCTCGGTCGCCTCGGGCGAGATCCAGTTCGAAGGCCGCGACCTGCTCAAGCTCGACGACGACGGCTGGCGCGACCTGCGCGGCCGCCGGCTGGCGATGATCTTCCAGGAGCCGATGACCGCGCTCAATCCGCTGATGCAGATCGGCGACCAGATGGCGGAGATGTTCGAGGCGCACGGCCTGCTGACGCCGAAGGAGCGGCGCGCGAGAGCGCTGGCTTTGGCGCGGGAAGTCGGCCTGCCCGACCCCGAACGCATCGTGCGCGCCTATCCGCACCAGCTCTCCGGCGGCCAGCGCCAGCGCGCCATGATCGCGATGGCGCTCGCGCTCGAACCGGCCGTGCTGGTCGCGGACGAGCCGACCACCGCGCTCGACGTCACCACGCAGGCGCAGATTCTCAAGCTGATCCGCAATCTCCAGCGCAACCGCAACATGGCGGTGATGTTCATCACCCACGACTTCGGCGTCGTCGCCGATATCGCCGACCAGGTCGTGGTGCTCCGCCACGGCAAGGTCGTGGAGGAAGGCCCAGCCGCAACCGTCTTCAGCGAGCCGCAGCACGATTACACCAAGGCGCTGCTCGCCGCCGTGCCCTCGATGGACCCGCCGGCACGCAAGCCCCTCGACGACCAGGCCAGGGCGGTCGAGGTGATCGGACTGGACAAGACCTACGTCACATCAGGCGGCTGGTTTCGCGAGGACCGCCGCGTCGATGCCGCACGGGCGGTCAATTTCAACATCCTCAGGGGCGAGACGCTCGGGCTCGTGGGCGAATCCGGCTCCGGCAAGTCCTCCGTGGCGCGCCTCGTGATGCGGCTGATCGAGGCTGATCGCGGCACGGTGCGGATCGGCGAGACCGATCTCACCCAGCTGTCGGGCAAGGCGCTGCGCGCCGAGCGCCATCGCATCCAGATGATCTTCCAGGACCCGTTCGCCTCGCTCAATCCGCGGCGCAAGATCGGCCACATCATCGCCGACGGGCCGATCGCAGCCGGCACCGATCCGAAGATGGCGTTCGACCGCGCCCGCGATCTCCTCAAGATGGTCGGCTTGGACGCCGGCGCGCTCGAACGTTATCCGCACGAATTCTCCGGCGGCCAGCGCCAGCGCATCGGCATCGCACGCGCGCTCGCGCTCGAGCCGGAGATCATCGTCGCCGACGAGGCCGTCTCGGCGCTCGACGTCTCGGTACAGGCGCAGGTGTTGAAGCTGCTCGAAGACCTCAAGGCGCGGCTCGGGCTGTCGATGCTGTTCATCACCCACGATCTGCGCGTCGCCGCCCAGATCTGCGACCGCATCGCGGTGATGCAACGCGGCGCCATCGTCGAGTTGAAGCCCACCGCGCAGCTGTTCGGCGCGCCCGAGCATGCCTATACGCGCGAGCTGCTCGCGGCGGTGCCGGGTCGCAAGGAGCAGGCGCCTGCAGCCTGAGTGGGCGGTCGGACGGATTTGCCGGCTTTCGAGATGGTTCCAAGAATTTGCACGCCGCAAGAGGCGAAACATATTCGATCCAGCAGCATTTGCTTCGTGAGACTTTCCTCGCTGACGAGCGCAAGGACAGGCCGACACCGGCATTCGCCCGCTCGGCTGCCGAAGCTGCGCAACTGACGTGAGGTGGTGGACGGCCTCACAACCCAGCGCGTGAGAACACCGGCGCCGGGAGCGAGGTCACGCGCTTTTTATTCGGTCGTGACCACCGCGCCGCTTCAAAGCCGCAAGCGGCACCATAGATGTGCATTGAATGGTCAGCGTCATCTCATGACGTTTCACTAGCCGAAATTCGGAGTCAGCATGGGCGAAGTCATTCGATTTGTCTCAAGATCCGAGCGCGAGCGAGCGCGTCTCATTCAGGAGGCACGCGCCATCTACGACAGCATCTTCCCGCCGGCAGATCCGGCGAGCGAAGGGCAGGACAAACCGGCGATCGGTCGCACATATATCGGCCGCGACGGGGGTAACGTATCGTGATCAAAATCATCGCCGTGCTTTGCAGCCTCGCCTCTCCAGCCAATTGTCACGAGCAGATCGTCACCACTTCGGACTTTGCGCAAGTCTCGGTGCAGTCCTGCCTGATGGGCGCGCCGCAACTCGCCGAATGGATGAACCAGCATCCGGCCGAACGACTGGCCGCGTGGCGGTGCGTGATCGGTCAACAGACCGGCCGTGGAATTTAAGCTCGGGCGTCTCGATTCGGCGGAGTAAGCCGTTCTCGTGCCCCGGACGCAGCGCAGCGCTTCCCCGGCGATGCGAAGCATCGTCCGGTCCAGCGGTGCGCTGCAGAGCCGGGGCCCATCGCAGCGCCGAGCCTTGCAGCCCCTGGGTCCCGGCTCGCGCTTCGCGCGTCCGGGACGCGCCACCAAGCCTGCTCCTCGCTGAACGTTGGGCAGTGACGTCACTCCATTGCCGGGGTAACCTCTCGTTGCGGCCGTTGGCAGCAAGGGGGAAGCCGGATGGAGGTCGCCAGCCTCGTTCTTCCCGTATTCGCGATCATCGTCACCGGTTGGCTCGCGGGCGAGGTTGGCTATCTCTCCCGCTCGCTTGCCGATGCCCTGGTCCACTTTGCCTACAATGTGGCGATGCCGGCGCTGCTGATCGTCACGATCGGCCAGGAGCCGGCGCGCAATCTATTGGAATGGCGCTTTCTGCTCGCGTTCGGCGGCGGTTCACTCATCTGCTTCGCGCTGGTGTTCCTGCCGCTCCGCACGGGTGGCAAACACGACCTTGCCAGCAGCACCATCCAGGGGATGGCGGCGGCGATGACCAACACCGGTTTCGTCGCGCTGCCGATCCTGCATGCGATCTACGGCCAACCCGCCGTCCTGCCCGCAGCTGTTGCGACGGTGTTCGTTGCCGCCGTGATGTTTCCGATCACGGTAATTCTGCTGGAAAGGCGCGGTGCACGCGGGCCGTCCGCGCTCTCCACGGGGCTGGCAAAGCAGATCCTGCTCAATCCCATGGTGCTGTCGACGTTCATTGGGCTCGCGTGGGCGGTGACAGGATGGCCGATTCCGGCGCCGGTCGCGGCCTATCTCAACATGATCGCTGCCGCGCTCACGCCGTGCGCGCTGTTTGCTATCGGGCTTGGCTTGTCCGTGGAAGGCCTGCGATCCAACCTGAAGGCGGCGTTTGCACTCGCGGCGGTGAAACTGGTGGTCATGCCGCTCATCGTCTACGGACTCTGCGTCGTCATGGGCCTCAACCCTCTGTACATGGTTGCGGCCGTCGTCTGCGCAGCCGTACCGACGGCGAAAACCGTGTATGTCCTCGCGCATGAGCACAAGGTCGAGGAGAAGCTGGTCGCGGCCACGGTCTCGATCACGACGATGCTGTCGGTCGCGACATTGCTGGTCGCACTCTATCTGCTCTCCGGACTGGTGCGTGCCGCAGGTTGAGCGGCCACCGGCTTCCGCCTCGCTCTCTGTCTCGTGACAATGCTCCGGGGGGAGACCAAGTTGGACACGCCGACCGGGGGCCGGTTTCGAGACGCAGCGCGGGGCACGCACCCGCCGCCTTCGGATGGACCCGAATCAGCGCTAATGCATTGCGCTCGGTGACTTCCCTGGACGCAAGACAGCATGACCGGCGCCGAACTGAAGCAGCTTCGCAACGACCTCTCCGATGCCCTCGAGCGCAAGCTCACGGCGGCTGACATGGCCATGCTTTGCGGATTGCCGGAGAGAGGGGGCGCCGACACCATCCGGCGCTGGGAGGTCAGCGGCCCGACGCCGGAGGCGACCCGGGTGCTGCGCGTGCTCGCAATGGCGAGCGAGCGGTATCCGATCCTCGAGAAGTTCGACATCTTCGATCGTCACGACGTGCGCGAGGAAGACCGGCCGACAAAGCGCGCGGCCTTTCGCGCGCAGATGCGCGATGAGGTGCGGCGGCGTCTTGGTTAACAAGGAGCGCGCGCAAGTTACCCATGACGCGCGACGTTAAGCCTTCCTTCACCACTTCTTAAGCCGCCATTAAGCACGAAAATCATTTACACCCCAATAAGTTAAGCTGGCTGTCGCTGTGCCATGGATGTGACAGCATTTTCATCAAAAGCGAGCTATCTGCAAAACCAACGACGGCGCGGAAAGCGCGCCTGCCGGGGACCTTACGTGTTGGAGTTCGAGACGATGAAGAAGATTCTGTTTGCGACCGTGGCGCTGCTCGTGGTGGGCGCGGCTGCGCCGGCCGTCGGCGCCGACCTCGGCAACCGCAACTACTACAAGTCGCCCGCGCCGGCCTACGCCGCGCCGATCTACAATTGGACGGGCTTCTATCTCGGCGCCCATGTCGGCGGCGCGTTCTCCAGCGACAACAATTTCAACGGTCTCTCCACCGGCAGCAACGGCAATGGCCGCTTCCTCGGCGGCGTGCAGGTCGGCGCGGACTGGCAGCTCAACCCGTACTTCGTGGTCGGCGTCGAAGGCCAGTATTCCTGGCTGTCCGGCAGCGTCGGCGCAGTCTTCCCGGGCGGCATCGCCTATACCAACGACCAGCGCGGCCTCGGCTCGATCACCGGCCGCGTCGGCTATACCTGGGGTCCCGGCCTGCTCTATGTGAAGGGCGGCTACGCCTATTCGGACAACAACGAGAAGGTGACTGTCGGCGGCGTGCCGACCGGGTTCATCATCGATGGCGATCACCGCAACGGCTACACCGTCGGCGCCGGCCTGGAATACATGTTCGCCCCGAACTGGTCCGCCAAGGCCGAGTACCAGTACTACAATTTCGGCGATGCGCACTTCACGGCGGGCCCGCTGGTGGGCACCGGCAACTTCACCACCGACGACCACACCTTCAAGGCGGGCGTCAACTACCGCTTCAACTGGGCAAGCCCGGCCGTCGCGAGCTACTGATCGGTTACCAATATCTTATCACGATGAAGGGCCGGCCTCGTTGCCGGCCCTTCTTTTTTTCGCTCTGCGGAACATGCGCAAGCAGTTGCCTCAATTGCGATTTTTTAACGGGTGCCGCCGATACTGCCGCCACAACAGAAGCAAGAACATTGGGGGAATTTTCGATGGCGATCCGTCTGGGCCTTGGCCGATTCCTTGGCCGTTTCCGTCCTCGTTTCAAA
This sequence comes from Bradyrhizobium genomosp. I (2014), assembly GCF_000261685.1. Lineage (GTDB taxonomy): Bacteria > Pseudomonadota > Alphaproteobacteria > Rhizobiales > Xanthobacteraceae > Bradyrhizobium. Next base: position 17,759 of record NZ_AJQE01000042.1, on the reverse strand, counting down.
ATGCCGAAATGGGGCGTGCGCGGCAGCCTGTTCGCGGCCTTCGCGGTGATCGCGGGCATGGGGCTCGTGATCGCGACCGGCGCCGGCCTGGCGCTGCAGAATCTCGGCGGACGCATGACCGAACTGAGCGGGCGGGACATTCCGCGCCTCGCCGCCAGCCTGCAATTGTCGGCACAGAGTGCGAGCCTTGCGGCGCAGGGACCGGCCCTGCTTGCGGCGCAAAGCGAGGACGCCCTGAATGAACGCACCAAGAAGCTCAGGGAATTGCAGGAGCAAACGCAGCAGAAGCTCACCGAGATCATCGAGCTCGGCGGCGACAAGAGCGTCGTCTCCGGACTCAGCGACACGATGAAGAGCATCAACGAGGCGGCTCAGAGCCTGGCGAAGGCCGCCCGCGAACGGCTCGATATCGCGGCCCTCCATGAGAAGCAATATGATGCGCTTCGCAGCGCGCAGGGTGCGTTCGTCGGTGCGGCGAGCCCGGCGATGCTGGACGCACAGACCCGGGTCAACGCCATTCTCGGCTCAGCCGACCTGTCCGCCGCAGATGCCACCGACGCCGCGCAGACCGTCGGTCAGCTCGGCAACGTCGTCGCCAGCGGCAATCTCGCCGCCGCCGACATGAGCGCGGCGCTGTCGGCGAGCACGAGCGACAAGCTCGACGACATCCAGAAGGAATTCAAGACGGCTCAGGGACGCCTGCGCTCCAACCTTGATCTGTTGCCGGACAACCAGGGCAACAAGATGCTGCGCGAGGCGGCGGAAAAGCTGCTCGCGCTCGGCACCGGCAAGACCGGCGTGTTCAATCTGCGCGAGAAGGAGCTCGACTCCATCGACTACGGCCAGACCATCCTGGACGAGACCCGCAAGCTCAATGTCGGCCTCGGCATCAGCGTGCAGCAGCTCGTCGACGGCGTGCAGAAGGAGACCAACACCTCGACCTTCCAGGCGCGGCAGGAGATTTCGCTCGCCACGTCAGTCATGCTGGCGCTGGGCGCGTTGATGCTGGTCGGCTCGGCGCTGTTCGTCTGGCTCTATGTCGGCCGCAGCATCCTGCGCCGGATCGGCGCTCTGCATCAGTCGATGCAGCTGCTCGCGAACGGCGACATCGAAACCGAGATCTACCGCTCGAAGAACCACAACGACGAAATCTCGGTGATGGCGAACACGCTGCAAGTGTTCCGGGAGAGCATGATCGAGGCCCGCGCGCTGACGAACGAGCAGGACAAGGACCGCATCGCCAAGGCCGAGCGTGCCGCGCGCATCGAAGCGAAGATCGCCGAATTCGAAAGCACGGTGCGCTCCGCGCTCGACAATCTGGCGCAGTCGGCCAATTCGATGCAATCGACCGCGCAGAGCATGTCGAACACCGCCGACCAGTCCAACGCGCTGGTGAACGCGGTCGCCTCCGCTGCGGAGGAGACCTCGGTTAACGTGCAGACCGTGTCCGCCGGCACCGAGCAGCTGTCCTCCTCGATCCAGGAGATCAGCCGCCAGGTCGTGACCTCCGCCGAGATCGCCAGGAAGGCCGTCGATGAAGCGGGATCGACCGACGCCACCGTGCAGAGCCTCGCAGACAGCGCGAGCCGCATCAGCGTCGTCGTCGACCTGATCCAGACCATCGCCTCGCAGACCAATCTGCTCGCGCTCAACGCGACCATCGAGGCCGCGCGCGCGGGCGAGGCCGGACGCGGCTTCGCCGTGGTCGCCTCGGAAGTGAAGAGCCTGGCGAGCCAGACCGCCAAGGCGACGGACGAGATCCGCACCCAGATCGCCAGCATGCAGTCGGTCACGACCTCCGCGGTCGGCGCCATCCAGGGCATCGGCCGGATCATCGGCGAGATCAACGACGTCACCACGACGATCGCAGCCGCGGTGGAGGAGCAGGGCGCCGCCACGCGTGAAATCGCCCGCAACATCCAGCATGCCGCCGGCGGCACCAGCGAAGTCTCCAGCAACATCGTCGGAGTCTCCACCGCTTCCGCGGAAGCCGGCACGGCGGCAGGCGAAGTGCTGAGCGCCTCGGACGCGCTCCGGCGCGAGGCCGATATGCTGCGCGCGGAAATCGATGCGTTCCTCAACGACATGCGGGCGGCCTGATTGTCATTCCCGGGGCCGCCTCAAAGAGGCGAACCTGGAAATCTCGCGCGACAATCCCCGGATTCTCTGGTGCGCAACCGCGCACCAGAGTTCACGCTCACGCGCGCCCCGGAATGACGGCGTTTTTGACTGCGCTCCATCCGGGCCGCGGAAAACCGCCGGTATGCCGGCCATGCGGAGACCACGGCCGTCCTTTTTCGGCTGGCGCCCCGCTCGCGCTGGGTTTAAGCGGGTAGCATGAGCTCAAAAACCGACACCGCACAGTCCTCGGCCGAGGCCCTGCGCTACCCCTGGGAACAGCACCCCGGCCACGAGGAGATCGTGGAGGTACGGCCCGGCGTGTTGTGGGCGCGGCTGAAGCTGCCGTTCCGCCTCAACCACGTGAACATCTACCTGCTCGCCGACGGCGACGGCTATGCCATGGTCGATACCGGATTCGGCAACGAGGAGACGATCGAGGCCTGGACCAGGCTGTTCGACGGACCGCTGAAGGGCGTCAGGATCACCCGCCTGATCGTCACCCACTCCCATCCCGACCATGTCGGTCTCGCCGGGTGGATCGTCGAGCGCTTCGGCTGCCCGCTGGTGATGTCGCAGGTCGAATATCTGCAATCAGTCTATCACCAGAACCGCGGCACCGAGGAGCGGCGCGAGGCGCAGCGGCTGTTCTTCCGCCGCCACGGCATGGACGAGTCGCTGACCGAAAAATTGCTCGGCCGCGGCCAGGACTATCTCAAGCGCGTCTCGGTGCTGCCGCCGTCCTACCGCCGCATCTCGCATGGCGACGACGTCGTGATCGGCACGCGCCGCTTCAAGGTGATCACCGGCGGAGGCCACGCGCTCGACCAGGTGATGCTGTATTGCGCCGACGACAAGCTGTTCCTCTCCGCCGACCAGGTGCTGAGCAAGATCTCGCCGAATGTCAGCGTCTGGGCGGTCGAGCCCGACCAGAACTCGCTCGGCGAATATCTGGCCTCGCTCGCCAGCCTCACCACGACGCTTCCCTACGACGTGCTGGTGCTGCCCGGCCACGGGGTGCCGTTCTACGGATTGAAGACCCGCATCAAGCAGCTCGCCGACCACCACGAGGAGCGCTGCCGCCTGATCGCGGAAGCCTGCCGCGAGGTGCCGCAAACCTCGCGCGCATTGGTGCCTGTCGTGTTCAACAAGCATGTGCTGGACGAGCACCAGATGGGCTTTGCCGCCGGCGAACTGGTCGCCCATGTCAACTACATGATCGTCGAGGGGCGCCTGGCGGCCGAGATGCAGGACGGCGTGCTGCAGTTTCGGACGACGTGAGCTCTTTCTTCGCCTCTCCCCGCAAGCGGGGCGAGGGAGCAGACCACTGCCGCGGCTACCACTCACTTCATATTCGCGATCGCGTGCAGCGCCGCGATGTAGCCGAACGGTCCCAGCCCGCAGATCACGCCGGTCGCCACGAACGAGATCCTGGAGTGCCGGTGGTATTCATCGCGGGCATGGATGTTCGAGATGTGGACCTCCAGCACCGGGCCTTCGAATGTCTTGATCGCGTCCATGATCGCCACCGAGGTGAAGGAAAAGCCGGCGGGGTTGATGACGATGGCATCGGCGTCCTGCCGGGCCGACTGGATCAGATCGACGAGCGCGCCCTCGTGGTTGGACTGGTGGAAGGCGAGCTTGAGCCCGAGCCTTGCGGCGGCCTCCTCGCAGCTCGCGTCGATCTCTGCGAGCGTCGTCGTGCCGTAGATGTGCGGCTCGCGGATGCCGAGCATATTGAGATTGGGACCATTGAGAATCATGACACGCTTCATCGGGGCTTCCTTTCGCATGGGCTGTCCGATTGACCGACCTGCCGTCCCGGCCACGCCATGGCGCCGGCGCGACCGCTTCCGCCATCATGGATGCAGTGCGTGCCATGGACAAAATGTCCATGGCAGCCCCGGCCTCCCGGCAACTGCGGTCCGGCCGGCAGGGCCGCGTTAGGCGGTTGATCCAAATCAACAATCGCGGCCGGACGGGCGGTTATCAATTGGCACGCTCGCCGCGCCTCAAATGTGTGCTGGCGCATAGACATCGGAGCTGGAAAAGCTCTAAAAATGGGCGGCCGTCATGGCCGGGTTCCGTTGCAGGTTTTGCCGATGGATTACAACCAGTTCTTCGACTCCGCCCTCGATCGTCTCCACGCTGAGCGGCGCTATCGCGTGTTCGCCGACCTCGAACGCACGGCCGGCCGGTTCCCGCACGCGGTCTGGCACTCGCCCCAGGGCAAGCGCGACGTCGTGATCTGGTGCTCCAACGATTATCTCGGCATGGGCCAGCACCCGAAGGTGGTCGGCGCCATGGTCGAGACCGCGACCCGCGTCGGCACCGGTGCCGGCGGCACCCGCAATATCGCCGGCACGCACCATCCGCTGGTCCAGCTCGAAGCCGAGCTCGCCGATCTCCACGGCAAGGAAGCCGCGCTGCTGTTCACCTCGGGCTATGTCTCGAACCAGACCGGCATCCCGACCATCGCAAAGCTCATCCCGAACTGTCTGATCCTGTCGGACGAGCTCAACCACAATTCGATGATCGAGGGCATCCGCCAGTCCGGCTGCGAGCGGGTCGTGTTCCGCCACAACGATCTCGCCCATCTCGAGGAGCTGTTGAAAGCGGCCGGCCCGAACCGGCCGAAGCTGATCGTCTGCGAGAGCCTCTATTCCATGGACGGCGATGTCGCGCCGCTCGCCAGGATCTGCGATCTCGCCGAGCAGTATGGCGCGATGACCTATGTCGACGAAGTCCACGCCGTCGGCATGTACGGCCCGCGCGGCGGCGGCATCGCCGAGCGTGATGGCGTCATGCATCGCATCGACATTCTCGAGGGCACGCTGGCAAAGGCGTTCGGCTGTCTCGGCGGCTACATCGCCGCCAATGGCCAGATCATCGATGCCGTACGCTCCTACGCCCCGGGCTTCATCTTCACCACCGCGCTGCCTCCGGCGGTCTGCTCGGCCGCGACCGCTGCGATCAGGCACCTGAAGACCTCGAGCTGGGAGCGCGAGCGCCATCAGGACCGCGCCGCCCGCGTCAAGGCAATCCTCAATGCCGCCGGCCTGCCGGTGATGTCGAGCGACACCCACATCGTACCGCTGTTCGTCGGCGATCCCGAGAAGTGCAAGCGGGCCTCCGACCTCCTGCTCGAGCAGCACGGTATCTACATCCAGCCGATCAACTATCCGACCGTTGCCAAGGGCACCGAGCGCCTGCGCATCACGCCCTCGCCCTATCACGACGACGGCCTGATCGATCAGCTCGCCGAAGCGCTGCTCCAAGTCTGGGACCGCCTCGGCCTGCCCCTGCGCGAGAAGTCCCTGGCCGCGGAGTAGGGTTCTTACCTTCCCCTGGAGGGGGAGGGTCGGCTCACATTGAGCGCAGCGAAATGTGAGCCGGGGGGGTGACGGTCTCTCCACCTCGAACGCTGCCCGTGCCGAGAGATCACCCCACCCCGCTCGCGCTGCGCGCGATCGACCCTCCCCCTCCAGGGGAGGGTAGGCGCCCGTGGGTGCACGCCCGCACCTTGACGACAAGCCCGGTTCCTCCCCCGGCGCGACATTTCGCTGTCGCCTACACCCGTCCAACACGCTAGATTTGCAGGGAAAATGAGACCGGGCGCGTTGGCGCCCAGGGAGAAGCGCGCTCACCATGCTGCACGACTGGGGCGTGATCGCCGCCGCTTTCGGTTATATCGGCTTCCTGTTCCTGGTGGCGAGCCATGGCGACCGCCGCTCGCCGGCCGGGCGCGGTCGCGCCTCCGGGCTGATCTATCCGCTGTCGCTGGCGATCTACTGCACCTCCTGGACCTTCTTCGGCTCGGTCGGCTTTGCCACCCGCACCTCGACCGACTTCCTCGCGATCTATGTCGGCCCGATCCTGATGATCGGGCTCGGTGCCGGCGTGTTGCGCCGCGTGATCCAGCTCGCGAAAGCCCAGAACATCACCTCGATCGCCGACTTCATCGGGGCGCGCTACGGCAAGAACCAGGCGGTGGCGGCGACCGTCGCGCTGATCGCGATCATCGGCTCGGTGCCTTATATCGCGCTCCAGCTCAAGGCGGTCGCCTCCTCGCTCGAAACGATCCTGGGCGAAGACCAGGCCTTCTCCCACATCCCGATCTTCGGCGACGTGGCGCTGCTGGTGACGCTGGCGATGGCGGCCTTCGCCGTGCTGTTCGGCACGCGGCAGACCGACGCCACCGAGCACCAGCACGGCCTGATGCTGGCGGTTGCGACCGAATCCATCGTCAAGCTGATCGCCTTCCTCGCCGCCGGCATCTTCGTCACCTTCTGGATGTTCTCGCCGCAGGAATTGATCGAGCGCGCCATGAAGACGCCGGAGGCGGTGCGCGCCATCAACTACGCCCCGTCGATCGGCAACTTCCTGACCATGACGCTGCTGTCGCTGTGCGCGATCATGCTGCTGCCGCGTCAGTTTCACGTCAGCGTGGTGGAGAATTCCTCGGATGCCGAGGTCGGCCGCGCGCGATGGCTGTTCCCGCTCTACCTCGTCGCCATCAATCTGTTCGTGATCCCGATCGCGCTCGCCGGCCTCGTGATCTTCCCGTTCGGCGCCGCCGATCCCGACATGTACGTGCTGGCGCTGCCGATGGAAGGCGGCGCTGATCTGCTCAGCATCGCCATCTTCGTCGGCGGCCTGTCGGCGGCGACCGCGATGGTGATCGTCGAATGCGTCGCGCTCTCCATCATGGTCTCGAACGACCTCGTGGTGCCGCTGGTGCTGCAACGTCGGCCGGAGGGGCGCGCCGGCGGTGCCGATTTCAGCGACTTCCTGCTGCGCTCGCGGCGGCTCGCGATCTTCGCCATCATGGTGATGGCCTATTTCTATTATCGCGCGCTCGGCAATACCCAGCTCGCGGCCATCGGCCTGCTCTCCTTTGCCGCCATCGCCCAGCTGGCACCGAGCTTCTTCGGCGGGCTGCTCTGGCGGCGCGCGACCGCGCGCGGCGCCATCGGCGGCATGCTGGTCGGCTTCGTGGTGTGGCTCTACACGCTGTTCATACCGAGCTTCATGGATTCATCGACATCAGGCATCCTGCTGCTCCAGCACGGCCCGCTCGGCATCGAGGCGCTGCGGCCGCAGGCGCTGTTCGGCGCCGACCTGCCCCCTCTGATGCACGGCGTCATCTGGTCGCTGTCGCTCAACATCCTGACCTATGTGCTGCTGTCGCTGGCGCGCCAGCCGTCTTCCATCGAGCTGTTGCAGGCCGATCTGTTCGTGCCGAACACGCTCGCACCGATCTCCCCCAGCTTCCGCCGCTGGCGCGCCACCGTCACCGTGCAGGACATCCAGACCACGGTGGCGCAATATCTCGGACCCGACCGCGCGCGGCATTCCTTCGAGGCCTTCTCCGCGCGGCGAAACGTGCGGCTGGAGCCCGGAGCACCTGCCGATTTCGAGCTGCTGCAACACGCCGAGCACCTGATTGCCTCCTCGATCGGCGCGGCCTCCTCCCGCCTCGTAATGTCGCTGCTGCTGCGCAAGCGGACGGTCTCCGCCAAGGCCGCGCTGAAGCTGCTCGACGACTCGCATGCGGCACTGCATTTCAACCGCGAGATCCTCCAGACCGCGCTCAACCATGTGCGCCAGGGCATCGCCGTGTTCGACGCCGATCTGCAACTGATCTGCTCCAACCGGCAGTTCGGTGATCTCCTCAATGTGCCACCGCATTTCATCCAGTTCGGCACGCCCTTGCGCGAAATCCTGGAATGCATCGGTGTCGGCGATCCGCACGATCCGCTCGGGCGCGAGGCCCTGCTGAAGCGGCGCCTGGCCGCCTACACCACCGACAGCGAGCCTTATCTCGAACGCCTGCCGGAACGCCACATGGTGATCGAAGTGCTCACCAACCGCATGCCCGGCGGCGGCTTCGTCATCACCTTCACCGATGTCACGCCCACCTTCGAAGCAGCGGAGGCGCTGGAGCGCGCCAATGCGACGCTGGAAAAGCGCGTGCGCGACCGCACCGAGGAGCTGACGCGGCTGAACTCCGAGCTGGCGCTGGCCAAGAGCGCGGCGGAGGACGCCAGCATCTCCAAGACGCGTTTCCTCGCCGCTGCCAGCCACGACATCCTCCAGCCGCTGAACGCGGCGCGGCTCTATGTCACGAGCCTGGTCGAGCGCCAGCACAGCGGCGAGGAGACGCGGCTGGTCGAGAACATCGACGAATCGCTGCAAGCGATCGAGGAGATCCTCGGCGCACTGCTCGACATCTCCAGGCTCGATGCCGGCGCGATGACGACTTCGATCTCGAGCTTCAAGATCGGCGACCTGATGCGGTCGCTGGAGATCGAGTTCGCGCCGATCGCGCGTGCCAAGGGGCTGGAGCTCGCCTTCGTGCCCTGCTCCCTCCCGGTCAAGTCGGACCGCCTCCTGCTGCGGCGCCTGCTCCAAAACCTGATCTCTAACGCGATCAAGTACACCCCGCGTGGCCGCGTGCTGGTCGGCTGCCGCCGCCACGGTCAATCGCTGAAGATCTGCGTTTACGACACTGGCGTCGGCATCCCCACGGTCAAGCGCGGCGAGATCTTCAAGGAATTCCACCGCCTGGAGCAGGGGGCGCGGATCGCGCGCGGCCTGGGGCTCGGCCTTTCGATCGTCGAACGCCTGGCGCGCGTGCTCAAGCACGGCATCGCCATCGACGCCAATGCCAGCGGCGGATCGGTATTCTCCGTGACGGTGCCGACGGCCAAGGCGATCACCCATACCGCGGCCGTGACCAGCGCGACGCCGCTGGCGCGCACGCCGATCTCGGGAGCGCTGATCGTCTGCATCGAGAACGATGCGGCGATCCTCGACGGCATGCGCACGCTCTTGAAGGCCTGGGACGCCGAGGTGATCGCGGTCGCCGACCCCGAAGGCGCGATCGCCGCGATCGAAACGGCCGGACGGCGCGTCACCGGCCTGCTCGTCGACTATCACCTCGATCGCGGCAACGGCATCGCCGCCATCCGCGAGATCCGCCGCCGCTTCGGCCACGCCATCCCCGCGATCCTGATCACGGCCGATCGCAGCCCCGCCGTGCAGATCGCCGCGCGGGACGAGAAGATCGCGGTGCTCAACAAGCCCGTCAAGCCGGCCTCGCTCCGTGCCCTGCTGGGTCAGTGGCGCACGCAGCAGATGGTGGCGGCGGAGTGAGACGCGCGGGTCAGTAGTCGGTCGATACGCTGAGCGCGCGCCACGTCTCCAATTCCTCCAGACGAAGCCTGTCCGCCGCCGCGATGGCGTTCACGGCGTCGCTGCCGAGGGCAATCCGCAAGGGCGGGCGATCCATGTCGACGAGCTTCAACACGACGGCTGCAGCCTTGGCCGGGTCGCCGGGCTGGCGGCCATCATAGTCGCGCTGCATCCTGACGGCGGCGCCAACGACCGCGTCGTACTCCGGCCGTCCCTCGCCGGCCGCATGCGCAGCCTGGGCAAAGCCGGTGCGAAAGCCGCCGGGCTCGACGATCGTCACGCTCACGCCGATCAACGCCATCTCGCGCGCCAGCGATTCCGAAAAGCCTTCGATCCCCCATTTCGCGGCCGAATAGGCCGCGCGGGCCGGAGCACCAATGCGCCCACCGACGGACGAAACCTGCACGATGTGCCCGCGGTGCTGACGACGCAGCACGGGAATCGCGGCCTTGGTGACGATGACGGTGCCGATCAGGTTGACCTCGATCTGGTGACGGAACGTCTCCAGGCTCGTATCCTCGACCGATCCGAGATCGCCGTAACCGGCGTTGTTGACGACCACATCAATGCCGCCAAATGTCTGCACGGCGAGGCCGACCGCTGCTTGCGCTGCCGCCTCGTCGGTCACGTCGAGGGTTGCAAGCCGAAGCCTTTCGCCGAAGCGCTCAAGCAGCGGTTCAAGCGGTTTTGGGTGCCGGGCCGACGCAAGCACGCGATCTCCCGCTGTGAGCGCGGCTTCCACGATGGCCCGGCCAAGCCCGCGTGAACTGCCGCTGATGAACCATGCTTTCGACATGACGGTCTCCGGATGCTCAGGGCGCCAGGCGCGTGAAGACGTAATCGCGGCTCTTGGCGCGGACCTCGTGGCAGGCGAAGCAGGTGCGATGCTGGGCCTCGTCCACCGGCCTGCCGTTGACGAAGCGGCCGAAACCCCAGCCGCCGGTGGCAGCGTATTTCTTGGAATCCTTGACCATCACCTGGACCGTGGTGGCGGCACCGGGGATCGTCGCGGCCTCAAACTCCGGCGACTTTTTCCGCTTCCAGGCGCGCTTGACCAGAATGGTGCCGTCGGGGAATGGGAGCTTGCCGGCTTGATACGCGTCGATCGCGGTCTGGTTGCCGACGACAGCGCGAAGCTCGTCGAGTGGCGCGGCCTCTTCGGCCGGTGCGATCAACTCCCACTGCTTGTAACCCGCGGGAATCGTGACGCCGAAGATCGGCGAGGCATCGGCGGTGCCAGCTTGCGCCGGCCCCTCCGCGAGCGCGATCGAGACCAGGTAAGGCACGCAAGTCAGGAGAACGACCAGGACGAGCACGGCCTGCGTGATCGCCGTGGCATAAGAGCGACGCTTCTTTTCAGGTTCGACAGAAGTCATGACATTTCTTCAGGCTGGGATCGCGGCACATCCTCGATCCAGCCGGGCTGGACCGAGGTGCTGACAGATGCTCAGGCGCCGTCGGCGTCGACGACGGCCTTGGCAAAGGCTTGCGGAGCTTCCTGCGGCAGATTGTGGCCAATGCCGCCGGTGATCAGGCGAAACTCGTATCGGCCCGAGAATTTCCCGGCATAGGCGCTCGGATCGGGATGCGGCGCGCCGTTGGCGTCGCCTTCCATCGTGATGGTCGGCACCTCAATCTGCGGAGCCGCCGCGAGCTTCTTTTCGAGATGCTCGTACTTCGCCTCGCCCTGGGCGAGCCCGAGCCGCCAGCGGTAATTGTGGATCGTGATTGCGACGTGATCCTTGTTGTCAAGCGCCGCCGCACTGCGATTGAAGGTGGCATCGTCGAATTTCCATTGCGGCGAGGCGAGCTTCCAGATCAGCTTGGCGAAATCGTGCGTGTACTTCTCGTATCCGGCGCGGCCGCGCTCGGTCGCGAAGTAGAACTGGTACCACCATTGCAGCTCCGCCTGCGGCGGCAACGGCGCACTGCCGGCAGCCTGGCTGGAAACCAGATAGCCGCTGACCGACACCAGTGCGCGGCAGCGGTCGGGCCACAGCGCGGCGATGACGTCCGCGGTGCGCGCGCCCCAGTCGAACCCGGCGACGACGGCTTTCTTGATATCGAGCTTGTCCATCAGCGCGATGATGTCGACGGCCATCGCCGCAGGCTCGCCGTTGCGCGGCGTCTCACTGGAGAGGAAGTGCGTCGTGCCGTAGCCGCGCAAATAAGGGACGATCACGCGATAGCCGGTCTTCGCCAGGATCGGCGCGACATCGACAAAGGCGTGAATGTCGTAGGGCCAGCCGTGCAGCAGGATCGCGACGGGACCGTTCGAGGGCCCCACCTCCGCATAACCGACGTTGAGGACGCCGGCGTCGATCTGCTTGATCGCCCCGAAGGACGCATTCGATGCGGAGGATCGTAACGGTTCCGTCTCGGCACGTGCAAAATCGATCACGCCGAGACCGACGGCGACGGCTCCTGTGGCGATGCCGAGAAACTGGCGGCGGTGCTCATCGATGAGCTGCTTCATGGCGTTGCGACCTCCTGGTGGTTGATGATGCTGCGTCGATGCGCTTCAGCGACGATGCCCTGTGCGGTCTCGCGATCGAGACCCGGCAGGCTGACATTGAGGCGCGCCCGGAGGGCATAAGTGCCTTCATCGAGAAGAAGATCGATTTCCGTATCGATCGCACTTTTTCTGGGAAGCACGATTTTCCGCTTGCGGGCTGCCATTTCCATCGCGCCTTCGAAGCAGGCCGAGCAGCCGGCTGCGAACAATTCCTCGGGATTGGTGCTGATCCCTGCGCCACCTGGCGACGACAGCCTGACGTCGAGGCGGCCGTCGGACCTGCGCGATATGCCGTCGTGTCAGCCGTCACTGGTGTGGGTCTTGGCCGTATAGAGTGCTTTTTGCCGCTTGCGTCATGAATGTCTCCTTGCCATCGCGCAACTGACTAGCAGCGGTGACCGCAGGATACCCGTTTGGACTTGTGAGAAATTGTGAGGTCACCACGCGCGCGCCTCACAAGGCTTGCATGCGTGGTCTGGTGTCGATGCAGCGGCGCACTTGCCGCGATACATCACCACGCTCTCAGGCCGCGGCTATTGCTTCGTGGCGCCGATCTCGCAGGCGAGACTTCCGGCAGCACGGCGCTCCGCACCGAGGATGGAATTGCCGCCGGTCAAGCTGCCACGGCGGCGCAGCTGGCGCGTGAATTCTGGTTGCAGGGCCGGCACGCGGACGCGCTGCAACTGGCGCAACAGACCGTCACTGAGGCCGCGCAGATGGAGCACCCGAGGGCTCCGAAACGGCGGATATCAGAGCGGCCAACGTGCTTTTGCAGCGACCTGACCTCACCCCGTCGGCGTGCCCTGCGTCCACTGGCCGCCGGCGATCTTTGCCGCGGCAATCACGGCCTGGGTGCGGCTCTCGACGCCGAGCTTTTGCAGGATGGCCGAGACATGCGCCTTGATGGTGGCCTCGGAGACGCCGAGCTCATAGGCGATCTGCTTGTTGAGAAGGCCCTCCGACAGCATCATGAGGACCCGGACCTGCTGCGGCGTCAGCGTCACCAGACGGTCGCGCAGGCGTGTCATGTCGGGGTCGGCCGCGGCGGACAGGTCGGTGTCGGCGGGAACCCAGACGTCGCCGTCCATCACCTTGAGGATGGCGTCGCGCAACGTCTCGACGCCGAAACGCTTTGGAATGAAGCCGGAGGCGCCGAAATCGAGCGAGCGGCGAATCGTGGCGCTGTCGTCGGAGGCCGAGACGATCACGACCGGAATCGCCGGATATTGCGCGCGCAGATAGATCAGGCCGGAAAAGCCGGAGATCCCGGGCATCGAGAGGTCGAGCAGGATCAGGTCTACCTCAGAGGTCTGTTCCAGGAGCGTGGTCAGATCCTCGAACGATCCCGCCTCATCGATCCTGGCCGAGGTCAAAACGCCGGCCACCGCCTGCCGCAGCGCGTCGCGGAAAAGCGGATGGTCATCGGCGATGACGAGATGGGTCGAGGGAGCGTTCATCGTTCTCTTGCTGTCGTTCACGCCGGGCGGCGAGTCAACGCCGCAGCCGGTCAATTCTTCCCCGAGCGGCCGTGGCATGCAAGTGCACAATATCCCTTTGCTGCAAAGGGGTTAATCCGGGAGCCCCGTGACTGCGCGCCGGCGCCCGATACCGCTCGTCAGCTGCGCGTCCGTGCGCAAGGCCGAAAGTCGTATTGGGGCTGGTTTCACGCCGATGTTACTTTCCGCGCAAGCCTAAATTGATCCGGCATGGCCGGACGCGCGGCTTGCACTAACTCTGGGAGCGAAACGATGACAATGGCTGCCACAGCGGGCTCGGGAGTCCGCACCGGGGGAATGACTGCCGAGGAGCGAAAAGTGATTTTCGCGTCCTCGCTCGGCACCGTTTTCGAGTGGTACGACTTCTATATCTACGGAACGTTGGGTGCGTTCCTGGCGAAATATTTCTTCTCTAACGTCCCGCCGAACGTCGGCTTCATCTTCGCCTTGCTCGCCTTCGCGGCCGGCTTTGCGGTTCGCCCGTTCGGTGCACTGATCTTCGGCCGCCTCGGCGACATGATCGGCCGCAAATACACCTTCCTCGTGACCATGACTCTGATGGGCGTGGGCACGTTCTTCATCGGTCTCTTGCCCGGCTATGCGACCTGGGGCCTCGCCGCGCCGATCGTGTTGATCGGCCTGCGTCTCGTCCAGGGCCTTGCGCTCGGCGGTGAATATGGCGGTGCGGCGACTTACGTTGCCGAACATGCCCCGCAGAACCGGCGCGGGTACTACACCTCCTGGATTCAGACCACCGCGACCCTCGGCCTGTTCCTGGCCCTGCTGCTCATCCTCGGCATCCGCACCGTGATGGGCGAAGAGGCTTTCGGCGATTGGGGCTGGCGCATTCCCTTCCTGCTGTCTGGCGCTCTGCTGGTCGTTTCGATCTGGATTCGCTTGAGCCTGAACGAATCGCCGGTATTCCAGCGCATGAAGGAAGAGGGCAAGACCTCGAAGCGCCCGCTCACCGAGGCTTTCGGCGAATGGAATAATGCCAAGATCGCGATCCTGGCGTTGTTTGGCGCAACCGCCGGTGAAGCGGTGGTGTGGTACGGCGGACAATTCTATGCGCTGTTCTTCCTCACCCAGACGCTGAAAGTCCCGGCCGTAACCGCGCAGATCATGATCGTGATCGCGCTCGCGCTGGGCACGCCCTTCTTCGTCATCTTCGGCATGCTGTCCGACAAGATCGGCCGCAAGCCGATCATCCTGACGGGCTTCCTGCTGGCGATGGTGACCTACTTCCCGATCTTCAAGGGCATCACCCACTTCGCTAACCCGAAGCTGGAAGCGGCGCTCGCCGCATCACCGGTGAAGGTCATCGCCGACCCCAGCGAGTGCTCGTTCCAGTTCAAGGCGACCGGTACCGAGAAGTTCACGACGGGATGCGACATCGCCAAGGCCGCGCTGGTGAATCTGTCGGTGAACTACCAGACCGAAGACGCACCGAAGGGCACCCCGGCTCAGGTCAAGATCGGCGAGCAGGCTCTGAGTGCGACGGCCCCGGATTTCGCCAAGGCTTTGCCCGCGGCGATCAAGGCTCACGGCTATCCGGCTTCCGCCGATCCGAACGAGATCAACTACGTCATGACGACGGTCCTGCTCTGGGTTCTCGTGATCTACGTGACCCTGGTTTATGCACCGATCGCCGCCTGGCTGGTTGAGCTGTTTCCGAGCCGCATCCGCTACAGCGGCATGTCGCTGCCCTACCATATCGGCAACGGATGGTTCGGCGGCTTCCTGCCGGCGACGGTCTTCGCGATCGTCGCGGCGACGGGAAACATCTATTCGGGCCTGTGGTACCCTGTCGCCATCGCCGCGATGAGTCTGGTGGTCGGATTCCTGTTCCTGCCGGAAACCAAGGACGTCGACATCAAGCAGACCTAGTCGAGATCAGCCGGAACCAAGGCTCCGGCGATCGGACACGAACGGCCGCGGATTCCGCGGCCGTTTTGTTATGACGTCGCGCCGACGAATTGCAGCACCACCTCGCGCCGGTGCGGGCGCTTGCGATGCTCGATCAGATAGATCGCCTGCCAGGTGCCTAGCGCGAGCCTGCCGTTGAGGACGGGAATCTGGAGCGAGGTCGCCGTCAACATCGTCCTGACATGCGCCGGCATGTCGTCCGGTCCTTCGGTGTCGTGGGTCCACCCGGCATTCTCCGGCGCGAGCCGGGACAGCGCGGTCGTGAGGTCGACGAGCACGGAAGGATCGGCGTTCTCCTGTATCGTCAGCGAAGCCGAAGTATGGCGGATGAACAACGTCAACGCGCCGTCACGCGCGAGCGCCTCGGCGACGAATTTTGCCGCCTCGCTGGTCAGATCAGTGAAGCCGCGGCCCGGCGTCTGCACAGTGAGCAGTGACGATATGACGGTCGCGGCTTGCGCCGACGAAGGTATCGAGCGGGTGACGGATCTGGCTGATGTCATGAAAGGTCTCGATCGATCGAACACTGCGGTGGCGCGAGGGGCCGTTCAAATCTTCCCCGACACGTCCTTCTGCACGCGGTTGGCCATGTCGATCAGCCTTCGCCAGGCCTTTTCCAGGAACGACATCAGGCGATCGACGTCCTGGTCGCTCGGCAGCGGGATCTCGATCTTGCGCTCGCCCTCGGCGACCTTGGGCTCCGCCTTCTTCAGCGGGTCGGATTTCGGCAATGCCTCATCGATCTTGCCCGACACCGTCGGACCCGCCGCGAGCTGCCCCTTCAGCCTCTCGACCTCGGCCTGGAGCCTGCCGATCTCGGCGTCGAGTGCGGTCCGCTCGTCAGGCACCGCATAGCAGGCCCAGCCGGCATCGTTCTTGGTGCAGGTCGATACCGTGCCGGTGCGCGTATCGAGCCGCAGCACGCCCTCGGGGATCGGCGTCATGCTGTAGCGCCCATTTTCGCCGTCGGGCGCGGATTGCGCGGCCACGGAGCCGCCGCTGACGGCCATCAGCGCGGCCGCCGCCGCAAACCATGATGTTGTGGATGACGTCGCTGGTCTCATCGCCCTCTCCGCCACGGCGCTGCTGCGGCGCAATCCTACACCCCATCAGGCAATTCGCCGCCCAAAACCCGCCTCTGAAATCAACGAACGCGATGGCCGCTTTGATCCCGGCAGTGTGGCGAAAGGACAGCAGCATACGCCGATCGTGAGCAGACCTGCTGCGGTGCGGCGTCACGCTGTGTGCGGCGCTGTCGCGCACGCCAATATCGTCAATAAAATCAGTTACATGACCGAAAGCGACGCAATCGTGACTTGGCTTGACTTGATTATGGGCCATCAGTATGGTCCGCGCGGCTTTTGAGGGTGACGGGCGTAATTTCCATTCAGCCGCGGCGTTTCGGGTCTTCGTTGCATGACACAGGGCACGGGACACGGCGATGATGGGGATCGCGATAGATCGTCCGAGGAAGCCGCGCTTTCCGAACGGCTCGGAAGTCTTGATCAGCGGTTGTCCGAATTTCGCGACCGCCGGACCAGGACCGAGCAACCCGCAGGCGACGATGGAGACAGAGCGGCCAGAGCCTCGGCGATGGCGCTTGGTTTCCGGTTATCCTCGGAGTTGATCGCCGGCGTCGCTGTCGGGGCGGGGATTGGCTGGGGTTTCGACCGCTTGCTGTCGACGTCGCCTTTCGGATTTATCGTGTTCCTGCTGCTGGGCTTCGTCGCCGGCGTGGTGAACGTGGTGAGAACGGCGGGCGCGGGTCAAAACAGGCGCGGTGGTTCGTGAGCCGATCCCACCAGGAAAGGAATATCGTGCCGGCCTCGCCGGTACGGGCCGGCCCGGCCGGCAGACCGAGACCCGCCGGCATTGCCCGGCAGACCAAGAGATGCCGCGCTGATGAAAATCGACCCGATCCACCAGTTCAACATCGAGCCTCTCTTCACCCTGGGCCATATCGGCAATCACACGATCGCCTTCACCAATTCGTCGCTCTACATGCTGGTGGCGGTGGCGATCATCTCGATCCTGATGCTTGCCAGCGGCACGCAGCTGGTTCCGGGGCGTCTGCAGTCGGTCGCTGAAATCTCTTACGAATTCGTCGCCTCGACCATCCGTTCGACGGCCGGCGCGGAAGGCATGAAGTTCTTCCCGCTGATCTTCTCGCTGTTCATGTTCATCTGCGTCTCGAACCTGGTCGGCATCATCCCCTATACCTTCACGGTGTCGAGCCATCTGATCGTCACCGCGGCGCTCGCGCTTCTGGTCTTCTTCACCGTCCTGATCTACGGCGTCGCCAAGAATGGCCTGAAATTCTTCAAGATCTTCGTTCCCCACGGCGTCCCCATCTACATCCTGCCGCTGGTCATGTTCATCGAGATCCTGTCGTTCTTCCTGCGGCCGGTCTCCCACAGTGTTCGTCTCTTCGCGAACATGCTGGCCGGCCACATCGCGTTGAAGGTGTTCGCGGGCTTCGTCGCCATGCTCGGCTTCTCGCTCGGCGC